>NZ_CP013659.2:0-300000 GCF_001465795.2 Planococcus rifietoensis | reverse complement strand
GTTGTAATTAAGCAAGGTCTCGATGTCTTCGCTTTGGATTTCGTCATTATTGGTATGGACAAACAACACGCTATAGCCGTGTTGTTTGAATGAAGTAGTGAATTGCTTGAGGACTTGTGGATAGAAAGGATTCTGAACGCCTTTCATGACCAGCCCAATGATTTTTGAACTGTTGGTGATCAGGCTTCTAGCGTATTCATTCGGCCGGTAGCCAAGCTCTTCGGCTGCAGCCAGCACTTTTTGGCGCGTTTTTTCTGTAACTTTCGCTCCGTCGAAAAACACTCTGGACACAGAAGACTGCGAGACCCCTGCGAGCTTTGCGACATCCTTGGCATTGACAGTCGATTTCATATACGTTCATCCTTTTCCGTTGATCTGCTTGGCTTTCAGATTACACCATCCCTAGCGATTTTGCATCTGTTTGCTGGGAAATGAATATGTGGAGATGCTTCCTGTTCTGTAACTCATATCATTTAGATCCAAGAGAATGCGATTCTGAATGTTAATTTCTCCACTAGCTTTTCGACTTAAACGCTGTAGGATCAGGTGCTCTGCCTTAGGAAGCGATTCCCCCACTAGCCGGCAACCGATTAAAGAAGCAGATCTACCTAAACAGTCAGCATGCAATGAAATGTCTCAGCCGCCCAGCGCCAAGGGTGAGCCGATACAGTGAGACAAGTGTACTTCTTGGCTCACTGCAAGAGGCCAACCCAAAGCCGGGCGGCGACTACTATCATGAAGCCTGAATCGAAAGCCAAAACGATTTAACATTTAAAATCTCAGCTGCATAGCTCAACCCAAAGCAAGGCAGCGACGTCCAAATTGACGAAGCATCCAATCATCTTAATTCCACAAAAAAAACCGCACCCAACTGGATGCAGTTTCACTATTCTTGCTCAACACTTTTTCTGAACACATCCCAGCTGCCATCTTGCCGTTTCGCGAGAAGCACGTCGGGATCTTCATTGCTTGTATAAACTTCCGCGCCTTCAGCTAGGAAGTTGGAAGAAAAATCTGCGATCGGCATGACTTCCGGTGCCGTCGACTGAGTGATGGCACCGATCCTTGCCGACTCGCTGTATTCGCTGCCTTCCAGTTCGCCTTCCCACACATATTCTTCACCTTCAACGATTAAAATGCCGGCATAGGAGCCGGGCTCTTCGCCATTACTGAAAGTCTGCTCGCTACATGCCCCGAGCAGCAGTATCGCGGCAATCAAGACAATCGTTTTCCACAACCGATTCATTCGCACGCTCCCCCTTTCGTCTCGTTTATTCGACGTTTGATGAGTGTCTCTGTTTCACGCCTGAACCGCTTCAGCCGTATTTTTTCTGGTGCTCCTTTTTGCGGCGCAAATAATCTTCGTCTTCTCGAATCTCGTCCCAGCGTTTTTTGAAGATCGCAGCGGATTCAGCTTTTTCTTCATTGATCTCGCGGTCTTTGATCGAACCGTCTTCGTTGTATTTGCGGCCGCCTTTGTAATTCGTGTAGCGCCGTGCGCGGGTGTAGCCCATTTGGATGAATTTGCGGGCCATGTCCATGCCGACGAAATCATCCTTTTCGCGGTATTCTTCGAATAGCTCTGAAATTTTGTCGCACGATTCCTGGGCGATGTCCGGCGTCTTGAATCGCCAATGGGGGAGGATTTCACTTTTGTACGGTTCCACCATCAACACGCCCTGCTCGCCTTTGCCGACGCGGTACAGTTCAGGGTTTTTCCGCAAGTCCAAATTCTTATAGTCCAAATCGTAATCGAATGCCATACTGCACCCTCCTTTTGGAGAAACTATACCCCGTCGCGCTGCTTGAAAAACGGCATAAAAAAACCGCCTCAGTGGGCGGCAGTTCATTACGCATGTTCGATGCTTTTTTTCGAGAAAGCGTGGATATCGGTGATGACGGCCTTTAAGACATCGATTGATTTTAACGGGTCGCCGATGAAGTCCATTCCATGGTTGACGTCTTTTAGGACGTGCGAATCCAACTCCTTATTGGCTTGGAGTTCTTCCATCCGGCTGCGGTCGTAATAATGATCTTTGTCGCCGATAAAGCTCAGCGCCGGATTCTGGCATTCTTTCATCGCCTGGAAAATGTCCTCATGCTTGATGAGCGGCGTCAGCCAGACGGTTTTCGCGCCTTTGAATTTCTTGCGCTCGAGCTCATTGGCAAGCGCGATCGTGCCGAGTGATTTGGCGACAAGGAAGAATTTTTCGTAGATGCTGCCTTTCAACACTCGGTCGATGACTTGCTTGACGTCGTATTTGACCGCTTCTTCGATTTCCGCCATCGTGTACTCGTTATAAAGCGGGTTGTTGTAATCATAATTGATGCGCAGGATGTCGTATTCCTGTTCCGCAAGCAGCCGCTCCGTGTAATGGAATAGCGGACTTTTCGCTGTATAGCCGATACCCGGCAGGAAAATCGCGAGTTTTCTCGTTTGGTCTTGGTTCAGGACAAGGCTGTAGTTGATCGCTTGGCCTTGATCCGTTTTAATGGTTCGGTTGATCGTTTTCATTGATTCCACTCCTTTCCTATATTATAAAGTCTTTCACGTTAATTGCATGTAAATTTTTCAAAGAATTCGAAAACTTCATGACGGCTCGTTTTTCTATTCTGTTATAATATCCATATCATGAATAGGGGAGGCAGTTCTATGTGGAAAGGCATTCGCTGGACAGCGTTTTCGGTCCTTTTGGCCATCAGTATCCTGTTTGCCGTCAAAGGCGTCCAAGTATGGCTGATGCGCCATGCCACAGAACCGGTCGCGATCCATTTTTATTTCTTTGAAATCGCTGAATCGGTGCTGCCGGGCAATCTGGTGTCCTATGCCGTAGCGTTTTTCGTCGCAGCGTTCATTACCGCAGTTGCGGCATTCGCCTTTATTGCGAGGCGGTTATTCGGCTTTTAATTTGAACGGAAAAGAGGGATTTGGATGCATACAGAAAAAGACAAGATGCTCGCCGGTGCGCTTTACCGGGCGGACGATCCGGTACTCGTGCGCGAGCGCGTCAATGCCAAAAGGCTTTTGCGTTTGTTCAATAAATCGATGGAAACCGATGGCCAGGAGCGCAAGCGCTTCATGAGCCAATTGCTCGGCTCGAGCGGCGATCATTTGTATATCGAGCCGAACTTCCGCTGTGATTATGGCTATAATATCCATGTCGGGCATAACTTCTTCGCCAATTTCGACTGCGTGTTCCTCGACGTCTGCGACATCCGCATCGGCGATAATTGCCTGGTCGGGCCGGGCGTCCATATCTATACGGCGACCCATCCGCTCGATATCGAACAGCGGCTCGCCGGCGTCGAATTCGGCAAAGCGGTGCGCATCGGCAATAATGTCTGGATCGGCGGGCGGGCCGTCATCAACCCGGGCGTCACGATCGGCGACAATGCCGTCATCGCATCCGGCGCGGTCGTCGTGAAAGACGTGCCGGCGAACACCGTCGTCGGCGGCAATCCGGCAGTCGTCATCAAGACCATCGAAAGCTAGTCTAAAAAAATAGGAAAGGGAAGCAAATCCAATCGATTTGCTTCCCTTTTTTTATGACTCTATTGATTGGCCGTTTCGCACCGATTGCTCGTGCTTCAATAGCCATTCTTTGCGGGTCAGGCTGCCGGCGTATCCCGTCAATTTGCCGTTCGACCCTATGATGCGGTGGCACGGGATGATGATGCTGATTTTGTTTTTGCTATTGGCGTTCCCTACTGCCCGGACGGATTTCTCGTTGCCGACAGCTGTCGCGATATCGCGGTATGAAGCCGTTTCGCCGTAAGGAATATCAGGCAGCGCCGCCCATACTTTTTGCTGGAATTCGGTCCCTGAAGAAAGGCACGGCACGGTGAATTCCGTTCGTTGCCCTTTGAAGTATTCATCCAATTGCTGTAAACACTCTTTCAGCACTTGAGGCGTGTCCGGTTGAACCGCATGCAGCGGCTGTTCCCGTTCGCTGAAATAAAGCGACACGATGGCTTGTTCGGTTCCGGTGATTTCGACGACGCCAATCGGCGATGGATAATCCACTTGATGCAGTTCAGTCATAATAATACCCTCCATAAATAAAATGTCGCGTACGCTTGCCAACCTGCCCAGTTTTCCGCCAAACTCTCAATCTCGGCAATGCTCGGTTTTTGCTCCATTCCCAATTGATGCTTCAAGGCATTGTGCAATCCGACGTCCGATATCGGAAAGGCAGAAGTGAAGCGCAGGCATTTCATCATGACATAATGCGCAGACCACGGCCCGACGCCTCTGATCGCCAACAATTGTTTTTCTACTTGCTGCTCTGTTTTCTCAAGCAGCTCATCTTTCACGAGACGCCCATCAGCGATTTGCTCAGCGATGTGGATGATGTATTCCGCTTTTCGCCCCGAAAATTGCAGCGTTCTTAATTGTTCCACTTCCAGCGAAGCGATTCTTTCGGCGGATGGAAAGGCCCAATACTCGACTCCGCCTACTGTATGCGAAGTGCCGAACTGTTCGATCAAACGCCGTTTTAAGGTATAGGCGAAAGTTAAATTGATTTGCTGGCCGGTGATGGCCCAGACGAACGCCTCAAATAGATCTGGCATGCCCATTATCCGCAGTCCTGCGTGCTGCTCCACGACTTCCCGGAGGACCGGGTCGCTTGCCGCCATCGCGTAAAACGGCTGCAGGTCAGTTTCCAAGTCGAACCACTCCGCCACATACCGGACGACTGCCTGTCTCCCTTGTTCAGACGGTGAATGATGCGGAAATTCGATATGCAAGGACTCGCCGGAATGGCTCAAATCGAATAAGGTTGTTTCGTCTTCAAGAGCTAACAGCTTGGTGAGGCGCTCATCCTGAATTGTGTGAAGCAGTTCTTGATCAGAACGCCCGAGAATGGCCAGGCATTCCGTGAAATTAAAATCTGCCGGCGTGGGAATTTTTAGCCGCTGTGTTTCCGTTTCGCTATCCATTCCGCCCCGCTCCTTTCTCTTTCCGGTATTGGCCCGGAGATTGCTGTTTCAAATCCCGGAACACTTTATAGAAATGCGACGTACTTTGAAAGCCCGTCTCGAGGCAAATTTCCAAATTCGTTTTATTGGTGTTCGCCAGTAAATACGCCGCTTTGTCGATGCGGATTTTCTCCAAATATGAACGAGGCGTTTCGTCCGTTTCCTGCTTGAACAGCCGGTCTACATACGAGGAGCTCATGCCGACATGGGCGGCCACTTCTTCCAAGCCGATTTTTTGCTGGTAGTGGTCCATTAAAAAAGCAATGACTTGCTGTGTGAATTCTACATAGGGCGATTGTTCAATTTCCGGCTGGCATCTTTTGCATGCCCGAAATCCGCGGTTCTCCGCTTCTTCAATGGAAAAACAGAATTCCACGTTGCGCTTTTTCGGCTTGCGCGATCGGCAAGACGGCCGGCAATAGATCTTCGTCGTTTTCACGCACGTGAAAAACAAACCGTCGTATTTCCGGTCGCAATCCAGGATCTTCTCCCACATCTCATCGAACGTGAACTTCGCTTCCATTTCCATTTCCATTTCCATAGCCGCCGCCTCCTCTCTTTTCTCTATCTTATCTCTTCTCATTTTATCATTACAGTTTCCAGCATTCGTCCTCGTTTTTGCACTTATGGTCGCAAGCCGGAAGATTTGATCTGTCGTTGATTGTCGAAAAGCTTATTGACACTTTGTGACATGTTCAGATATTATTGAGTTAACTTAATTTATAAATTAGTTAACGCAATTTTGAAGGGATGTTTTCGCATGGCACACTCAAACAAAAAATTGCGGATGATGATCGTAACGGCTTTGTTCGCCGCCATTATCGGCATACTCGCTCAAGTCACCATTCCTTTGCCGCTCGTGCCGATTACCGGGCAGACTTTGGCAATCGGCCTTGCCGCCACGATTCTAGGCGCACGCTATGGCACATTATCCATCTTAGTGTATCTCGCAATCGGCGCTGCCGGAATCCCGGTATTCGCACAACTATCAGGAGGCTTGGGCAGCTTGTTCGGGCCGACGGGCGGCTATTTATTCGGGTTCATCCCGACCGCTTTTGTCATCGGCTATTATCTCGAGAAGATGGGCTTTACGGTCATGAACGCCGTCATCGCCAACATCCTCGGCATATTTGTCGCACTCGGCTTTGGAACAGTTTGGCTAAAGGTCTTTGCGGAACTTTCCTGGACCGGCGCCTTTATGGGCGGATTCGCGCCGTTCATCCTCGTCGGCGTCATCAAGGCCGTGCTCGCTGCATGGATCGGCATCTCGGTGAGAAACCGTTTGGCATCGGCGAAGCTATTGCACGGTTTGGAAACACGGAATCATTCTTCACTATAACTAAATTACAACTTTCAAAGAGATGAACCGGTAACGGTCCATCTCTTTTTTGAATTAGCCATTTTCCGTTTAAGTTGGGGTACATCCTGGGTATGCATTGGAAGTATAAGTAAAAACGACAGCAACAAACAACCCGAGGAGGAATTTAGAATGGCAAACGAAAAAATACTAATCACCGGTGCTGGCACCGGATTCGGCAAAAACATTGCGTTCAGCTTGGCGGAAAAAGGCAAATCTGTCATCGCGGGTGTTGAAATCATTTCACAGGTTTCTGCTTTGGAACAGGAAGCGAAAGAGCGCGGCGTATCAATGCAAATCGAAAAATTGGACGTCACGAACCCGAAAGACCGCGAAAAAGCATGGGGCTGGGACATTGATGTCTTGGTAAACAATGCGGCAGTATCTGAAGGCGGATCCCTCGTCGATATCCCAGAAGAAAACTTGCGCCACCAATTCGAGGTCAATGTATTCGGCCCGGTACTATTGACGAAAGGCTTTGCACGTCAAATGGTGGAAAGAAAATCCGGCCGCATCGTCTTCGTCTCTTCTGTATCCGGCTTGATGGCAGATCCATTAATGGGACCTTATTGCAGCACGAAACACGCGACTGAAGCTTTCGCAGATTCCTTGAGCAAAGAGCTGCAGGAATTCAATGTGGAAGTAGCAACGATTAACCCAGGGCCATATTTAACTGGCTTTAATGACCGCGAGTTCGAAACATGGAAAAACTGGCAGTCTGATTCGGAGAACACAGTCTTCGACTACGAGAAAGCCGCTTTCCCATACGAGCAATTCGATCCGAAAGAAGTCACTGAACCGTCGGTAAAAGTGATTCTTGGCGAGACGAATCAATACCGCAACGTCATCCCGGAAAAAATGATTCCACAAGTAAAAGAACGAATGGAAGCCATGTGGAGCAAAACAACCACTGAAGGCTTGGGCGAGCGCAACGAAACCGTACAGAAATCATACGAAATTGCACCTGGTACTCCAGCTGAATAATGCGTGAATACGAAAAACCCAGAGATCATGTCTCTGGGTTTTTTCTGGCTGGATGTTTTAGAACTTTTTATCTCTACTAATCATTACTTCACTGCAAACGGGTACGTGGTGCTTTCTTCTAAAGTTTCGTTTATTAAACGGAGTTCCTCTACACGGAAGTCAAGAGCTGCCAGTTGCATTGCGTTTTCAAAGACGATCAGGTCGGGTTCTGTGACTGTCTCTTCATCTGATGTGAAGCGTACTGTAGCCGTCTCGTTTTCGAGTGAAGCGTCAACCACTTCCACTCCTTTCACCATAGCTGATGAGTAAGTTGCCTCTTCCTGATCCACTGTCTTCATCGCTTCCACTGTTTCAGGAAAGGACAAGGGTTCACCGTTTTCATCCGCCACTTGCTCTCCGACATCCACGCCAGCTAAGAAGTTGGTCTGCTCCAGCTCTTTGTCGTACATTGTATAGTAACCGCGCGAAATACCTCTTTCTTCTTCAACAATCAAGGGCTTGTCCACTAAGCGCTGAGCTACAATGACATTTTCTTCTCCCTCGGGATTGGTAAACACAATTTCTTCAATGCCATATAGATCACTGATTCCAAACAACGAGCTATAGAAAAAGGTCGTTTGCGCAGAAGTTGTGGATAATGCACCTCCTCCCTTTTCAGTAAATTTCACGTTAAGCGTCGGCATATCAACAGTCAGCTCAGCATAAGATCCCAGAATTTCTAGTGTAGTAGGATCGTTTTCAATCAGAGATTGCATCAAGCTTTTTTCAGCTATGCCCTCTTCATCCTCACCGCGTTTAATATTGAATGCGGTAAGATAGCCGGTTTCTGTGACATAGGCATGTGTCTCGATAGAATAGGATGGACTCGCCTGAGTTTCTTCAAAACCATCTGAAGCACCGTCAACTGTCTGATCGACCGGTTCATCCGACGTTTCTTCATCCCCATTGTCCTGGCTATCTTCGTTACTTTCCTTTGCTTCTACCGCTTCTTCCTCATCAGGTGTAGTTTCACTTGGAGAATCTGTGTCCTCTGTGCTAGGGGGTTGATCTTCAGTTTCTTGGCAGCTTGCGAGTAGAAGTACAGCAAAAGTCATTCCAGCCATTTTCTTTACATTCTTCACTCATAACGCCTCCTTGTTATTCACGTACCCCCTCCACCGATCCCTAAAAGCTATTAAGCGTATTTTTTCCATATAACATGTAAAAATGCATATATATGGATTTTTTTCATTTAGTCATGCTATGAGAGAACTATTTTATCTATCTTTTCACTTCTTATAAAAAATAGCAGGAATTTCCAAATCTATATCGAAATGAAATAAAATCGATTTCTTTAAAGGAGGGCTAATCATCTCAATCGAAAGTTTATTCACTCCCATTAAACTAGCAATCACTTCTCTGGCGCTATTGCTGATATGCGCAGGATTGTCAGGCTTTTTAATCTTCTCGTTTGATGACAATCAAATTGCCCGAAACCAATTTACAGAGCTATTCCAGAATGACCCAAAAGTCCAGCGGGAAATGACACGTACAGAAGCTCAGATGAATTCGGAAATATTCGCCGCCGACGTGGTGGAGGGGGCAAAACAATTGCTCTTTTATCCTTTTTATTTGCTCGTCGCATCCGCCTTATTGAGTGTTGGCGGGTTATTGACGATCAATTTGAACCGCTTTGTGCCCGCTGTACTGTTCTCGCTAGCAGGTGTGCTGTCCTTATTCACCTTGCTGCCTCCGGTACTGTTGTTTTTCGCCTCGAACCGACTCTTTGCTACTTCCCCTGCTATTAACACCCAATGAAAGGATCGATTTGATGACAGATTTGGGATTGCTATCACAAGAAGATTATTTTATAGCCTTTGAAGGATTTGCAGAAACAAGACTTCCAGGGGCCGCATTGCGTATTACTATACGCGGTAGCAAGAATGAAACAGACCTGCTCTTGAACCTTCCCGGCACAATGGATAGATGGCATATTGATTTCCGTTCATATGCCACGTATTCCGTAACTTCCGAAGATTTCACAAGAATGTCTGACTCTGACACAGCACATGCTTTTCGTATTTATCAACAATCTGATCTTCTCACTTATTTGGAGAACCGAACGAATTTGAAGGAACGGGAAAGACAAGAAGAAATCAGCTACCAGCATTTCTCTTTCGCCTGTATGGAACATCAATTGGATATAATTTCTTCCGAATCGCCGATTATTCAATTACTTGGCACGAATTAGAAGACTGCATTAGCTCAAAAAAACCACCTGGAGATCAATCCCCAGGTGGTTTTCGCTTTCGTCACCGTCTTGTTTCACTTCAGCCGCTATGCATATCTTTCATTTTCTTGCCTTTTCCTTTCTTCTCGCAGCGTTTTCCGGCTTGCATGCGCTTTTTGTGCTTGCCGCCTTTGCTTTTGTTCTGGCTCGATGCCATCAAAAACCCAAGGCCGGTCATCATAAGCGGCAGCATCACGATGAGCTCAATCGGGACAATGGGCCGGTAGATGGTTTTTTCCGCTGTCACGTCGTAGATGCCGACCGGCTTCACTGAGAACGATCCGCCTGCCCCTTCACCGTGGCCACCTTCAAATTCCTCGAAGCCCGGCGATTCTGAATCTTTGTCTTCCCGTTCATAGCCGCCGCCAGCACCTGCTCCTACGCTATACCTGATTCTCGCAACTGGAATGATGGTTCTGCCCTGCATCTCGATCGGGTCGCCGTAGACGAGCGACACATCACGCGCACTTGAAAACTTTTCGAAAATCGGGCGTACCGGAGACGATTGGAACGGAATCATTTCTTTTTCATCCATGTTCTACACTCCTTTTTTGACGATGAATTCTCATGGCCAAGGCAGCAGTAATAGCAAGCGGCATAGATCCGCACTGTCGATTGTTAGTATATACATTCGCCCCGCCCGCCACTAACCCTCTAATTTTCATTGCTGAATCCCAGTTAAAAAGCATATAAAAAAACGCCTGGATTTATCTCCAGGCGTTTTCGGCTAAAATATTCTTCTTTTCCATAGAGAAACCGCGATCACAAGCATCAAAATGGCGGACAGAACCAGTGTCGTAATCCATGAACCAGGCTCCTGCCCGGAAACAGGCAAAGCCACATTCATGCCGAAGAAGCTGAAGATCAAAGTCGGCAGGGTCAAGAAAACCGTGAAAAGGGTCAAGGTTTTCATGGTATTGTTCAATTCATTCGATATGAGCGAAGAATACGATCCCGTGATGCTGTCCAAGATTCTGGTATACAACTCGGTCGTTTCAATTCCTTGGTTGTTTTCGATTTTCACATCTTCCAACAAGTCTTCATCGTCTTCATACAATTTGATGGAATGCGTCCGGAACAACTTCGTGATGACATCGCCATTCGCTTTTAATGATGTCAGGAAGTACACCAAGCTTTTTTCAATCTCCATGATCTTATATAGTTGCTTGTTCGTTAAAGAATCCTTCAAATTGCTTTCGATTTTGAGGCGCTGTTTGTTCAATTTCTTCAACTTCATTATGTACTGGGTAGAAATCGACAATAACACTTCAAGCGCAAAGCGATTTTTCATCGACGTATTCACGTTTTTCTTGATGACGTTTTCCACGGAATTCGTCGCTTGGCTGCATATGGTGACGATGAAATCTCCCCCTAAAATGATGCCGATGGGGATTGTAATATAAGAGTCGAGCTGCGGGCTGTTGTCATCGACAATCGGAAGATCGTTAATGATCAATGTACAATTTGTCTCTTCGTCATATTCAATCCGTGCGCTTTCTTCTAAATCCAATGGGTCTTCTAAAAATTCGATGGGAATATTGAAGCGTTCTACTATTCCCCTGATTTCCTCTTGTGAAGGCGCCACCATATTGATCCAACTATTCTTCTCGAAGGTATCAATTGTTTGTAAATCTCCGCCAGAAGAGGTTTTATGTATGGTAATCATGCTCGATCCCCCTTTTCTTTCTATCTGAAAGCCTCGCTTATCTAGAAACTTCCTATGATTGCAGTTACAGCGATTTTACTTCCAGACCTTTACGAGTTTACCCGAATTAGCTGCAAATCTAACTTTTTTGAAAAGCTGCCGTTTCATTTTAGATTCTCTTGAGTAGAATGAAACACCATCAGCCAATCATATATAGAATTTCGGCCATACAAAAAGCTGTTTGGATTTTTCTCCAAACAGCTTTCAATCTTCAAATATGTGCGATTGCTTCAAAGGTGACGGCATGCTGAGCGTTTTTCGGGTACTGGCCGTATTCGTAATTGGACGACACGATGATGTCCTCGAAACCTTGGCTGCCAAGGAGCAACTTGAATTCCTCGACGCCGTACCAGCGCATCGGGAAACGTTCGAGTTCGGTCTGGATCAGCTTACCGCCTTGCCATTTCTCGTAGCGGTTATGCGACACGGAACATTGCTTGATCCAATCGACTTCGACGGTCTTGCTCTCGAGCGTGATCACTTCGCCAGCTTTCGTCTGCCAAGTCCGCGTTCTCGGCCGGTCGATCTCAAAACCTTGCGGGACGTATAAGTCGACGAGCAACCGCCCACCCGGCGCCAGATGCTTGCGGAAATTCTTCAAGGCTTTGATCGCCTGTTCACGTCCTGCAAGCAGCTGGAACGTCCCCGCCGGCAGAATGATGGCGTCGTATTCGACATCAATGCGGAAGGTTTCCATATCCGCTTCGAATAATTTCGGATGCAAGCCGCGTTCTTTGCAGTGGGCGCGGCAAATATCAAGCATTTCAGATGAACTGTCGAAGCCGTCGATGTGAAGGCCGTCTTCTAATAGCGGCACAAGCAAGCGCCCGGTCCCTGTGGCGGGTTCTAAAATACGCCCTTCGTTTCCTGCGAGCCGCTCCCTGTAGAACTCGACATCGCCGAACGATTTGCCGATCGGCTTATCCAGGTCATAAACTTCCGCAGACAACGAACTATAATAGCTGAGCATGACATCCCCCTCTTTCGTTTAAGAAAGTATGAACAATCCGTAAAGCGCCAGCAACAGATTCGGCAACGCGAACAGCACGAGGTTTTTTACTTTGGCGTTGCGCGCCTGCTGTGCCCGGCGGCGTTCCGAACTCGTGTTGAATGAAGATTTCACTTGCTTGCCTGCTGTGATGGACGAGATGACCGCCCAGACAAGTGCGATAACGGCAACTGCGCCCGCTATCGGGAACAATAGCGCCCAGTCATCTGCCAGGAAAGCGATAAGTGCGATAAGGCCTGATACGAGAAGGCCGAGTAGAAAGTGCTTCATAATAGTATTCCTCCTGTATTTCTAGTTTCCTTCTTATTTTACTAAATGAGGAAGGCTGTGGGAAACATTGCGCAAAAAAAGATGTGGGAACTTTACGAGTCTTTTTCTGTGTGGTCGAGAAAATCAGAAACCCGTATTTTCCGAAGCTTATCGCTCGCTTTCCGTGGGCTCGCGCCCAAGCCTCCTCAGTCGCCTTGCGCCTTGCGGGGTCTCGGTCGTCTCGCTAGTCCACAGGAGTCGAGCGAACGCTTCTCCAAATACTCAGATACGATATTGATTTTTGAATGTAGAAAGATGATTTCATTTTTATTCATAACGAATCATGATCTTCTCCACCACTCTCAAAAGTATAGGTGAGTTTCATTCACCTTTTTCAGAACGCCATTCCGATTTCAGCATGCCGTAGACGACACTGTCGACGAAATGATCGTAGAGCCATTCTCCTTGGCGAATGATACCTTCTTCCGTGAAGCCGAGGCGGATCGGGATATTGCGGCTTTTCTCGTTGCCGACCGCTGCGCGGATCTCGACTTTATTGAGCCCGCGCTCCGTTAGCGCATAATCCGTCAGCGCTTTTGCGACTCGCGTCATGATGCCTTGTCCCTGGTATTCCGTGTCGAGCCAATAGCCGATATAGGCCGTCTGTTTCGCTTCATTGATTTCGTTGAAGCCGGCGATTCCTGCCAGTTCGCCTTGGTAGACAATCGCGCAATTCAAGCTTTTTCCGAGCGCGAAACTTTCAGCGCCCGACTGGATGAAATTTTTCGTATCCTCGACGGTTTTCGTATGATCGAGCCACGGCAGCCATTCCTTCAGTGCAGCACGCGAACGGTCCGTCAATTCAAAAATCCGCTCTGCGTCTTGCATCTCGACCAATTTCAACGCCAACTCTCCATCAATTTTATGTGTAAACATCCCGCTTCCCCCTTTTTTGAATTATCCATAAGCTTAGCATATCCAATATCTTACAAGGATTTATTTTCTTCGAATTAAAAAAGACGCAATTTTCTGTTATATATCGTAAACTGGAAGAAAAGAAAGCGAACGGAGTGAACGCTGATGTTCTGGATCTTTACTATCCTCGTCGCTTTGATGGTCGTGCTCATCATCCTGTGTCTCGTGCTGTTTTTCATTCGCCATAAACCACATAAACTGCCCGCCCCCCACCACGAAGCACAATTATTGAAAGAACGTTTTTCAAGCGGCGAGCTGTCGGAAGACGAGTTTCGCACGCGCATGAAAGAACTTGAGCAAAAGCCGGGGCTGCGCAAAAACGGATAGAATACCATCTGCTGCAGAGTGTTGAATAAGTTCGCAATCCGCTATAAGTCAAAAAAACCTTTGCTTTTCGACATTTAATAACCAATGGCCTATCTGAGTATTTGGAGAAGCGTTTGCTCGTAAACCCTTCTGCTCAATAATGCTGCGCATTACTTTCACAAAGATAATGTCTCACGTAGTTCGACCTTATCTTTCCTGTGGGACTAGCGGGTTTGAGAGACCCCGCAGGAACGCAGTGACGAGGAGGCTCGATTCCCGCCCCACGGAAAGCGAGCAATAAGCTTCGGAAAATACGGTTATCAAGAGTTTCTTGGCAGCTTGCACTGCTAGTTGTTTATTTTCCTGCCAGTCGGGAAATCCAAGGAATAAGCGAATGAACATAATTCTTATAGGAGGTTTTACGGAATGGTAGAACATGCAAAACACGCAGAACTGTCCAAGACGCTCCATGACTGCATGGTGGCGTGCAATCATTGCTTCGATGCTTGCCTGAAAGAAGACGATGTGAAAATGATGGCTGAGTGCATCCGGCTCGACCGCGAATGCGCAGACATGTGTGCTTATTTGGCACAAGCCATTGAACGCAACTCGCCGTTTGTCTCACAGCTCGCGAAAGTATGCGCGGAGATTTGTGAAGCATGCGGAAACGAATGCAAACAACATGACCATGACCATTGCCAAAAATGCGCGGAAGCTTGCCTGAAATGCGCAGAAGCTTGCAGACAAGTGGCATAAGAGACAGGCGTCCGGCTGATCTGCCGGGCGTTTTTTCATGGGAGAAATGAGGGGACATGATGACAAAACGCATATTGGTCGTCGGTGCCGGCATCGGCGGATTGACGGCCGGATCCTTACTGGCAAAAGAAGGCTATGACGTGACCGTGCTCGAAGCTGCAGCAGAACTCGGCGGCTGCGCCGGAAAATACAAGCGCCATCCGTATTTATTTCCAGTCGGTGCGACGCTCGGCATGGGACTCGAGCCCGGCGGCATTCATGAACGCGTATTCCGCCACCTCGGAAAGCCAATGGAACTTGAACCGCTCGAGCGGGTGATGGAAATGGTTCATCCGACAGGCACTTTCGTTTTCCATAAAGACCGCAGGAGGCATGTGCGCGAACTCGCTGCGCATTTTCCACAGCATAAAACCGCGATTCTGTCGTTCTATGCGGAATTGTACCGGACGGCGCGTATCACCCGCACCTTGATGGGGCCGCTGCCTGCGTTGCCGCCAGCCAATGCGCGGGAATGGGCGGCGCTCACGAAAGCCTTGCGCCCGGTTCATTTGCGCCTGCTGCCGAAATTCCAGCTGACGCTCGGCGAAGTGTTGAAAAAGCACGGCCTCCACGAACTCGATGCGTTCCGTCATGTGCTCGATGGGCTGTTGATCGACAGCATGCAGACGACGACGGAAGATGTCTCGTATTTGCTCGCGGCCGTGGCGCTTGATATCTATCACGAAGGTGCTTATTACGTCCCCGGCGGCTTGTACCGGTTTGCAGAATTGATGGCGGACAGCATTAAAGAAAATGGCGGCAAAGTGAAAAAGCCGCGCACCGTTCAGACACTCGAACATAAAGATGGTGTCTGGCATGCCAGCGACCAGCGCGGCAACATGTACGAAGCGGATGCCGTCGTTTTCAATGCGCCGATCCAGTTATTGACAGAGCTGTTGCCGGTCGATCATCATCACCGGTTAAAGCGCCCGCTGCAAGAAGGCATCAGCACCGAAACCTGGACGACTTTGACTTTGTATTTGGCGATCGATGCGGAGAAACTGGCAGCACCGCTTCCTGAATTCCGCCAGCTTTCAAGCGGTGCGGCCATGGATGAAGGGCATCATTTCTTCATGTCGGCCTCGCGCATGGATGACCGGCTGCGCGCACCTGAAGGCTTCCAGACCGTGACCATTTCGACGCATTCGATGCCGGGGTATTGGCAGTCTCAAGAGGATTATGAAACGATGCGCACCGAACTTTCCGAACGCATGTTGGAGTTGATCGAGCAGCATATCCCGGGCTTCCGCTCGGCGATCGTCCACGTCGAAAGCGGCGCCCCGCTCGCCTGGCAGCATTATACCGGACGGCCGAATGGCTATGTCGGCGGTTTCGCACAGACTTTGGATGCGGCTTTGTTCAAATCCATTTCGCATCATAGCGGGCTGCCGGGATTGTATTTGACAGGCGACCACATCTTCCCGGGCGGCGGCACGATCGGCGTCGCTGCAAGCGGCATCCATTGCGCACGCTCGATTTCCGGAAAAGCTTTGCTGACGTAAAAAGCACCCGCCCTCAAATCTGAGGGCGGGTGTTGATCGTTTGTCATGCTAGGCTTCCACTAGATAAGGTATTCACTTATTGCCGCTTACTGCACTTGCCCAGCATTCAAAATTTGCGTCCAGTTTTCACCGGCATCCTGCGTCTGCCATGCATGGCCTTTGGCTGTATAAATTGCCAGCTGCTCCGGATTCTCCGGATGCTGCGCCACATAAACGACGCCGTCTTCTGTCATCTCCGGCAAGGAAATCTCCTCTTCGCCGCCTGACAAATCGCGTTTCACGAGTTTTGCCTCTTCACTGTACGTGGCGTAATAAAGTGCATCTTCACTGAAGAATGCTGCGGTCCCGAGTTCGCCTTCTGTAATGCGCGAAAAGCTCTCGCCTCCATCTTCAGACAAAAAGATGCCTTGGTTCGACGCTGCTGCGATCATCATCGAATCATCGGGATGCATTGCAAGATAGGTCACTTTGCCGTCAAGCCCTTCTGCTGCTGTCTGCTGCCACGTCTCTCCGGCATCGTCACTTCGGTGGAAGCCGGTTTCCATCTCGGAATTTGCCTGCGGGTTGAAGACGAACAAATTGTTCGTATTGTAGCCGACTGCCATTTCATGAAAATCGGTTTCCCCTTCAAATCCGAGGTCGTCGAAAGTTTCTCCCCCGTCATCACTGCGTTTGATACCAAGCGGATTTTGCATGCCGGATTGCATATCAGGATGCCCTGATGTTACAAAACCGGTTGCTGTCGCATTAAAGCCCATGAAATCATGGTATTGGTCTTCGATTTCTGTCCACTTTCCGTCGCGGTGCACTTTCAATCCATGATGCGAAGCGAAATACAATCCGCCATTTTCTTCGATATAGCCCATGCCATGGACATGGTCCATCACGCCGTCAAACGGGACTTCAAGCTCCATGGCTGCACTATCCACAGCCGAAGCGGTTTCGGTTTCTTCAGCGGATTCAGTTGCCGTGTCGGTTGGATCTTCTGCCGTTTCTGCGCCGCAAGCTGAAATGAACAGCCCGGCTGCCATCACCGGCCATAACCAGTTCTTTTTCATCGCTCGATCTTCCTCTCTGTTGTGCTATTTCTATAGTTTCATGGTCCGAATCAAAGGTCAACTAATTGCGCAAAATGATGCATCTTTGTCACAAAATACAGACTCCGCCACTTATCGGTCAAAAACGAGCGAACTGACAGCCGACGGATTAAGAACACTTGAAATTTTTCTCCATCAAGCTTTTCTTTCTCGCAAGCCATACGTTTTGTGCCCGTTAATAAGGGAATAAACTTACGTGATCTTATAATTTCCCTAGAAAGAAGGCAAGCATTATGAAAGAATTTATCGGGTTGCTGAAATTCGGTACGAAATCGGCATTATGGGCAGCAATTGTCAATACGATTGTCGCCATTATTAAAACTGCAGCTTACCTCATCACCGGTAACGTCGCCATGTTTGCAGAAATGATGCATAGTTACGGCGATGCTGCTAACCAATTTTTTGTTTTTATAGGTTCTGCACTGAGCAAGAAAGAACCAACAGAACGGTTTCCGGGCGGATTTGGCCGTTTAGTGAACCTGGTTTTATTAGGTGCGGTCCTGGTAGTCGGGGTACTTGCCTATGAAACGATTATAGAAGGAATCCACCACATTTCAAACGCCACCCATTCCGAGGATTGGTTCTGGCTTAACATTAGCGTTTTGGGAACAGCAGCCATTCTTGAAGCTGCCGTTCTTTATAAAGCCATGAAAGAAATCACGGAGCATTTACCAAAAGACCAAGTGAGCGGCTTCAAAATCATTCCTGCAAGTTACAAACATGCCAAAGAAGCAAAACCTGCCACCAAACTGGTTTTTCTAGAAGACAATGTGGCAGTCGGCGGAGCGTTATTGGCGCTATTGGCTATTGTCGTCTCCACCTACACACCCTTCCATAGCGCAACTGGCTATGCTTCCATCATTATCGGGATTTCGCTTATTGTAGTCGTCGGCCGAATCTTTCTCGACAATGCAGCCGGTGTTCTCGGCGTGGCAGATCTCGGCTTGCAAGCACGCATCGGCAGCAAACTCATGGAGCATCCACAAATAAGGGATATTCAAGATTTGTATGCTATTAAAGAAGGAGACAGCCTGCATATCGAACTCAAGGTGGAAGTAGATCCGTCAATGACAATCGAAGAAGCAGACGATATCCGGGATTATATTGAACAACAACTCAAAGAAAAGATAAAGAATGTCACAGATGTCATTATTGAATTCGACAAGGACGACGGGAAAGTTACTTGGACCAAACCGCAGGAATAAGGAACAATCGCTTGTTCTCGACCGGCAGCTTCGCCATTCTTTCTCAGCCTTTCCAGACAAAACCGCCAGGAAAATTCCTGGCGGTTTTGTTTATCAAACAATAGGCAGTGCCTGAGTGTCGATGTCCATTCAGACAATTCAAAGTGTAATTTCTAGTATACGAAGCGAGCACTCAGAAATTCCGATTTCTTACTACCTCATTTCATGTTAAATGCTTCAGCCAGTAAACGCACAGTGTCCATACGCGCCTGATGGCCGGCAATATTCGGGATGATGGTAATTTCATCGGCTTCGAACTGTTCGGCAACCGTTTCAATTTGCTCTTTAACTTGTTCGGCCGTACCAACGAGCATACGGCTTCTGTTGCGTTCGACGCGCTCTTGCTCTGTTGCACTGAGGCGCCGTTTTTCAGCTGTTCCAACCGACGGGTAATACGGCGGCTGGAAATCCGATTCGACGAACAATAGCCATAAATCGAATGCTTTAGCGAGTTGTTCGGCTTGCTCTTCCGTCTCGCCCACAATGGCGAAAACAGCGATGGTGACATGCGGCTGCTTACGCATTCCGGACGGGATAAACGTTTCGCGGTAGCGTTCGATCGCATCGATGCCCGCTTTTTCAGGGCGGGCGAAATGCGCATAGGCATACGCCATGCCGCGTTCAGCCGCAAGTTTCGCCGAGCCTTCACCTGTCCCGAGAAGCCACAGTTCAGGCGCTGTTTCTGTGATTGGTGTCGCTTTTAGTTTCTGGAAGCGGTGTTCACTGTCCACATCATCGGTGAAATATTTCTCCAGGTCGATGAGCTGCTGGGCATAGGGCACGCGCTTGCCTTTGGATTCGTTGAGCGCCTGGTTGACGAGCCGGAAGCTCGGTGAACGCCCGACGCCGAGATCGATCCGGTTCGGGTGCAGCGCTTCAAGCAGACGGAAATTCTCCGCCACTTTGTAGGCGCTGTAATGCGGCAGCATAACGCCGCCCGAGCCGATGCGCAGCCGTTCGGTGAGCGTTGCCAAATGCATCATGAGCATTTCCGGTGAACTGCCGGCAACGGAAAACACTTGATGGTGCTCCGCGACCCAATAGCGCTTGTAGCCTAAGCGGTCCGCCAGTTTCGCCAATTCCGCCGTCGAGCGCAGCGCGGAAGCCGCCGTTTCGCCTTCATCGATCGGCGAGTAATCCAAAATATTCAAGACGGTCATACGTCCGCACCTCCTTTTAATCTCTAATCTTCATCATACCACTCGAGCCCATTGAAAAAACGGATCATTGATTTCACGTTGATTTTCAGATTATTGAAGAAGGAATGACTACTTAAACTCATCAAATAGCAGGTATCCTTACAGACTCAAAAATTAATGAAAAGGCAAAGTGGCTTGGAGAAGTGTCTGCCCGTAAAACCTTCTGCTCAATAATGCTGCGCATTACTTCGCAAAGATAATGACTCACGTAGTTCGACCTTATCTTTCCAGTGGATCAGCGAGACGACCGAGACCCCGCAAGGAGCGAAGCGGATGAGGAGGCTTAGGCGCGAGCCCACGGAAAGCGGGCAGTAAACTTCGGAAAGCCACATTGACTTTAATTGTCCAATTTTAAAAAACGGACCAGGCTTCCCTGGTCCGTTTCCTTTATTCTACATTGAAATAACGCGCATCCGGGTGGGCGAAGACAATCGCCGATACCGATGCTTCCGGGTCCATCATGAATTCTTCCGTCAAGTGGACGCCGATGTCTTCTGGTTTGATAAGGCCGAACAATTTCGCCTGGTCCTCCAGATTCGGGCAGGCCGGGTAGCCGAACGAGAAGCGCTGCCCTTGGTACTTCGCCGCGAATCGGTCGCGCATCGAGAAATCCGTCGCGTCCGGGAAGCCCCATTGGTCGCGGATTTCCTGATGGATGCGTTCTGCAAATCCTTCCGCGAGTTCCAAAGCGGTCGCCTGCAGCGCATGGCTTTCGAGGAAACGCCCCGCCTCTTTCAAGCGTGTCGCTTCCGCACGTACGCCGTGCCCTGCCGTCACTTGCATGAACGCGACATAATCCATCTCGCCGCTTGCGGTTGATTTCAAGTAATCAGCCAGACAGAGGAATGGCGCTTTAGCTTGGCGCGGGAATGTGAAGCGCTCGATTTCCTTTTGAGCGTCTTTCGGGTCGTAGATGATGACATCGTCGCCGTCGGATTGCGCCGGGAAGAATTGATACATCCCTGCCGGCTTCAGTATTCCTGACTGGAGAAACTTGGTCGCGAGTTCGTGCAATTCCACAGCCCGCGCATCGCCTTGTTGCAACAGTTTGTCGCTATAGCCTCGGAGCCCCAAGTGATGGCCGATCAATGTGCGCATATTGACGTACGGGTATAGATGCGCGACTGAATACTCTTTCGATACATGCCTGCGCAAATCGTTCGGCACGTAAACTGGCGCATCTTCGCGAACGGTCTTGACCGGCTTTTCCAAAATGGCGACAGCGCCTTTTTCTGCGCGCGCGGCATCTTGTGCTTGGCGCTTTTCTTTTTGTGCGCCGAGTTCTTCGAGCAAGACTGCTTTTCCGGCACCGCTTTGCAGGCGGTTCGCAAGGTCCAGCCCTTGCATCGCGTCTTTGGCGTAAATGACAGGGCCGTTGTATTCCGCGGCGATTTTCGTTTCGGTAAAGCGGCGGGACAAGGCCGCACCGCCGACTAAAATCGGCACGTCGATATCCGCTTCACGGAAATCCTGTGCCGTCAACACCATCTGCTTGGCGGATTTCACAAGCAGCCCCGACAAGCCGACGATATCCGGCTGTTCTTTACGGATCACTTCGATGAGTGCTGCTGGCGTCACTTTGATGCCGATATCGATCACTTTAAAGCCGTTGTTCGACAAGATGATGTCGACCAAGTTTTTGCCAATATCGTGGACGTCGCCTTTGACAGTCGCGAGAATGACTTTGCCTTTTCCGCTATCATCCGCTTTCTTTTCCATAAAGCCTTCGAGATAGGACACAGCCGCTTTCATGACGCCGGCTGATTGCAGCACTTCTGCGACAATCAGCTGGTTGTCGTTGAACAAGCGCCCGACTTCCGCCATGCCTTCCATGAGCGGGCCGTTGATGATCTCGAGCGGGTCTTCGTACATCTCGCGCGCTTTCTCAAGATCGGGGATGAGCCCTTCTTTCGTGCCTTCGAGAATATAGTAAGCGAGGCGCTCCGGCACGGTATCCGGAATATCGTCCTCGGTTTTTTCCTTTTTCTTATCGCGGTAGAAATCCGTGAAGTCCGCCAAGTTTTTGTCGGTCGTCTCGAACAATAACTCTTCCGCCATCTTCACTTCTTCTTTCGGAATCGATGCAAAGCGCTCGAGCTTCTCGGTGTTGACGATTGCGTAATCAAGCCCGGCTTGCGTGCAATGGTAGAGATAAACGGCATTCAATACTTCGCGGCCGACCGGCGGCAAGCCAAACGACACATTCGACACACCGAGAATCGTCAAAGCGCGCGGCAGCTTTTCCTTGATGAGGCGGATGCCTTCGACCGTTTCAACCGCCGAGCCGATGTATTGCTCGTCGCCTGTTCCGACCGGGAACACGAGAGGATCGAAAATGATGTCTTCCGGTGCGAGCCCCCATTTTTCCGTCAGCAAGTGATACGAGCGTTCCGCAATTTCGAGTTTGCGCTCACGCGTCACCGCCATGCCGATTTCGTCAATCGTGCCGACGACGACCGAAGCGCCGTATTTTTTCACGAGCGGCATGACCGCATCAAAACGTTCTTCCCCGTCTTCCAAATTGATCGAGTTGATGATCGCTTTGCCTTGGGAGAATTTCAGCGACGCTTCGATAACGTCTTCATCCGTGGAGTCGATGACGAGCGGCACTTTCACTTTTTTGACGACTTCCTGCATGAATGCCGCCATGTCTTCAAGTTCGTCGCGGTCCGGGTTCGCCAGGCAAATATCGATGACGTGCGCACCGTTCTTCACTTGGGCGCGTGCGATTTCCGCCGCTTCCTCGAATTTCCCTTCGATAATGAGCCGCTTGAATTTGCGCGAACCGATGACGTTCGTGCGTTCGCCGACAAATAGCGGACGCATCGACTCGTCGTATTCGAGCACTTCGATGCCTGACACCGCATGTCCATGGCTCGTTTCATTGCGCTCGCGCGGAGCCAGCCCGTCGACCGCTTCACGCACTGCCGCAATATGTGCTGGTGTCGTGCCGCAACAGCCGCCGACGACATTGAGCCAGCCTTTTTCAGCAAAGCCGCGCAGTTTTTTCGACAAAGATTCCGGCGTCTCGTGGTAATGCCCTTCCTCGTCCGGCAGTCCGGCGTTCGGGTAGCAGCTGACATAGCCTGTCGACAGTTCAGACAGCGAACGCAAATGATCGGTCATGAATTCCGGCCCTGTCGCACAGTTCAAACCGACAGAAAGCGGCTTGATATGTTCGATCGACACGTAAAAGGCTTCAATCGTCTGTCCAGCAAGCGTTGTGCCCATCGGTTCGATCGTCCCTGAAATCATCACCGGCAATTCCACTCCGGTTTCTTCAAAGGCATCGCGTATCGCGATCGTCGCCGCTTTGACATTGAGCATATCCTGGCTCGTCTCAAGGAGTAGTAAATCCGCGCCCCCTTCGATTAAGGCTTTCGCCTGTACCTGGAAATCGGTTTTTAATTCGTCGAATGTAATGCCGCCTGTTACCGACAAAGTTTTCGTCGTCGGGCCGAGTGCGCCCGCAACAAAGCGCGGCCATTCCGGCGTCGAATATTTCGCTTGGCTGATTTTAGCGATTTCCACCGCTTTTTGATTGATTTCCGCTGCACGATGACCGAGCCCGTATTCATCCAAAACGACTGGCGTGCCGCCGAATGTGTTTGTGCAGATGATGTCAGCGCCCGCTTCCAAATAAGCGTCGTGCACCCCTTCAAGCACATCGGGTCGGACAATATTCAAGTATTCATTGCAGCCGTCGTATTCTTCGCCACCGAAATCCTCGGCAGACAAATCTGCATTTTGGATCATCGTCCCCATTGCACCGTCGATGATGAGGATGCGTTTTTCGAGCTGCTGTTCAATTAAATGTTTAGGCATAGGCACGATCGCTCGCTTTCTTTAAATCTAGTTGTCGGATGTGGCGGATCAATTCCACCGTCATGTCGTAGCGCACAAATGGCGTGATCAAATAAATGCCGTTGAACAATTCCGCTGCGGTATCGATCAATTCTTTCGCGATTTGGATGCCTTCCGCGGTCGATTTTTCTTTGTCTTCGCCGCAAGCCCTCATGCGGTCAAGTGCCTCTTCCGACAATTTGATGCCCGGTACTTCATTATGCAGGAAGTCGGCGCTGCGTATGCTCGTCAGCGGCATGACCCCAAGGAAAATCGGCGTGTCCAGATGCTTTGTCGCCTCGTGGATCTCGATGATTTTCTCTTTCGTATAGACCGGTTGTGAAATGAAATAATCCGCCCCGGCTTCGATTTTTTTCTCGAGCCTTTGAACAGCTCGCTCCACCACGCGGACGTTCGGGTTGAACGCGGCAGCGACCGAGAAATTCGCTTTTTTCCGGAGCGGTTTCCCGGAGAATGAAATGCCTTCGTTGAGCTTTTTGATGAGCTGGATCAATTCTAGGCTCGAGACATCATAGACGCTTGTCGCACCCGGAAAATCGCCGACTTTTGTCGGATCACCCGTAACGGCGAGTATGTCGTGGATACCAAGTGCGTTCAGCCCCATGATATGTGATTGCAGGCCGATCAAATTGCGGTCTCTACAGGTAATATGCGCAAGAGGTCTGACATCCTGCTTATGCTTGAGGATCGAGCCCATCGCCATATTACTGATGCGCGGCGAGGCCAGTGAATTGTCGGCCATCGTGATGGCATCGATGCCTTCTGCGTCCAATGCTTTTGAACCTTCAAGGAATTTCTCGACATCCAAATGGCGCGGCGTATCGAGTTCGACGATGATGGTCCGCTCGGTTTTCGCTTTTTCGTGCAAAGGCTTGTCTTTCAAGGCTTCCGCTTCACGGATGACGATCGGCTTTTTCTCTTCGACTTTCTTTTCGGTGATCGGCTGCAAATGGCCAATGCGTTTTTTCACCGCTTCGATATGCTTTGGCGTCGTGCCGCAACAACCGCCAATGAGGCGCACGCCTTCTTCGCGCAAAAGCAATGCCGCACGGCCGAAATAATCGGCTTCCGATTCATAGACGATGCGCCCGTCTTCAATATCCAATAGCGAAGCGTTCGGGTAAGCGGACAAAAAGGCTTTTTCCGGCAGTTCGACGCCTTCAAACGCCTGGATCGTATGGTGCGGGCCGAGACGGCAATTAACGCCGACAATTTCTGCGCCGAGCGCATCGAGCCGTTTCAATCCTTCGTTCAAGCTCATGCCGTTTTGCAAGATGCCGGGTTCGTGCATCGATAATTGCGCGATTAGCGGGGCGTCGGTCAGTTTCTTCAGATGGCTAACGGTCGCCGCCAGTTCCTCGAAATCATAATACGTCTCAAGCAGCAAGCCATCCGGGTCGCCGGACAATAGATGCTGTGCTTGCTGGTCGACCATGGCGACGATTTCATCCAAAGTCGCATCGCTTTTGCGGATGCCGCGGATGCCGCCGATTGTGCCGAGCACGAATTGCCCGCCGTCTTTTGCGGCTTTATTGGCGATCGCAATCGCCGCTTTATTGATCGCTTCGGTCTGTTCTTCGAGTCCATAGCGCGCCAGTTTATGGGCATTCGCCCCGTATGTGTTCGTTTGGATGATGTCCGCCCCGGCCGCAATATAGTCGCGGTGGATCTTCTCAATCACTTCCGGGCGCTGGATGTTCAATTCCTCGTTGCAGTATTCGATACCGTAGGAGTACAACAGCGTTCCCATAGCGCCGTCCGCCGTCAGCATCCGTTTTTTCAGTTCATCTAATAGCATGATTCGTCCTCCTCTGTCTGTTTGGCCGTGCAGCTGCGGACGCATCGATATAAACAAAAAAAGCCTTCCATGAAAAAGAAGGCTTTACGATATCGGACTCGTTCCTTTTCATCTGCCAGGCGTGTGCCTGCTGGAATTAGCACCTGACCTAACGGCTGGTTGCTGAAGCGTCATCGGGCCAGTCCCTCGACTTCTCTAGATAAGAATTCACTATGCAGTTTTTAGTATTCCCACATGATACCCCCTGTGGTGATTTGGGTCAAGGTGATTTATCAAAAAACAAAGAACTTTCTGTTACATTTCTGCTGCCTACCAGGCATCCGGGACACGCGGGTTGAATTTGGCGGCTTCGACGGTGAATTTGTACCAAGTGAAGGCTTGACCGTCGATGATCCAGGTGATGTCGATGCGCCGCGGGATTTCGATGCCGTCCACTGTTTGCCATTCATGCACTTCTGCGATGCACGGCAAGCGCTTGGCATCTTCGCCGACCTCTTTATAGCGCATCGCACGCGCCCGCTTCATGCGCCCTGTTTCATCAAACTCGAACGTTACATTGGCGGTCGACCCGTTATAGGTCATTTCCGCTTCCACTGAACGTTCGTTGCTGTTCAAAAACCGCACATACGGGCTGAACACTAGCCCCGGCAGCCAGGCCATTTCCATTAAAAAGCGCTGCAATGCCGATTCATCAAGCTTGCCGTCGGGAATTGCCCGGTTGATCGGCACGAGCCCCGCAAAGCGGATGCGCATGCCCGCACGGCCATCCCGAAAACTGTCAGACCCTGTGACGAACAAGCCGTCCACTTTCATGCGCGCTTTCCAATAAAACGACGGCGGGTCGACAAAACTGTATTGCTCGGCGGTCGATTCGCTCCATTCTTCCTGGTCGGGTTTGGTTTTCATCCAGCCCTCTTGCTTTACATAAACGCCCATCACCTGTTCACGGCCGACCGCGCCGCTGACTTCCAGCCATTTGGAGATCGGTTTCGGGAGATTGTCCGTTCTTGCCTGTTCCACTTCCCCGGCGTGCCGGACTTCCGGCCACGTCGGCTTGACGAGCCGCGTCATGTCTTTGTACTTTCGGTAAGCTCCGTATGCCCCAAGCGTTGTCAATGCTAAAACCGGCCATCTGCGTTTCATGCCACATACCCCTCTCCGATTTTGCTGCGCGTTCTCCGTAAACGGTTTCCTTTGTAACTCTTTCGACGCAGCACTTATTTTCCCTGCTCGGCGCCGCAATAGAAAACGCCTCCGGAAGATAGTCCTTCCGGAGGCGTTCGGTATTCATCAGTTTAAATTTTCAAGAGCCGGTTCAAGATGTTCTTTCAACGCCGGCCCCATTGTTTGTGAATAAAGCGTCGTCAAATGATGCTTATCCCGGTAGACGAGTACATTGCCGACCACAGGCGGGCACGTATCGTCCGTACAGAAATATTCGGACATATCGGCAAACGTCACATTGTTCGGGATGCCTTCCGTATTTTCCCACGGCACGACATCCGCCAAAGCTTTGTCGCGTTCCACCGAACAATTGTCGACGTTCAATTCATCGAGACAGAGCGTCGGGTCGACTTTCATGCGCGGGTTGTCGCGCACCGCGAAAATCTCCGCGACCCCTTCGAACTCTTTCCACTTATTGATATACCCTTTTGGCACCGTATCGCCAGAATTCACCGTCGCTGTCGTGAAGATCAAATCAGGCGGTTCTGCCATCAGGCGCTCTTGCAGATTATCATTCCACGTCATGCACGCTTCATCCAGCTGGCCGTCGAAATCGCCGCTTGAGAATCGGCAGGCATCTTTGTTATAGACATCGATGCGCATGTTCATTTCTTCTGCGACTGCTTCAAGCGCCGGGAACCAGTGCCCCGAATGCGATCCGCCGACCAAGGCCACGACATGCTCAGGGTTTTCCGTTACGCCAAACGAACATTCCTTGAGTTTCGAGCTGACACTGCCTGTCAAGAAGCAGTCTTTATCGCTATAGAATGTCGGCAAGTCTTCTTTCGCCGATAAAAAGTCTGGCTGCAGTTCCGCATCTTCTGCCGGCTGGATATTTTCCAATACGGCGCGGGCGCCGGGATTGTCTTCGATTGTTACCGGTTCGCTATTGCTGCTGCTCGCTTGGACGAAGACGCCCCACGAAAGGCCGACCAGAATTGCCGGTGTCATCAACGCGACCAATACTTTCGACAAGCGCTTTTTCGAATGCTTGACCGGCATCTCGCGCACCGGTTTTTCGACGAGTCGGATGGTCATGATCGACAAAACGAGCGTGATGGCCAAAATGCCGATGCCGCCAAGTGTTGTGACCGTTTCCGTATTGAAATAGGCATAGTAAAACACCAGCAACGGCCAATGCCATAAATAAAAGCCATAGGAAATGCTGCCGAAATACTGGAACGGCTTCGAACCAAGCAATTTCTGAACACCGAATGCCTGGCCATTTTCACTGGCGATAATAACCAAGATCACGCCACCGGTCGGCAGCAATGCCGCAAATCCCGGAAACACCGTCGATACAGGAAGCACCATACCGGTGAATGAGATAATCGCAAGCCCTACCCAACCCATGATGAGATGCGCACGGTCCGAAAATTTCAGATAAGGAAGCAATAATGCGAGCATCCCGCCGAGCGAGAATTCCCAAGCGCGGGCGAATGTATCAAAATACGCCCACGGCTGATTGACTGCGGTAATATAAACCGAATAGCTAAGTGAAGCGAGGAAAATCACCGATAGCACCGCCAGCAAAGTTTTGCGCACCGGCGTTTTCAGGATTTTTGTCGCCAACAGGTACACGAGCGTGATGACGATCGGCCACGTTACGTAAAACTGGCCCTGGATCGACAATGCCCAGAAATGCTGGAACGGGCTTGCAGTATTGTTCTGCGCCAAATAATCGACGGCGCTATTGGCAAGCTGCCAGTTCTGGAAATAGAACATCGACGAAAACAATTCGGCGATTGTCTGACGCCATGTGCTGAGCGGCAACAAGAAAATCGACAGCACGGCGCTTACGGCAAGTACCGTAAATGCCAGCGGAAACAACCGTTTCGCGAGCCCCAATAGATTTTCCAGATAATTGATGCGGCCTTCGCGCACCATCCGTGACAAAAGAGACGTCGTGATCAAATATCCCGAGACGATGAAAAAGACATCGACCCCGCCGGAAACCGACCCGATCCAAATATGATAGACTGCTACCAAAAGCGCTGCTACTGCGCGAATTCCTTCCAGCTCAGGCCGGAAGCGCTTTTCAGGCACCCGTAAATCTGACATTATATGTACCTCGCCATTCTGTAATTTTGTGGGAAAGGAATAGCTGAATACAAAAATACTTCTAGTTGTCTAATTATTGTTAAAGTGTAAATTTTTGAATAATTAAAATCCATTCCTTGCCAATTTAAGTGTAACTCAATCCCCTGCAACTCACAACAACTTATCCGATAGTCGAAATTTTCTTTGCAAGAAAAAAACCTCGCCATTTTCGGCAAGGCTCTTCATTAAAATAAGAAACTGAACATCAATCCGGTATAAGTCGCGGCGACAAACCCGAGGCCAAAGATAAACGACAGCCATTCCGGCAGCTGTTTGCGGTAGCTTAACCATTGGAAGCCCAGGAGGATTAGGCCGATTGCCATCATCAGGAAAGCATCGATATTCGGCGTCCACACTGCGTGCACCGGCAAATACTGCGGCCCGGCGAACCACTCGACAAACGGCGCGCTGCCTTCCATCCGGAACGTTTCGTTAATATTATGCGGCGGGGCAAGCTTGCTCATGAAGGCGGTAATCAATAATACCAACAGCAATAACCAGCTCTCGACTTTGAGCCATGAGCGGTTCGGGACGTCGCTTCGGGATAAGGCGGCATTGATGAACGCTGCAAGCAGCAGTGGCACGATGCTCAAATGCTTCAGCAGCAAAAGCTGCCCATAAGGCAAAATCCACGAGCTCGTGTAATCTTCCGGAGCCACAAAAAACAGCATGAGCCAGATGCCGCTGCCGATCAAAATGACCATCATGGCAACAGAAAACGGCGTAAACCATTTGAGAAACGCACGCCAATTGCGCCCATCCCGCAAAAACCAGGCGATGTGGATCAAGACGCCTGCCCATAGCACGAGCGCCAGAAAGTGAAGCGCGTGCCCGGCAAATCCTTGCCAGTCCGCAATCGATGCTGCGTGGCTCGCATATGCCACATTGAGAACACTGAGGACGAGCCAAAATGCGCGAAACCCCCACGATCCATCGCGCCACACCACGACCAGCCATGCCACAGCCATCAAGACGCCGAACACATAGCTTTGGCCGGCACGAAATTCCGTTGCCACATCAACCACTGCTTGCATCAGACCGAAGCTTTCCGACAGCAATAACACCAGCTGGATGACGGGCGGGGCAAGCAAGAGCGGAATCAGCGCCAGCGCACTCAAGACGAGTTTTTTCGGAACCTCAACAAGCGGCTTTTTCTCGGGTGTGACGCAGCGCAAGACGACATCTCCTGCCAGAAACGCCAGTACCACATAAAGAAAAAAATCCGACAGGGCGATCAACCAACTCATCGTTTTCTACGCATTAAAACAACGGCAGCGATCAACAAGATAATAGCAATGCCTGCGATGATCAAGGTCATGCTGGAGCCGCTATTTTCTGCTGGAGCTTCCGGATCGTTCGCCGCTGCTTGGTCCATATCGGAAGCTTCAGTTTGTTCAGCTTCCTCGGCTTCGGCCTCATCGGCCTCCGGTTCAGCTGTTTCTGCCGCTTCTTCTGTCACCTCTTCTTCCTCACCTGCCTGCAACTCAAAAGCAAGCGAGCCTTGGATCGGATGGCCGTCTTCACTCAATACATCGTATTCCACGACATAAGAACCATCTTCAAGATCCTCGGCCGGCGTACCGACCAATTGGTCTTCCATCACGGTCACTTCACTGAAATCCACAGCGGTTCCGTCCATCGTCATCGTCATGGCACTGCCCTGTTCGATACCGGCACTAAAATCGAGCACCACTTGTTCAATGGGCTCAGCCACAACCGCGCCTTCCGCTGGAGTCGACGATTCAAGCACTGAATGGGCATGTGTTGTCATCGGCAAAACAAGTAATGCACTTAATAAAATCAAGGTCTTCTTCATAGGTATGATTCCTTCTTTCTTTTAGATGAACTCAATTATTGCATCCACTCCTTTCAGTCTATTTCATTTGCACGGAAGAAACAAGAACGAGACGCTTGGATTTATGAACTTTCCCCGAAGATTGGCAGGATCAGAAAAAGCCCCGAATGATTTCGGGGCTTTTCTTTACAATCCACGAACCGCTTCCTGCGAAGTCTTTTCGCGCTTTCTCAAGGTTTCGGCAAGTAGGCTCACCGTGATCATCGACGTGAAGCCGAGAATCGAACTGAAAAACATCGCCTGGAAAACGTGTTCGATGATGCCGGTGCCGGTCAAAATCATATAGCAGCCGGCACCGCTGACGACGGAAGCGATGGCGCCGGATTTATTGGCGTGCTTCCAGAAATAGCCGAGGCTGATCGGGGCTGCAATGCCGCTGATGATCGCCGAGGTCCCGAAGTTCGTCAATAGCGCCAAGGATTCCGGCCGGTTGATCGACATATAGAGCGACACGAGCCCGATGAAGACCAGCGACACTTTCGACGCTTTCAGCACTTTGGCATCAAGTTCCTGCTCCGTCAGATGCTTGTTTTTATAGAGAACCGGCACTGCCAGCACTTTGAACAAATCGTTGCCGATGCTATTGGTGATGCCAAGGTACAAACTGTCGGTTGTCGACAGGATCGCGGAGATCAATCCCATGACGAGCAGCGCGACGATGACAACCGGGAAAGCTTCCATGATGTATGCCGGAATGGCACTGTCAGCTGACGAAAGGCCCGGCAAGATGATGCGCGCTGCAAGTCCTGCGAATACCGAGAAGATCGACAGCGTGAATAAAGAGATGCCAGCGGATAAGGTGAAGGTCCGCAAATCTTCTTCTTTTTCAACCGTCAGCACTTTATTCATCAAGTGCGGCAATAGCACGAATGAAAACAGCAGCCACTGGATGCTCAAGATCGCGAAGCCGCTATAGAACGGCCCGCCTGTCGACAGCGGCGAAACAAGTGCCGGATCGATTGCGCGAAGTTCCGCTTGCAGCGTGCCGAACACATTCCATCCGCCGCCGATCGTCCATAATAGCGAGATGAATAATAATAGCGACACAATCGCCATCGTCGCCCCTTGGATGCCATCGCTGACGATCTGCGCGAACGCGCCGCCAAGGCTCACGTAGACGACGGTGATGATAACGCCGATCGCGATGCCCCATAAATATGGAATGCCGATAACCGTCTCGAACATCGTCGCGAGCCCAACATTCTGTCCGACGATGTAATAGATATTGAACAACACCAATAAAGCGACGAGTACGCGCAAGGCTTTACTGTTGTAACGGTTGCCGAGCCACTGGGGAATCGTCAAGCTGCCGCCATTTTTCTGCCCGTAGCGCCAGAAGGTTTTCGTGAACAGCAACAAACCGAGCCACGTGACCCCGAAGCAGCCGATCGTATACCACAAAGTCGACAAGCCGTATGTATACGCCCAGCCCGGCACGCCGAGAAACAAGTTGGCGCTTGCATAAGAAGCGCCGAAGCTCATGCCGACAACAGCCGGGTTGACTTTGCCTTTCGCGATGGCAAATCCTTTCATCGATCCGCTATGGGCTTTGCCTTTTTTGCCGAGCCACGTCGTCAAGGCGAAATAGCCGACGAGCATTAATGCAATCAGCGGCAATAGCCAAGATGTTTCATCCCCCATTGCGTTCGCCTCCTTTCGTTTTCGGTTTTGGGTAAAGTTTATTCCATAAGGTCAGCCCGACGATCCAAAAGACGGCGACGGCGATCCAATAAGCTGTCAGCATGCGCATTCCTCCTTTAATTTCTAGCCGGTTCGTGCAAGTGCTTGAACGTTCTACCCGGATGATTGTCTTTCAATTGCGCTTGGCCTTTGCCGTAGATTTTCTCGCGGTACGTGCCTTCCGTGTATTCTTTCTGCACGAGCCCGCGCTCCTGCAAGACCGGAACGACCAATTCCACAAAGTCCTCGAAGCTGCCAGGCGCGAGCGTGTACGCCAAATTAAAACCGTCAACACCTGTTTCATCTCTCCAGCGCTCGACTTCATCGGCTACTTGCTCCGGTGTTCCGACTGCAACCGGACCTCTGCCGCCGATGCCCACAAATGTCGCAAGTTCCCCGATGGTCCATTTTCTATCTGGGTCGGCACGCGTGAACACTTCGACCGCCGATTGCATGGCGTTGCTTTGGATGTATTCAAGCGTATCTTCGGGATCGTATCCGGAAAAGTCGATGCCGGTCCAACCACTCAGCAAGGCGAGTGCGCCTTCGTAGCTGACATGGCTTTTCAAGGTTTCGTATTTCTCTTGCGCTTCTTGTTCGGTCTTCCCGACAATCGCGGTGAAGGTGGTGTACACCAACACATCTTCCGGATTTCGGCCATTCGCCGTGATTCGTTCTCTTAGTGCGTCGACTCCTTTTTTCACCACAGGAATCGTCGGCCCTGCCGTAAACACCGATTCGGCGTGTTTCGAGGCGAACTCCCGGCCGCGCGGCGAAGCTCCTGCCTGGAACAATACCGGCGTGCGCTGTGGCGACGGTTCGGATAAATGAGCGCCTGGCACTTTAAAGTACGTGCCTTCGTGGCGGATATCGTGCACTTTTGACGGGTCGGTATAGACTTTCGACTGTTTGTCGCGCACGACTGCGCCATCTTCCCAGCTGCCTTCCCATAATTTATAGCAAACGTCCAAATACTCGGCCGCAAATTCATAGCGTTCGTCGTGGCTCATTTGGTCATCGAGCCCGATATTGACTGCGGCACTTTTCAAATAGGAAGTGACGACATTCCAGCCGATGCGCCCTTTTGTCAGATGGTCGAGTGTCGACATGCGCCGTGCGAAGGTGTATGGATGTTCGTGGCTGACAGATGCCGTGACCCCGAAACTTAAATGCTTTGTCACCGATGACATGAGCGGCACGACCAATAGCGGATCGTTGACCGGCGTCTGCACCGCATTGCGAAGCGCCGCATCGCGCGTCCCGCCGTAGACGTCGTAGGTTCCAAGCACATCGGCCAAAAACACCGCGTCGAACTTCCCTTTTTCCAATAGCTTCGCAAGCTCAATCCAATATTCGCTGTCCTTGTACGTGTGCGACCGATCGTCCTCGTGGAGCCATAACCCCGGCGACTGGTGGCCGCCTGCACACACCATCTCAAAAGCGTTCAAATAAATCCGTTTCTTCGTCATCGTCAAATTCCTCCTTTTGAAATCGTAATTTCCGCAGCCCTCAGTGGAAAATAAAAATAGCCCTCTTTTCTCAATAAACGAGAAAAGAGGGCTATGTGAATAGTCGGGTCCGCTCTCTTATCTCCCAAGGAATCTCTCCTTGCTGGAAGTAGCACCTTCCTGATTAAATCAGGGGTTGCTGAAGCGTCATCGGGCCAGTCCCTCGGCTTCTCTGGATAAGATTATTAAATTAATCCCTATCTTAATACTAGGAAATAGAGAAGTCAACCGAATATTTAAAATTCTTTTCAGATTTTTATGATTGACTCGTTAACCTCATTGAAAAATGCCGCTTCCCGTTCAGCCGGGCAGCGGCATGTTCACTTGCTGACAGATATTCAAACTGAGGTCATTATTCCATCCCATCGATTTCTTCTTCGGAATGGAAATTATCCGCCAATATGGTGCTTTCCAGGTTGCCGATATCAACCGCGGTTGGTTCAAGCAGCACGGACGGCACTTCGCTTTTTCCATTGTTGATGCTGACGGTCGGTTCGATCTCGTTTCCTTCTGCCAACTCGACAGCAAGCGCCGCAACGCGTTCGGACAATTGCTGGATCGGTTTATAAACGGTCATCGATTGCGTGCCGTCGACGATCCGCTGGACAGCTGCCAGTTCGGCATCCTGCCCTGCGACCGGGACAGACCCGGCCAGCCCTTGCTGCGCAAGTGCTTCGATCGCCCCGCCGGCGGTTGCGTCATTTGCCGCAATGACGGCATCGATTTGATTGCCGTTGATTTCGAGCGCCTGCGACATATGGGCGAAGGCTTGTTCTGGCGCCCAGTCCTCTGTCCACTCATCGTAAATGATATTGATGTCGCCGCGTTCGATCGCCGGCTGCAGCACATCAAACACGCCTTTTTTCAGCAGGTGCGCGTTATTGTCTGTCGGGGCGCCGCCGATGTAGACGTAGTTGCCTTCTGGCACCAGTTCCAGCATTTTCTCAGCTTGCAGCTCTCCTACTTTTTCATTGTCGAAAGAAACATATAAATCGATTTCCGCATTTTTCACGAGACGGTCGTAAGCAATCACTTTGATGCCTGCCCCGTGCGCTTTGTGGACAATTGCCGCTGTCGCTTCAGCGTTATGCGGCACGATGACGAGGAGGTCGATGCCTTCCTGGATCATCTCTTCGGCTTGGGCAATTTGCAGCGCGTCGTCCCCGTTAGCTGCCGCAATGTCCACTTCCAATCCGCGCGATTCGATCGCTTGTTCGAACAATTCCCGGTCTTTCAACCAGCGCTCTTCTTTTAAGGTATCCATCGCAAAGCCGATTTTCAACGGCTCCCCGTCTTGCGGCATTTCATCTTCCTTGAACACGCTTTTTTCCGGCAGCTGGGAATCTTCCTGGCACGCCGCAAGCCAAACGCTCGCACTCATCAGCAATAATAGCCCCAGTAAGCGCTTCATGTGCTGATTCCTTGCGTGCGGCCTGAATTCAACAGCTTCAAGCGATATTCAGTCGGGGACAGTTCATTCATTTTCTTGAACACTTTGCTGAAGTAATTGGGTTCGTGGTATCCAACTTCCAGCGCAATCGTTTTCAGGCTGATTTCCGGGTCCGCCAATAATTTCTTGGCTTTTCCCATCCGGCATTCCGTCAGAAAGTCGATGTAATTGATGCCGAGCTTTTCCTTGAACAATTTGCTGATATAGATCGGGCTCAAATCCACTTTTTTCGCGAGCACTTCCAATGAAATGTCTTCATGGGAATGCTCGGTGATGAATTGCTTGATTTTATGGATCTTATCGAATTCCAGCCGGCTGAAATGCATGTTGTGCTTCTCCTTCAACCCGCCGATCAACTCCAAGCTTGCCAACATCAATTGGCGATAGTCTTTTGCGGGGATCGCGTAATAAGGCGCTTCCGTCTCGATGCCTGACTCAGCCATGATCCGGCTGGATAGCCATAATAATTCGAGCGAACGCTGCTGGGTTCTGATGACATTTTCGCCTGCTCGCTCCGACTGTCGGATCAATCCGGCCACGATGTCTTCGGCCGTTTCCCAATCGCCGCGCCGGACACTATCGGCCATTCTCTTTTCCTGCTGCTTGATGAGCGCGGGGTCGTGTGAGCGGATAGGTTCCAGCTCCGCTGAATAAAAACGGTAGCGCGAAGGAACCGCTAAATCCGTCATGGCGAGCAATGATTTTTGGTAAGAATCCCTCACCTGCCCCAATGAATCACACATCGGCCCAATCCCGACAAAGCATTGCTCACGCTTGCCGGATGCCGCCAAGATCCTATTAGCGAGCGTGATTGCCTGCGAGCGCAGCGAATGCACAGGGTCGCGGAAGACGATGATCGGCAGTTGCCAGTCGTAACAGGGACCTATCCAAATATGTGAGCTTTCGCTAATGTCCCGTTTGATGTCACGGCATACTTGCTCCGCGCCTTTTGGGACTGAGATGGTCATGACGAATTTCTCTTTAGCCGGCTCGGTGCCTTTCATCTCCACCAGCAAATCGATATGCATGTCCTGGACCTGGTCGAATAATAATTGCGTGACGATATCCATCTCCACGATCGCCATCGCTTTTTGCAAGGCGCTTTGTTGCTGCTCTTGTTCGGCCGATTGCTGCGCTTTCTTTCTCAAATGGCTGAAGACCTTCTCCGCGATGGCAACGATTTCCGCCGCTTTGCTCGGTTTCAGCAAATAATCTTTCACGCCCAATTTGATCGCTCGCTGGGCGTAATCAAAAGTATCGAACGCCGTCATCATGACGAACTCGACATCGGGGTCGGTTTCGCGGATTTGTTCGATCGCCTCCAAACCAGTCATGATCGGCATCATGATGTCCATGAAGATGATATCCGGCTGCCACTCGGCTGCGATTTCCACAGCCAGTTTGCCATTTTTCGCTTGTTTGATTTCTATTCCCTCGAATGAACGCTCCAGAATCGCTTTCATCCCTTCACGTTCGATCGGTTCGTCGTCCACGAGCAGGAGCTTAAACATAGCTTTCAACCTCCATTACTTTTGGCAATTTCAAAATGATTTTCGTTCCAACGTGCGGTGTGCTTTCGATTTCGACAACATCGTCATTGCCATAGAACAGCTGGAGCCGTTTGGCGACATTGGCAAAGCCGATTCCCGTAGCATGCCCTTCCTGGGGAACAATGCCGCCTTTCAATAGCTGTTCGATTTTATTTCCGTCCATGCCTTGGCCGTTGTCTTCAATTTCCACGCGGATATACTGTTCTTCATCTTTGATGCGGAACCAGATTTCGCCGTCTTCTTCTTTCGGCTCGATGCCATGGATCACGGCATTTTCGATAAGCGGCTGAAGCGTCAGACTCGGCATTTGATACAGTAAGGCCGATTGGTCCAGATCAATATGAAAGGTCAAACGGTCGCTGAAACGGGCTTTTTGGATATCCATGTACTGCGTCAGCACATGCGCCTCTTCTTCAAGCGTTACGGTATGGTCGAGGCGCTTCAGATTATAACGCAGCAAACCCGCTACGCTGACCAAGAGATCACTGGTGTCTTCAGCGCCGTCCAGATAGGCTTTTTTCGATAAAGTGTTCAAGGTGTTGAACAGGAAATGCGGGTTGATCTGGCTTTGCAGATGGCGCATCTGGCTTTGCTGCAGCAGCAATTGGCTTTCCTGCAATTCGCTTTCCACTTGTGCTTTTTGCTGGATTTCCAGAATCAGTTTATTGATATTCACGCGCATATGGTCAAAGGTTTTCGCCAAAAACGAGATTTCGTCATTGGAATTCACGCGGATCGGCTGATCGAAGCGCCCTTTGGCCAGTTCATTTGCTGCTTTCGTCAATTGATGGACCGGCTTGGTGATGCTCAAGGAAAACAAATAAGTGAACAATAATAATAAGACACTCGTAAGCGATAACAACAGGATGCCCATCGTGTTCAATTCCTGTGATTGCCGGATAATGTCCCGGTAAAAGCGTTCATAGGTCCTGAGTTCGGAATTGAAAATCGACAAGGTCATTTCGGAAATATAAACCGACATGCGGTTCGCTTCCGTGAATTCACTTGCGGCGATGTCATTCTCGCCTTGTTCGCTGAAAGCGGCGGAACGTTCCACGGTTTCCGTAAAACTTTCGATCATATTGCTGTAATTGGTCAATGAAAACTCGTTGTCCGCATTGCGCAATTCCATCAACGACGCTTGAGCATCCTGCAGCCTTTGCTGGCTGGACGCGAGTGTCGTCGCTGAGCGGGCTGTCGGATTGGATAAGTAATCGTTCAAATTAGTCACGGTCTGCTGGCTGGAGGCGGTCACTTCGTTCATCTGCAAATAGCGCTGCAAGATGTCATTGTATTGGTCCTGCATTTTCTGGTTATAGAACGTCAATGCCAGCCAAATCGCGAACATCATGACGATGACGATTCCCGCGAGCATCCAAATCTTTTTTTGGATTGTATTCACGGCAATTCATCCTTTCCCTCCACAATGCGGATATCGGTCACATATCCTTTGGAATCAAGGGGGACGACTTCATTGCGAAGCCATTTCATCATCATTTCGACGCTTTTCTCACCCATTTCTTCCGGCGATTGTTCGATGATGGCATCGAGTTTGCCTTCCGTTAACAGCGCAGAAGCATCCGAACCGTCATCGAACGAATACAGATAAAACGGATCGAGTTCGGTGCGGCTGCTGATTTCCTGCATGATTACGCGAGCTTGACGGATATCGAGCAAGATGAACGCATCGACTTCCGGATGCTCGTTCAGCGCTTGCTGTGCGGCATCCGCCGCTTCTTCATCAGAAGAGCCGCTTTCTATATAAGTGGAGCGGATCTCAGGGAATTGATCCAAGCTGTCTTGCATGCCGTCCAAGCGCAGGCGTTCGCTGTATTCCAGTTCAGCGTCGCCAAGTAGGACAATTTCCCCTGATTCGCCCATATCGTCGACCAATTGCTTCACCAGCAATTCACCGGCTGCGTAATGGTCCGAGCCCACATAGGTTTTGCGCAAGCTTTTCTCGACCGGCACGTCATTTGCGACCGTGATGATCGGGATGCCATAGGAAGCGGCTTTGATGCGCGCCAATTGCTGAAATTCATCGGTGTCATTGCCTTGCACAATGACTCCATCGACTTTCGAATGAAGTGCAATTTCCACTTGCTTGAGGAAGTCTTCCTGGTTTTTTCCGTAGCTTCCCCATAATTCAAATCCGACATCTTCCCGTTCTGCCTGATTGGCAGCGCCTTCTCCGACTAGCTTCCAAAACGGCGTATCCAGTTCCTGGGTGATGAGTACGATCCGCTGGCGTTCCTGGTCGCTGCTGACGGCTGATGGCAGATCCCATTCGGAATTCAGGACTTTATTCACTGACAGTACGGTAAAAAAACCGAGCACGGCACATAATGAGCACAGCACAAAGATGACTTTTCTTCTCACGGTTCGCTCCCCTTTTCGCAATGAAACTGTTTTCATCTTACCACCTGTCGGAAGATTCGCAATACGGACTATATAGAAACAAGCACCTTCGGTTGTGAAGGTGCTTGTTTCAGTTTGTCGAGAAAGGTAAGAAGTCGTATTTTCCGAAGCTTATCGCTCGCTTTCCGTGGGCTCGCGCCCAAGCCTCCTCAGCCGCTACGCGCCTTGCGGGGTCTCGGTCGTCTCGCTGATCCACTGGAGTCGAGCGAACACTTCTCCAAATACTTAGAAAGATCATTGATTTTTGAATGTGGAAAGAAACATTTCCGTTCTAATTTATAGCAGTTCATAGATCTCTTTAACACTCTGGAAACAAGCACCCTCGTCAGCGAAGGTGCTTGTCTGTGATGAAGTTAAGCGCGCTGCTTTCGTGTCATGACGTCGAAAATAACAGCTGCGGCCAACACTCCTCCGCGAATCATATACTGATAGGAAATGCCGACGCCGAGCAAGTTCATGCCGCTCGACAAGGAAGCCATGACGATCGCGCCGATAATGGCGCCGGTGACCTTGCCGACTCCGCCGGCTGAAGAAACCCCTCCGACATATGCAGCTGCGATAGCATCAAGCTCGAACAAAGTTCCGGCTGTCGTCGTCGCCGATTGCAGGCGCGCCGTGAACAGGATGCCGGACAGAGCAGCAAGCATGCCCATCGAACCGAAGACGATCATGGTGATTTTCGTGACGTTGATGCCGCTTAAATGCGCAGCTTCCGGGTTGCTCCCGACTGCGTAAATATTGCGCCCGAGAACGGTTTTGGTCGATAGGAAATGATAAATCACAACGACAAGCAGCATGATGACGACCGTCCATGAGAATCCGTTGTATCCAGCCAGCACCCACGTGATATAGCCGATGATGAATGAGACAAAAACCAGTTTCAGGATGAAGATTGGAAGTGAAATCACATCGAAGCCGTATTTCACTTTATTGCGGCGCGTGGATAGTTCGCTGTAAATATAAAGGACGATGCCGATCACGCCGACAAGCACCGACAGCAAATGAAGGCCGTTCACTTCCACGAGCGATGGGATAAAGCCATTGCCCAGTGCATTGAACAAGTCGTCGTTGACGATGATCGTGCCTGTCGATTCCGTGACATTAAGCAAAGCCCCACGGAAAATGAGCATGCCGGCCAGTGTCGCAACAAACGACGGGATGCCGATTTTCGCGACCAAAAAGCCGTTGAACAAGCCGATGATGATCCCGAACACCAAGACGATCGGAATGACGATCCATACCGACAACCCCATCTGTGTCAGGAAAATCGCTGCCACGGCACCGAGGAAGCCGGCGACAAATCCGACCGATAAATCGATGTGGCGGATGACGATGACGAGCGTCATGCCGACTGCCAGAACGGCGATATAGCCGGCAGAATCGAGCAAGTTGCTGATGTTTCGCGACGACATGAACAAACCATCTGTCATCACCGAAAAGGTGAGCATGATGACGAACAATGCGATGTACATGCCGTAATCACGTATATTTGTTTTGATGAGAAAGCGCGCTTCATTGAAAAAACTCATGGATACCTACCCCCTATTGCGTTGCCAATTCCATAATGGCTTCTTGTGTCGTATTTTCTCTCGACAATTCTCCAGTGATCGCGCCTTCCGCCATCACGTAGATGCGGTCGCTCATGCCGATGATTTCGTTCAATTCAGAAGAGATCATGATGATGCTCATGCCTTGCTTGATCAGCTCATTCATGATCGTGTAGATCTCGAATTTCGCTCCGACATCGATCCCCCGCGTCGGTTCGTCGAGGATGAGGATTTTCGGACCCGTAAACAGCCATTTGCCGAGCGATACTTTCTGCTGGTTGCCACCGCTCAGCTTGCCGACTGCCAATTCAAGCGAACTGGTTTTTATTTGCATCGATTGCCTGTACTCAGAGCCGACTTTCACTTCCTCGTTCAAATTCAACACACCGCTTTGCGAAATGCCTTTCAAATGGGCCGCTGTGATATTGTTCTTGATGTCATTGATCAAGAACAATCCGTTGCCTTTGCGGTCTTCGGTCACATAAGCGATTCCCGCTTTAATGGCATCGCTTGTGTGCTTGAATTGAACTTTCTGGCCATTGACCTGCATATCGCCTTCCACTTTGTATTTCTTCGGGTTGCCGAACATGCTCAGCGCAAGTTCCGTTCGTCCTGATCCCATCAGGCCGGCGATTCCGATTATCTCGCCTTGTTTCACTTGGATATTCGCTTTTTTCACGACGTGGCGGCCGAGCTGGGTGTCGTATGCCGACCAATCGTTCAATTCGAGCACCGTTCCGCCGAATTGATGATCCAAGCGTTTCGGGTAAATATCCGCGATTTCACGGCCCACCATATTCTTGATGATGACACTCTCCGATATTTCGCCTTTATGCGCGTCCAAGGTGACGATCGTTTTTCCGTCCCGCAAGATGGTTGCTTTGTCAGCGATTGAAATGACTTCTTTCAATTTATGGGAAATCATAATGCAGGTGATGCCTTGCGATCTTAATTCTTTCAATAGCTCTAATAAGTTCTCGCTGTCATTCTCGTTCAAGGCAGCAGTCGGTTCATCAAGAATCAACAATTTAACGTCCTTGCTCAAAGTCTTGGCGATCTCTACCAATTGCTGCTTCCCCACTCCGAGATCCTTGATCAAGGTTTCCGGGTCGACATTCAGTTTGACCTTTTTCAACATCTTCGCCGACTGGACAATCGTTTCATTCCAATCCACGAACGGGCCTTTGCGGATTTCGTTTCCGGCAAAGATGTTTTCGTAGACCGTCAGATCCGGAAACAATGCCAGCTCTTGATAGATGATGGCAATTCCGGCTTTGACACTATCGTTGATTTCATTGAACCGCTGGACTTCTCCTTCGAAGACGATGTCCCCTTCATATGTACCATAGGGATATACGCCGCTCAGCACTTTCATAAGTGTTGACTTCCCTGCCCCGTTTTCGCCAATCAAGCAATGGATTTCTCCGCGTTCGACTTTGAAATTGACGTCATCCAGCGCTTTGATTCCCGTAAACTCTTTGGTTATACCGTTCATTTCTAAAATGTAATCGCTCATTTCTTTACCTCCCCTACAAAAACCTCAAGGAATGGAGAAATAGTGATAGACAGCGCTATCACTATTCCTGTGTCCTATTGTTTTTACTCGATGCCTGTAAACTCGCTTGCTTCGTAATATTCTGTGTCGATCAATTCGGATTTCACATTTTCTTTATCGACTACGATGACATCTGTTTGTTTCGCTTTCACTTCGCCTGCTCCGTTATCGTAAGAGCCTGTTGTTTCCGGTTCGTTTCCGTCCAACACTTCAACGGCCATGCCCATTGCATCCTGTACAAGTGTGCGGACATCTTTGAAGACCGTCATCGATTGTTTCTCATCGATGATGTATTGAATTGACGCTTTCTCAGCATCCTGGCCTGTAATCGTGTAATCCGTCACAGCGGAATCCGAGCCGAAGACGTCTGCAATCGAGCGGGCAGTGCCATCGTTCGGCGCCAAAATCGCTACATCGCCTTTCAAGTCTTCACCTACTGAAGTCAAATGCGTCTGTGCTTTGTTCTTGGATTCGTTTGGATCCCAGTTCGTTGTGACCTGGCCGATGATTTTGCTCAACTGGTCGCGGTCCAATTCTTTCGTATCAGACAAAGCTTCCGCTTCGCTGGAGTTGGCAATCTTGAATGTGCCGTCAGCGATTTTCGGCTGAAGCACTTCCCATGCGCCTTGGAAGAACAAGAACGCGTTGTTATCTGAAGAAGCTCCTGCATACAAGTACAACGGGATATCAGAGCCTTCTGCATTATCGATCAAATACTGGGCTTGTGCTGCCCCTACTGCCAATGAATCGAAAGTTACGTAATAATCAACTGCATCCGTATCCGTGATCAAACGGTCATATGCAATAACCGTTACGTCATCCGCTTTTGCAGCTTCTACAGCAGCCGCTGCTGCAGCCCCGTCATGCGGCGTGATGATCAAGACTTTGATGCCTTTATTCAATAAAGCTTCGACGTTCTCTTTTTCTTTAGCTGAAGATCCTTGGCTGAAGAGAATTTCAGTCGAGTAATCCGATTCTGCCAATGCATCTTTAAAGCGCTGCTCATCCTGTACCCAACGCGGCTCATCTTTTGTCGGCAAGACGATTCCGACATCCACCCCTGAGCCTGAACTCGATCCTGAACCTTCTTCCCCTTCGCTATTGCATGCGGTTAAAGCCAAAGCGAACAACACCAGAATCGTCAGCAGCAAAAACCCTTTAACATTCTTTTTCATATCTTTTCCCCTCTCCCTTTGTAAATATAAGTAATTACTTCTTAAGTATAAATTCTGAAAACTTAAATGATAGCGCTTTCACTAGCACTCTTTTAACATCATCTGTACTTTTTTAACTTTTCGTATCAGAAGCTGCATCGATCTCTTCTTCGTTCATATTTCCAGGAAAAAAAACGCAATTCCCTTGTGAGGGGGATTAGCGTTTTCATCTTGTCTAGAAAGGCGAGAAGTCATATTTTCCGAAGCTTATCGCTCGCTTTCCGCGGGCGGGAATCGAGCCTCCTCGTCACTGCGTTCCTGCGGGGTCTCTCAAACCCGCTATTCCCGCAGGAGTCGAGCGAACGCTTCTCCAAATACTGAGATAGGTAATTGATTTATTAATGTAGGAAAGGTGATCTTTGTTTTAATTTATAGTGGATTATAACTTCTTTTACACACAGAAAAACGCCAATCCTTTATAAATAGGGATTGGCGTTTTCTTATTGTTCCTGCCCGCGCGGTGCTTTTGGCGGTTGGCATGTATCGCATTTGCGCTGGTTGTTCTTGTTGAACTTCGTGAAGGTCTTCTCGAAGTTATTGCCGCATGCGCATTTGAACAAGAGCTTTTGGGAGAATCCGTGGTATTCCGTCGACAATAATTTGCTGTCGGAATTGTTGTTGACGAATGTCCGGATTTTATCGATCGTCCATCGTTTATTCATTCTGTTACACCTCAATTTAGGATTGGCTGGAGGCTTTTGGGCATCCATTGCCTTGCGACAACGCATAGTTGCCTTAAGTCATCTATTATAGCACGCCTCGAGCCATTCTGTAGCATTGTTCATGCCTGACTGGCAAAACACCTTCTGCCAAATACGATCTGTAAAAAATTTGAATCTTTTTGTAGATTTGCTGCGTATAATTTAACTGATAGCAACATACATCCATTTCACGAATGAAAGGCATGATCTCATGGGCATTGTCACATTAGTCATTTTGATTTTCTTACTTCCTTACGTCTGGTTTCTCTGGACTGGCATCAGCAACAAAACCGGCACGATGGAGACCTACCGCTGGAAAAAACCGCTGGCCGCGCTACTGTTACTGGTCATCCTCAGCGCAGCGCTGAATTATTTTTATTCCAACGCCTACCAGCTGGCATTTTTCCAGAACGGTGTTGAATTGATGGTCGGCCTCATTGTCGCCGGGGCCTTCCTGGTGATTCTGTCGATCATCAATATTATCGTCGGCATCGTTTATAAAAACGCCCCCAAATCGTTCCACAACCCAAAAGTGGCTTGGACAGTTTCAATGTTCCTGTGTGCCACGATCCTGTTTTTCATCGTCTGGGTTTATCCTTTGGCAGAAAAAGCATCGTATATTACACAGCTCGAGTCAGCGATTGCTACTGCGAATGAACAGCAAGATGGCGAGGAAATCACTGTCGTGTTTATGAGCTCCGAAAAACAATGCGTCCGCCGCAGAACCGAGAACTGCAACTCGAGCGATTACCAAAACGCTTTTTTCGTCAAAAATAATTTAGACGAGACAAAGCAAGTGCAAGTGCAAATACGTGCGCTCGACTACGAACAAAACGAATTGAAATCTGTGGAGTCCAAGATTATGACGCTTCAAGCAGGTGAACTGAAACTACTTGAGACGGAAGAAACATCGGACCAAGAAAGCATTTGGAGCCGCTCTTCATTTGAAACCGAAGTCCGGACCGCTTCTTACCAATCCATCTATCGTTACCGCGACGCCAATTAAAAAAATCCCTTCCCGCTGAAATTGCGGGAAGGGATTTTGTTTTTACGATTCAGTGTGCGTGCTGCTTCCTGCAGCGACCAGCTGGAATGCATCCAGCAAAGCGCGCACTTCATCGGTTGTCTCGGTGTGCATCAAATCATTGCGGAGTTCACCGGCACCGCGTACGCCGCGCACATAAATCTTGAAGAAACGGCGCAATGGCTTGAAGGCGATCGGCTCGGTTTCCGTCGAGTATTTATCGTGAAGGTCCAAATGCAAGCGCAACAAGTCGAACAATTCCTGCGTGCTGTGTTCACGAGGCACTTCCTCGAAAGCGAACGGGTTATGGAAAATCCCGCGCCCGATCATGACGCCGTCGATGCCGTATTTATCTGCCAGCTCCTGGCCGGTCTTGCGGTCTGGGATGTCACCGTTAATGGTGATCAAAGTATCCGGTGCGATCTCGTCGCGCAGCGCTTTGATCTCAGGAATGAGTTCCCAGTGCGCAGGCACGGCGCTCATTTCCTTTTTCGTGCGCAAATGAATCGACAAGTTGGCGATGTCCTGCTCCAAGACATGCGTCAACCAGCCTTTCCATTCGTCGACACTTGTGTAACCGAGGCGCGTCTTGACGCTGACAGGCAATCCGCCCATTTTCGCGGCCTGGATGATCTCCGCTGCATTATCGGGATAATTGATCAAGCCGCTGCCTTTTCCTTTGGCGGCTACGTTCGGTACCGGGCAGCCCATATTGATGTCGACGCCTTTAAAGCCTTGCGCCGCCATGCCAATGCTCATCTCGCGGAAATGCTCCGGCTTGTTGCCCCAGATATGGGCGACGATCGGCTGCTCATCTTCCGTGAACGTCAAACGTCCGCGCACGCTGTGGATGCCTTCCGGATGGCAATAGCTTTCCGTATTTGTAAACTCCGTGAAATATACATCAGGGCTCGCCGCTGCCGCTACGACATGGCGAAACACGACGTTCGTCACATCTTCCATCGGCGCCAATACAAAAAATGGCTTCGGCAATTCACGCCAAAAATTCTCTTTCATAACTCAATTCCAATCCTTTCCTTACGGGATGAAACATTTCTTCATCCAAAAATTCACTGTCATCTATAGTAAGAATGCAAAAATATCAAATGGTTCACTACGTCTCGCTATCTTTTCTTAACCTTATACAGTTTACACGATTCTACGCGCTGTGGAAAGAGAGGCGCTCTGGCTTCCGCTTGAATGCAAAAGCCCTTCCCGCAATCCGCAGATTGCCTGGAAGGGCTGAATAGACCATCTTCTATTCACTAAAGCGTTCTTTCATCTTTTGATCCAATCGCTGGAACGCCTGTTGAACCAAATCTGCTGGTATTTCTGCGTACCGGTCTCCCATCGACATCTCAAAATAACACGACCCGCTGTCGATTTCTTTCAAATAACTGGTGATGCCGATCCCCGTTTCTTGCTCAAGCTCCACGATGACCGGTTCTATTTCTTCTTTAGGATGCACGAAATGGACATGGAACATATTCGAAACCGGCACTTCCGGCAAAGTCGCAATGTCCTGGCAAGAATTAAAGAACGCCGCCACTCGCTTCGCAGCTTCGAAATACTGCCCCATCTTCCCGGAGCGCTCGTCGAAAGAATAATCGGCCGAGATGATATACGGATAGAGGCTAATTAAATCGCCCCCATGCCGCCTCTTCCACACTTTCGATTGCTTCATGAACGCTTCGTCCCCAGCCAGGATGGCGCCGGCAATTCCGCCGATTCCTTTGTATAAGGATAAATAGACGCTATCGAATAAAGCACAAATTTCCGCTGCAGACTTTTCGTAATAAGGAGTGACTTCCAGCAAGCGTGCGCCGTCGAGATGAAGTTTGATCTGGTTTTCGCGGCAATAGTGCGAGATTTGTTCCAGCGTCTCGAAGCTTGGCAATTGCCCGCCGATTTCACGCTGCGGCAATTCCAACAGCACCGCTGCCACTTCCTCGTCCAGCTCCGCCACATCTTTCAATTCCACGACACGGTCCGGGTCGGTCAAATACACCGATTCAATGCCATGCAATTCTTTCAATCCATCTTCTTCATGGATTTCCAAGTGGCTGAGCGGATGGTAGGCCACTCGTTTCAGCCCTTTATCGTCGCACCAAATCCGCAGCGCAATCTGCTGGGCCATCGTGCCGCTCGGGAAAAAGACTGCCGTCTCTTTTCCTAAAAACGCCGCCATCTTCTCCTGAAATTCTTCAATAACCTGCCCACTTCCATACAAATCACTTTCAACATCATGAGCGACATCTTCAAAAGCCTGTTTCAACACACCCGCATTGCGCATGCCGTGATTCGCCAATTGATACGTCGATTGCTTAAAGGCCGCTTGCAGTCGATTGAGTTCAGCCAATATCCCCACTCCTCAAAATGCATTATTTTGAACTTAATAGAACGTATAGCGGTTCTTCCCTGCTTTTTTCGACTGATACAATGCTTGGTCTGCTTGTTGAAGAAGTTCTTTCAAGTTGCAATCCCCACCGGCCGCATATTGGGCAATGCCGATGCTCGCCGACAGCGTGTAATCGGCTTCCCAATCACTCAAGCTGTTGAGCAGGCGGTTTGCCCATTCACTTAATTCCGTTGCACTGGCTGGTTCGGTAAAACAGACCAGGAATTCATCCCCGCCAAGACGGATCGCCAAAGCATCCGGATGGACGGCGGTAAATCGCTGCAGCTTTGAGGCCACTTCTTTTAATACCACATCTCCTGTGTCATGGCCGTACAGATCATTGACCTTTTTAAAGCCATCCAAATCGAGGAAGAAGACTGCGCCTCCCGCCTTTGAATTTCCTTCGAAAAATCGCGTGAGGAAATGGCGATTGTACAGCTCCGTCAGCGAATCCCGGTATGCAAAGCGCTCGAGATCCAAGTAATAAGTGAACATCCGCACAATCCGCTGCAATAAAGTGATGCTTTTTGTATCGAACTGGCTTTTTTCATCGTTCACCGCACATAAAGTGCCGAACCGCTCCCCATTAATGAAGGAAATCGGCAAGCCCAAATACGAGCGCACATTGGCCGCTTCGAGCTTCTCCTCAAACGCTCCCAATGCATGCCCGTCTTTGACGTCCTCATAGACCAATGGCTGCTTGGTCTTGAAATCGATGCGGCTGCACAGCGAATCCTCCAAATTCAACACCAAGCCCTCCGCTATGGGGATCGCCGTATCGTTCGGCGAATGCTTCAAGATTAGTTGCTGGGCTTCGCTGATGGAGCTCAAGTAAAACAATTGATCCGGCAAAATCTCTTTCGCCAAATCGATCACATCTTCCGCCAGTTCGTCAAAATTCTTATACATTTCCAATTCCCGAAATGTCACCATCATTACGCACCTCAATTAGTGTCAGATTTATTGTTCGCTTTCTTTTGATAAATTAATCTAACAATACGTGTTAATAGCCAATATTTAACTATATTTATTAAAGTTTAACATAGAATGGCAGCCCGTGAAGCTTTCTTCAAAGACAGTAAAACAACAAAAACCCCGGATGACAGCGCATGAATACGCAGCCCATCCAAGGTTCATGGTGATTTTTCCTGATTTAATAACTGACCCAGCTCAAGCCGGTCGTGCCTTCTCCGGCATGGACGCCCACACAGACGCTCAATGGGATGACGTCCACTTTAAGTCCCGAAAATTCCTTCATCAATTCATTTTTCCACGCTTCCGCACCGGCTTCATTATTGCAATGAATGACCGCCACTTCCGGCACCATGCCAGTTTCCATATCCGCGCGCAAGGCTGAATTGACGCTTTCCTTGGCGCGCTTGTTCGAACGGACTTTTTCTTTCATTGTCGTGACGCCGTCAACGAAAGTGATGACCACTTTGATGTTGAGAATATTGCTGAGAAACGCCTGCGTCCCTGACACACGTCCGCTTTTATGCAATTGGTTCAAACTCGATGGAATGAACGATAGATGCGATTTGGTAGTTAATTGATTGATGGTCTCCACGACTTCTTCCGGTTCTTTACCGGCTGCGAACAATTCATTGCCGATTTCGATCATTTTCCCCATCGGGAACGAACCGATTTTCGAGTCGACTGGATACACTTTAAAATCCGCCATCTCGGCAGCTGATTGCGCGCTGTCGAATGTGCCGGACAGGCCGCTCGACAAATGAAGTGCCACCGCAAAATCATAGCCTTCCGCCTGCAGTTTTTCATATAAAGCCATCATTTCGCCAATGGCCGGCTGTGAAGTTTTTGGCGACACTTTCGCCGCTCGTAATTTATCGTAAAATTCTCCCTGCGTCAGGTCGATCGACTCGCGGTACGACCCGTCGTCAAACACGACACTAAGGGGCAATACATAGACATTATGCCTTTGGATGAATGCATCATCCAATTGCGCTGCTGTATCCGTGATCCATGCGATTTTTTTCATTCTAAAAATTCCCCTCTAGATGCGAATTCCATATCGGAAGCAGTTGTCTGCTCTTGTTAACGTACAGGAGGCGCGGCCATAGCGGCTAGTGACAGATGTCACATAAGGAAAAATTAATGTAAGCGCCGACATAATTTGCACTTATATCCGTTATTTCTTTCCAATTATAAAAAGGAAAAAGCCGCGGATCCCTGAAGATCCGCGGCCCTTCACCTATTTAACCGGTTGTTTCGATTTCGCTTTGCCAATCGCAAAATCTGCAAGCGACGGAATGAGCATGTCTTCCATCGGCGGGTTGTGAAGCCCCGCCCGCACATCGCGGTAATAGCGCTGCAAAGGCGATTTTTCCGACAGGCTGTGTGCACCTGCGACGCGCATCGCCAGATCCACGATATCGACAGCTGAATTCGTCACCGCGACTTTCACGGCCCCGAGTTCCGCAGCCATCTGCGAGCGCTGTTCGTCGTCCGATTCATCCCATTGTTTCGCGACGGAATAAAGAAAATGCCGCGCCCGCTGCAACTCCAATTCGATTTGGCCGATCTTTTGTTTCACGTTCGGCAGCTCGATGATCGGCCCGTTCAAGCTATTCGGTGAATAATCTTGCGCAAAATGGATCGCGTAATCCTGTGCCGCTTGGGCGATCCCAAGGTAGCACGCCGGAATATGCAGCAGCCATCCCGCTGGTTGCTTTTTCCCGGGCACGCTGATTTCAACCAAAGCTTTTTCCTCCACATGGACATTCGTCAATACCAAGTCGTGGCTTCCGGTACCGGTCATCGCTACGCTATCCCAGGTTTCGTCGATTGCTATACCGTCAGCCGACCGCGGAATGAGAAAGTAGCCGACTTCTCCGGTCTCTTCAATCACAGCGGTCACGTTGAAGTAATCCAATACCGGCGCCATCGACGTGAACGATTTGCGTCCATCAATGACCCACGAACCGCCAACTTTTCTGGCTGTGGTCGACGGCTTTCCGCCTCTTGTCGGGCTGCCGGTCTGCTTTTCGGTCGCGCAATTATTGATCAAGGCGCCGCGTGCTTTAATGTCATCGAATAAAGCTTCAAGCACCGATTCGTCCCATTTACCGGTCTCGCCCAAATCTTGAACGATGCCCATATGCCAGCCGATCGATAATCCCGTCGACCCGTCCGCGCGGCTAATTGCTTCCTGATAGCGCAGCAACTCAGACAAAGAAATGCCCGCTCCGCCGTATTCTTTCGGAATCGTCAACGCGGGGTAATTGATCGCTTTCAGTTCCTCAAAATTCTCAAATGGAAATTTTCGTTCCAAATCGTTGTGCGCGGCCCGTTCCGTAAACGGCGCGACTGTTTCCTTCAATATGTCCATGCGTTCTTCAAATGTCTTCGCTTTTAAGATATCCATCATTCTTCACCTATCTCCTATCTATTGCGTCCATTCCTCCGTCAAAATGAAGCCGTCGTACTGCTCATTCGACTCGATATATTCCTGGAATTCCTCGGATTCGTAAGCGTCTTTCAAATCTTTCGCCCACTGAGTATCCGCGTTTTCTTCTTCGATCGTCACCACAATCCGATGCTGTTCGGGCGTATTCTCGATTTTCAACGCATCCGTTATCTTGCGGTCCGGCGCATTGGCAATATAATTGCCGTTAACGACGCCAAAATCGATATCCTGTAGCGACACCAGGATCTGCGCTGGGTCTAAGACTTTCAAGTCGAGATCATAATCGGCATTTTCTACTGCGTTCAAATTAAAATCCGTCACGCCTGCATCATCTGACACCGTCACCCATCCGAGTTCCTCCAAGATGCGTACTGCGCGTTCCTGGTTGACCGGATCGTTCGGCAAGCCGACAGTCGAGCCGTCCTTTACCTCATCCAAGGATTGATGATGCACCGAATACAAGCCTTGAGGCGCGCTCGGCACAAAAGCGATCCCCGTCATGTCCATGCCCAATTCCTCGTTGATCCCTTCCATATACGCCGTGCTCTGGAAAATGCTCGCATCGATCGAGCCTTCCTGCATCGCCGGATTCAACTGCATGTTTTGGGAAAAAGTTGTTGTATCCACTTTATACCCTTTCTCCTCCAAAATAGGCAAGATCCCTTCCTTGAATTGCTGCTCATACGTCCCGACGCCAAAGCCGACACGCACTTCTTTCTTGTCCTCCCCTGAAGCTTCCCCGCTATCGCCGCATCCTGCAAGTAGTAACCCAGAAATCCCCAACACACCAATCCAACGCTTGTTCATCTGCCATCTCTCCTTAGTCTTTTTTATTTCGAATGAAACGCTATAATCCTTGCCGCCCAATAGAAAAAGCCCCTCTTCATAAAAAAAGAAGAGAGGCTCACCGTCCGGCTCTTCTCATCTCTCAAATGCTTAGCAGCACCTGCTGGATTTGGCACAGTTTCAAATTGGGCATCCAATCTGTTCCGCTGCCGAAGCTTCAAAGGGCCAGTCCCTCCACTTCTCTGGATAAGAAATTATGTACTCAGAATCAATGCCGAGTAATTTGATATGATTAATACAATAGCAGAGCTTTGATTTCATGGCAATAGCTTGTTTGAAGATCAATTCATTAAAAAAATCCTTTTCACAGTGTGGAAAGGATTTTTAGGCTGTAGAGAAAGTTAAGAAGTCGTATTTTCCGAAGCTTATCGCTCGCTTTCCGTGGGCTCGCGCCCAAGCCTCCTCAGTCGCTTCGCTTCTTGCGGGGTCTCGGTCGTCTCGCTGATCCACAGGAGTCGAGCGAACGCTTCTCCAAATACTAAAATAATCCATTATTTTTTTGATTGTAGAAAAGGTGATCACCTTTTCGATTCATTGTAGATAACGGACTTCATCCTCCTGTGCATCATGTCCAGCTTGCGGAGTTTCCATTAAATATATAAGTTTTATAATTCCTTTGCTGGTAGAAAAATAGTGTATAATCTTCATTTAAGAACTCTCATAATTCCAAATAATCTAAGAAATTCTCAGTTTATAAAATGATGTTTCTTCCACTTCAGGAACCAGCACAATCTCATGAGAGTTTCATTGTTTCTGTACACTTGCTATCTATTCATTTCAATGGAGGGATTCACATGAAGTACACGGTAATCACAGGCGCCAGCTCAGGAATCGGATATGAAGCGGCACTGGCTTTTGCGACACGCGGCAAAAACCTTATTCTTGTGGCAAGAAGGGAAGCCGAGCTCAATAATCTTAAAGAGAAGATTCAAAGCATGAACTCTGAGCTGGACGTCGTCATCAAACCCACCGACCTATCCGAAAGCGAGCAGGTCCATGCACTATACGAAAGCCTCAAAGAATACGATATTGAAACCTTCGTCAACAACGCCGGCTTCGGAAACAGTGCTACCGTCGCTGAGCAGGATGTAACTAAAACGGAAAAGATGCTGCGCGTAAATGTTGAAGCACTCACCACGCTTTCCACTCTTTATGTACGCGACTACGCGGACCAAGAAGGCGCACAGCTCATCAACGTATCATCTGACTTAGGCTACAGACTCGTGCCAAATGCCGTTACATACGCTGCGACCAAATTTTACGTGAGCGCATTTACAGAAGGCCTTGCCCAGGAACTGCAGGATAACGGAGCTCGGTTGAAAGTTAAAATACTCGCGCCATCCATGACCGAAACCGAATTCGTGAAAACGGCGCGGGAACTTGATGACTTCAGCTATGGCGACAATGTGCAAAAGTTCCATACCGCAAAAGAGATGGCACAGTTTATGCTTGAGCTTTACGATAGTGAAAAAGTTCTCGGGAAGGTCAATAGTGAGAGCTATGAGTTTGAGTTGATGGATCCGGTTTTTCAGTATACTTCAAGGAAGTAGAATTCATTGCCCTTGTGATTCAAACACAAAAAATCCCCTCTCACATTATGTGAGAGGGGATTTTTCTAAATGGGCTGATGACTTACATCATGCCGCCCATGCCGCCCATATCAGGCATGCCGCCACCTTGTCCTGCTGGTTCAGGGATGTCGGCGACAACTGCTTCAGTCGTCAAGAACATAGCTGCAACAGATGCTGCGTTTTGCAATGCAGAACGCGTCACTTTCGTTGGATCTACGATGCCTTGTTCAAGCATGTTGACCCATTCGCCTGTTGCTGCGTTGTAGCCGATGCCAACTTCTTCCGTTTTCAGGCGGTGAACGATGATCGAGCCTTCAAGGCCAGCGTTCGTTGCGATTTGGCGAACCGGCTCTTCAAGTGCGCGAAGAACGATGTTGACGCCTGTCGCGACGTCGCCTTCGTGCTGAGCTGCAACTTCCGCCACTTGGTTGTAGACATTGATAAGCGCTGTACCGCCGCCTGCCACGATACCTTCTTCAACCGCTGCGCGTGTTGCATTCAATGCGTCTTCGATGCGCAATTTACGCTCTTTCAATTCTGTTTCAGTTGCTGCGCCGACTTTGATGACTGCAACGCCGCCAGCAAGTTTCGCGAGGCGCTCCTGCAGTTTTTCGCGGTCGAATTCAGAAGTTGTTTCTTCCAATTGGCTGCGGATTTGCGCCACGCGAGCGATGATTTTCTCGGAATCGCCATTGCCTTCAACGATTGTCGTGTTGTCTTTAGAGACAACGACTTTCGCTGCGCGTCCAAGTTGTGCGATGTTTGTGGATTTCAAGTCAAGACCGAGGTCTTCTGTGATCACTTCAGCGCCAGTCAAAGCTGCAATGTCTTCGAGCATCGCTTTTCTGCGGTCGCCGAAGCCAGGAGCTTTAACAGCCACTGCATTGAATGTGCCGCGCAATTTGTTCACGACAAGTGTTGCCAACGCTTCGCCTTCAACATCTTCAGAGATGATGAGGAGCGGTTTGCTTTGCTGAACGACTTGCTCAAGCACTGGAAGGATTTCCTGGATGTTGCCGATTTTCTTGTCAGTGACAAGGATAAACGGGTTTTCAAGAACCGCTTCCATTTTATCGGAATCCGTCACCATGTAAGGAGACTGGTAACCACGGTCGAATTGCATCCCTTCCACAACGTCAAGTTCCGTCGTGAAGCCGCGCGATTCTTCCAATGTGATAACACCATCGTTGCCGACGCGCTCCATTGCTTCTGCGATCAATTTGCCGACTTCCTCGTCGCCTGAAGAAATCGCCGCTACTTGCGCAATCGATTCTTTGCCTTCGATTTGCTGGGAAATGGACTGCAATCCAGTGACTGCGCTTTCCACAGCAAGTTCGATGCCGCGGCGGATGCCCACAGGGTTTGCGCCAGCTGTGACGTTCTTCAAGCCTTCGCGGATCATCGCTTGTGCTAGAACTGTCGCAGTTGTCGTACCGTCACCTGCGATATCGTTCGTTTTGGAAGCAACTTCCGCTACGAGTTTCGCGCCCATGTTTTCAAACGCGTTTTCAAGTTCGATTTCTTTGGCGATGGTTACGCCGTCGTTTGTGATAAGCGGCGTGCCGAATTTCTTCTCAAGCACAACGTTGCGCCCTTTTGGCCCAAGCGTTACTTTGACTGCGTCCGCTAATTTATCTACACCTTGCAGCATCAAGCTGCGTGCATCTTCACTGAACTTAATATCTTTTGCCATGATTCGGTTCCTCCTATATAAATAGAATTTATGCTTATTTAGCCGACAATCGCAAGGATGTCGTTTTCACGTAAAATTAAGTATTCTTTGCCTTCGTATTTCAATTCTGTGCCCGCATATTTCGAAAAGACGACGCGGTCTCCTTCAGTTACGTCCAGCTCTGTGCGCTGTCCGTTTTCACGGATAAGTCCATTCCCTACCGCAATCACTTTGCCTTCCTGCGGCTTTTCCTGCGCCGTTCCTGGCAAGACGATTCCGCTAGATGTCTTTTCTTCCACTTCGACGAGCTCAATGATGACACGATCTCCTAATGGTCTTAACAATTGAAACACCCTCCTCAAATTAAATAGCTTCTAGTCGTTTAGCACTCTCTGTCCTTGAGTGCTAACCCATAGATAAGTTTAATAAAATCTTCAGTTAATTGCAAGCAGAAACCCTAGAGCGTTTTGAATTCTTTGCGCCTTTTTCCGTTAAGCCCTACAATAAAAGGAGCACGTGAAAAGAAAGGAATTTGACTACATGACCTCAACCGATAAAACCGCCTCTTCCCAGAAAGCGAAAGGGTATAAGCGCAAAAATATGCGCACGCCGCTCCTGGTCCTGCTCGTCTTCGTAGCCGTTCAACTCATGCCAATTCTCTTTATCGGCCCGACGCTCGGCTATTTCCGCGACCAAGGACTTGACGATGCCACGGCCCGCGCTTCGACGTCTGGCTGGCTGATCTTCCTGACGATGGGCGTCGGCTTTTTAGTTACAATGATTCTCATCTTGCGCGACCGCAACTTCTTCAATATTTGGAAAGGCAAAAAATCGAGCCTCCCCGCGGCAATCGGCTGGGGCGTCCTCGGCTTTCTGTTGTTGATCATCGGGCAATCGATCGCTGCCATGATTGAAATGGCGATCGGCATCGACCCAGGATCCGCCAATACACAGACACTCGTTCGAATCGCTGAAGTCGTGCCGTACGCGATCATCGCGGTCGTCCTGTTCGGCCCGATCCTCGAAGAACTCGTCTTCCGCCGGGTCGTCTTCGGCTCCTTGAACCAAACGATGAACTTCTGGATCGCCACGGCCATCTCGGCACTCGTCTTCGCACTCGTCCATCTCGAGTTCACGCATCTCCTGCTCTACTTCACGACCGGATTGATCCTGGCAGCCCTTTATCAGCGGACTAAGCGCATCATCACCCCGATCATCGCGCACATCCTGCTAAACGGCTACGTCATGCTCATCCAGCTCAATATGGACAAGATCGAAACCTTCATCAAACAAATGGAAAATCTGCAATAACAACTAATCGCCGCTCCTTTAATGGGACGGCGGTTTTTAATCTCTATAAGAGAAGAATAAGAAGATACCATAGTATTGAAGGTGGCACCAACTGGCTGAGAAGTAACTTAATTGTTAAGAGCGTTATTAAAATAAATGAAGCAAGTCTGCCTATTGGTTGAATATTAATTCCACCAGCCGATACATTTTGCAAAGGCCGAGACTATCTACACATATACTATTGAGAGCGTGACAAAATGTCCGTTTCACTCTAAAACTATCGACGGAGCAAAAGGGGCTGACGCCTGTGGGACTGAGCGAATGAATAAGTGAAGAGAAGCTGAGCTTATTCATTTGCGACATATCTGCTTGTAGGTATGTCGCAGGGGTTTCTTTGTCACATCGGCTCACCACCCGCCCTATCCCCGGGCAGTTGAAAACGCGACGTCCTGTCGCTTCAACTGCATGACCCGCATCCTGCGGGCCCCAAGCGTGCCCCTGGAGCGCAGTCTCCTATTACCAAAACTTTCCCCACTCAAACTGTTTATACATTTCATTCCAAACAAAAAACCTCCCGCCATCATTTCGGCGGAAGGTCTTCTGTCTGTTCTTCAATTGCCTGCTGCTGTTCTGCCCGCAGGAACTTGCGATATCCGATGCGCGCAATGACCACACTGAATTCATACAACAAGATCAGCGGCAATGTCACGATCATATGGGAAATAATATCCGGCGGTGTAATGAACGCAGCAATCGTCACCAGCGCCAAATACGCATACTTCCGGTACTTCGTCATCATCATCGGCGTCAAAATACCGAGACGCGTCAAAAACAGCATCAACACCGGCAGCTGGAAGATAAAGCCGAACGGCAAAGTAATTTGGAACAAAAACTGGAAATACTCATTGATCCCGATCGTCTCCTGAATATCCAGGTTCTCCGAAATATTGAGCATGAACCCGATAACATACGGAAACAGCACCAAATAGGAAAACGCAATCCCGCCGATAAACAGCGACAAGGAAAACGGGATATACCCAAGCGTCACTTTTCGCTCCCTGTCAGAGAGTCCGGGGCTGATGAACGCCCAAAATTGGTACATGATCAATGGCGACGTGATAATCAATGCCAAAATCATCATGACCTGCATATATATCTTAATCGGATCGGTAATTTTAAAAGCGTTCAGCGTCAAATTCCGCGCCTCTTCGCTAAATTGCAAATAGCGGATCAGCGGCTCGGCGAGAAAGAATCCCGCAATGAGCGCGAACAGAAAGAAAACGACTATCAAGGCCAGCCGTTTTCTGAGTTCACCTATATGTTCAACTACCGTCATTTCATTTTGTTGGTTCATCGGACAAACATCCTATCGTGTTACTTGTGCTCGTCTTTCTTGTCTAGATCGTTTTTCTTTGTTGCTTCGACTTTTTTATCATCTTCGTCGTCATCTGCCAACCCTTTTGTGGCGTTTTTGAATTCGCGTAGGGAAGAACCGAATGCTTTGCCTAGTTCCGGCAATTTTTTCGGGCCGAAAATCAGCAACGCGACAATCCCGATGATGATTAAACTTAGTGGACCTGGAGCCATATCAGACACCTCCTGTAGTATGCTTCTAGTGTACATGAAACGCGGCCCGTTGGCTATTTCCAAAGGCCGTTCAAATGTGAAGGTTTTATGTTAATCATGCTTGATCTGGTAGATCAAAGTTTGCAGTTCAACCGACAAATCGATCGTCTGCACACGGATATGTTCAGGTACGGAAATGCGCACCGGCGTGAAATTGAGTATGCCTTTAATGTCCGTCTGCGCGAGCCGGTCGGTGACTTCCTGTGCCGACCGCGATGGCACCGTCAAAATGACCACTTCCACACCGTACTGCTTGATTTTCTCTTCAATCAAATCAGGATGGTACGTGTCGATGCCGCTGATCTTCTTGCCTTCATGGGGGCTGTTCGTATCAAAGGCGAGGATGATTTTCGTGTTGTGATTGCGATGAAAATTGTATTTTAGAAACGCGCTGCCGAGGCTTCCGACACCGATCAAGGCGACATTTGTCGCTTCGTCCTGGTCAAGCGTCTTGCGGAAAAATGCCAAGAGCTCCTGTACATCGTAGCCATAGCCTTTTTTGCCGAGTGCGCCAAGATGGGAAAAATCGCGGCGAATGGTCGCCGAATCGATTTTCATCGCTTCGCTCAACTCCTGCGAGGAAATGCGCTTTTGTCCAGCATTGGCAAAATTCTGGAGAAACCGGTAATACAAGGGCAGCCGCTTCGTTGTCGCTTGCGGTATTTTATGGGATTCGTCAAGCATGGGATCGCTTCCTTCTGAACTGTTGTCAAATCGTATCAATCTTACATGACAGGCCTTGATATGTAAAGGCTTGCGTAATTGCGAAGCGCACGCCCATCAGCTACACTTAAGAAGAATAGAGGTGACCCTAAATGATCGTATTGCAAGTCAATCAAATCCATAAATCATTCGGTGCCGAGGAAATCATCTCAGGCGCCAAACTAGAAGTCCAGCATCGTGACCGGGTCGCACTTGTCGGCCGCAACGGTGCCGGAAAATCCACATTATTGAAAATCATTGCCGGTGAAATGTCTTACGACAGCGGCGATTTGATCATGCCGAAAGATTTAACGATCGGCTATTTGGAACAGCAAACCGACTTGAATTCCGACGCCACAGTATGGCAGGAAATGATGAAAATCTTCGCCCATTTCCGGGACCAGGAAGCGAAACTGCGTCACCTTGAAGCGGCGATGGCCGATCCTGATGTCTACAACGATGCCGAACGCAATGCCAAAGTCATGCAAGAGTATGATCTCCTCCAAACCCATTTCAAAGATGCCGGCGGGTATCAGTTCGAAGCCGATACGCGCGCGGTCCTGCATGGTATGAAGTTCTACGCGGAAGACTATGAAAAGAAAATCACTTCCCTGTCAGGCGGCCAGAAAACCCGCCTCATGCTGGCGAAGCTCCTGCTCGCAAAGCCTCAGCTCTTGATCCTCGATGAGCCGACCAACCATTTGGACATCGAAACCTTGAGCTGGCTCGAAAACTATTTGAAGAATTACCCGGGCGCTTTGCTCATCGTCTCGCATGACCGTTATTTCCTCGACCAAGTCGTCACGCTCGTCTACGAAGTGTCGCGCAAGAAGGTCCGTAAATACACCGGCAACTACAGCCGTTATTTAAGTGAAAAAGCGAAACAATATGAACTCGACCGCAAACATTACGAGAAAGAACAAAGCGAAAAAGCCAAACTCGAAGACTATGTCGCCCGCAACCTGGTCCGTGCTTCGACGACGAAAATGGCGCAAAGCAGGCGCCGTGTGCTCGAGAAGACCGACTGGATGGAAGCTCCAGAAGGCGACGAAAAATCAGCGCGCTTCGGTTTCGACATCCAAAAGCAAAGCGGCAATGACGTCTTGAACGTCCAAGCCTTGTCTGTCGGCTATGGCGACCGGCCGGTGTCGAATAACATCACGTTGAAACTCTACCGCACCGACAGCCTCGCACTTGTCGGGCCGAACGGTGTCGGTAAATCGACGCTGCTCAAGACCATCATGAAAGAATTGCCGGCACTTGCAGGTGATATCCATTACGGCACCGGCATCCAATTCGGCTATTACGACCAGGAACAGGCAAACTTAAAAGGCAATAAGCTCGTCCTCAACGAATTATGGGACGACTACCCGCATGTAAATGAAAAAGACATCCGGGGCATCCTCGGACGCTTCTTATTCACTGGAGACGATGTCTTGAAGCCAGTGTCGACTTTATCCGGCGGTGAAAAAGCCCGTGTGGCACTCGCCAAGCTCATGATGCAAAAAGCCAATGTCCTGCTGCTCGATGAACCGACCAACCATTTGGATCTCGACAGCAAAGAAGTGTTGGAAAACGCCTTGATCGACTATCCAGGCACACTGTTATTCGTTTCCCATGACCGTTATTTCATGAATCGAATCGCCACAAAAGTGGTAGAACTGTCCCGAGACGGCACCACCGAGTACTTGGGCGATTACGATTATTACGTCGAGAAAAAACTCGAAACTGAAGAACTCGCGGCACTCGATGCACTCGAAGCAAAAGCGAAACAGCCGGAGATCCAAACGTCTGCATCCACTTCTCAAATCGATAAGGAAGCCAAAAAGCTCGAACGCCAGTTAGTAAGGAAAAACACCGAAATCGAACAAGCGATGGAATCGTTCGATGAAGAAATCGCAGCGATTGAAGAACAATTGTGCGAGCCGGATATTTTCCAGGACCATGAACGCGTTATGCCGTTACAATCGCGTCTTGAAGAGCTCAAGCAATCACATGAAGAAGCGATGGCCGAATGGCTCGAACTGCAAGAACAACTTGAAGAAATGAATTCCTGACCGCATACTGGGTATGCGGTTTTTCATTTCCCTACATATAGGTCAATACCATTTCACGAAATAAATATTTCCACAGATTTGTACACATTAAAAGAGTTGTAAAATCAACTATCAACAGAGTTATGAACATTATCAACAGGCTAGTTTTCTTTTATCCACATAGTTTTCCACCTATGACTCCACAATATGTAGGAAATCCACTGTTTATCGATAGGTTGTTAACAGCTTATTCACAAATTGTGCATAAGTACAAATGTTCTCTATTGACAGAAAATACATTTCTATGTCCTTGTAAGATTTGGATATTATTCATAAAAAAAGAAGCATTGCCGCAATTCTCAATAAATTGCGGCAATGCTATCAGTTAAATCCATGAACTCAAAGGCATGCCTGGGCGCCCATTCATGGCCATATCTCCGGTTAAGCCTTTTTCATACATAACCGTTCCAGCCGCTGCAATCATCGCTGCATTATCTGTACAAAGCGGCAGCGGTGGAATAAAGAAGGGGATATGCTCTTTTTCAAAAGTCTCACTCAGCGATTGGCGTAAGCCTTTATTGGCTGCCACACCACCGGCTGCAATCACTTGTCGAACGCCAAATTCCCTTGCTGCACGTAGAGTTTTTGCTGTTACGACTTCCACGACACTGTTTTGGAATCCTGCGGCAACAGCTTCTGGTACGGGTGTTTCCCCGCGCTGCTTCATATTATGCATATAATTCAGCACAGATGATTTCAATCCGCTAAAGCTAAAGTCATAAGATCCTTCTTCCAGCCAAACCCGCGGAAAATCGACTGCTTCCACGCTTTGATGCGCCAACCGGTCGATATGTGGCCCCCCAGGATATGGCAAGTTTAATGTTCGCGCCACTTTGTCGTAGGCTTCTCCTGCGGCATCGTCCCTAGTTTCTCCGATTACTGTAAAATCACCATGTTCTTTCATGAGGATCAGCTCAGTATGCCCTCCTGAAATGACCAATGACAAAAGCGGAAACTCCATTTCTTGCTCCAGTCTATTCGCATAGATATGGCCTGCGATATGATGAACACCTACTAGCGGCAAGCTATGCGCAAAGGCAAACGCTTTTGCTGCATTAACACCAACTAGCAAGGCTCCGACTAAGCCCGGTCCTTCTGTAACCGCCACTGCAGACAACTCGGATGGTGTTAGCTCCGCCTGTTGCAAGGCTTCTTCAATTACAATTGTGATTTGCTCGACATGATGTCTCGATGCAATTTCCGGCACAACGCCACCGAAGCGCTTATGGCTCTCAATTTGCGATGCCACCACATTGGAGATGATTTCTGTCCCGTTTTTTACGACTGAAGCTGCTGTTTCGTCGCAACTCGTTTCTATTCCCAATACATAAATGTCTTTATTCATCGAAATTCACCCACATAACTATGGCATCTTCCTGATTATCCGTATAATAACCTTTTCGGATGCCACCATTTTGAAATCCTAGTTTCCTATATAAATTAAGCGCAGCTATATTGCTAACACGTGCTTCTAATGTCATCAATTTCGCGCCTTGCGCTTTTGCAGTTTCTATTGCTTCTTTCATTAACGCTTCCCCAAACTTCTTGCCCCGTTCTTTTGGTGAGATGGCAATATTCGTAATATGTGCTTCGTCCATGACAAGCCACATGCCACAGTAACCGACGACTCCTTCTTGCGTTTCAGCCAACACATAATAAGCAAATTCGTTTTTCAGCATCTCTTGCTCAAACGCCTCTTTTGTCCAGGCTAGCGTAAACGATTGTTTTTCAATTTCATAAACTTCATTTACATCATGTATAGTCATTTTCCGGAATGTCACTAATTCGCTCATCGGCTTTTTCCTTCATCCGTTTTTGCAAGATTCGCTTCCGCCTCTGTAATCCGGCGATATTCAGGAACCGTGTGGTGTACTTCTTTCGCTTCTTCAGTCGCTGCCAAAGCAATCAAATTCGATGCTCTTGGCAGTCTATTTTGGTACGGTGCAAAATAGGCCAAGTCCCCAACCAGTTCCTCAATTATTGAACGATGAATTTCAAGGTCAGTCCCTGTGAACAAAACAGGTTGTCCATGTGTACGGACTTGTTCCAAAAACGTCTTGAAGTCACTATGGCGATCTGAAAGGACCGTTGACAGCTGACGCCCATCATAAAGTGCAGTAAAAGCGGTACCGCGTCTTGCATCCATTACAGGGCAAATCAGACCATTAAATCCCTGTCCGTTCGCTGCAAGAACCTTCAAACTCGATACAGTGGTCAACGGAATTTTCAACGACCATGCGAGAGTTTTCGCGATTGTCAGGCCAATTCGAACCCCTGTGTAGGATCCAGGTCCTTCTGCAACCACAATTCCTGTTAAATCACCTGGATTAATGTTAGCTTTTTTCATTAAATCCTCTACTGCAGGCATAGCAGTTAAGGAATGATTGATCTTTAGATTTTGAGTTTCTTCTATTAATACTGTGTCGTCTTTCACCAAAGCAATAGCTAGCGGCGAATTTGACGTATCGATTCCTAAAATCATTGCATTAGCTCCCTGCATAAGTTTTCGTAACGGACACCATGCGGCTGAAACTCCACTTCACGCCCCTCTTCAGACAAGCGACGAATGACAATGTCCAGGCGTTCTACCGGCAAATAATCCTCAATGAACTGAGCCCATTCAATCACCGACACAGCTTCTTCTGCAAATAATTCATCAAAACCGATATCTTCATCACTATTTTCCAACCGGTATACATCAAAATGATTGAGGTTTAATCGGCCTTCATATTGCTTAAGGATAGTGAAAGTCGGACTATTGACCGTTCGTTCGATGCCGAGCCCTTTGGCTAATCCTTTAGTAAAAGTCGTCTTGCCTGCCCCTAAGTCACCTTCCAATGTTAGGAGATCTTGAGGCTGTAAAAGCAAAGCCAATCGAATGGCAAGTTTCTCTGTCTGTTCCGGCGATTGCACTGTAATCGTAAAGCTCATGTCTCTTCACCTCGTTTAAGTCTTTTCATAGTTTAGCGGAGATAGCCGTGCAAATCAAAATATATTGTTTCCATAGAAAAAGAGCACAGCGGGTTCGCTGTGCTCACTTTTTGGAATGACGGTCCCGACCGGGATCGAACCGGCGATCTCCTGCGTGACAGGCAGGCATGTTAACCGCTACACCACGGGACCAAAATTATAGACCAGCGACGTCCTACTCTCACAGGGGGAAACCCCCAACTACCATCGGCGCAAAAGAGCTTAACTTCCGTGTTCGGGATGGGAACGGGTGTGGCCTCTTTGCCATCATCACTGGACTTGTTGAGCTTGTTCGCTCAAAACTGGATAAATCGACATTGGGGGAAACTTGCGTTTCAGTTTGTTGGTTAAGTCCTCGATCGATTAGTATTCGTCAGCTGCACGTGTCGCCACGCTTCCACCCCGAACCTATCTACCTCATCGTCTTTGAGGGATCTTACTTGCTTGCGCAATGGGAAATCTCATCTTGAGGGGGGCTTCGTGCTTAGATGCTTTCAGCACTTATCCCGGCCACACATAGCTACCCAGCGATGCTCTTGGCAGAACAACTGGTACACCAGCGGTGTGTCCATCCCGGTCCTCTCGTACTAAGGACAGCTCCTCTCAAATTTCCTGCGCCCGCGACGGATAGGGACCGAACTGTCTCACGACGTTCTGAACCCAGCTCGCGTACCGCTTTAATGGGCGAACAGCCCAACCCTTGGGACCGACTACAGCCCCAGGATGCGATGAGCCGACATCGAGGTGCCAAACCTCCCCGTCGATGTGGACTCTTGGGGGAGATAAGCCTGTTATCCCCGGGGTAGCTTTTATCCGTTGAGCGATGGCCCTTCCATGCGGAACCACCGGATCACTAAGTCCGTCTTTCGACCCTGCTCGACCTGTCCGTCTCGCAGTCAAGCTCCCTTGTGCCTTTACACTCTGCGAATGATTTCCAACCATTCTGAGGGAACCTTTGAGCGCCTCCGTTACTCTTTAGGAGGCGACCGCCCCAGTCAAACTGCCCGCCTGACACTGTCTCCCAAGCCGCTAAGGCTTGTGGGTTAGAAGTTCAATACAACCAGGGTAGTATCCCACCGACGCCTCCCCCGAAGCTGGCGCTCCGGGTTCTCTGGCTCCTACCTATCCTGTACAAGTTGCACCAAAATTCAATATCAGGCTACAGTAAAGCTCCACGGGGTCTTTCCGTCCTGTCGCGGGTAACCTGCATCTTCACAGGTACTATAATTTCACCGAGTCTCTCGTTGAGACAGTGCCCAGATCGTTACGCCTTTCGTGCGGGTCGGAACTTACCCGACAAGGAATTTCGCTACCTTAGGACCGTTATAGTTACGGCCGCCGTTTACTGGGGCTTCGGTTCGCACCTTCGCTTGCGCTAAGCACTCCCCTTAACCTTCCAGCACCGGGCAGGCGTCAGCCCCTATACGTCACCTTACGGTTTTGCAGAGACCTGTGTTTTTGCTAAACAGTCGCCTGGGCCTATTCACTGCGGCTCTCTCGGGCTGTAACACCCTACCAGAGCACCCCTTCTCCCGAAGTTACGGGGTCATTTTGCCGAGTTCCTTAACGAGAGTTCACTCGCTCACCTTAGAATTCTCTTCTCGCCTACCTGTGTCGGTTTGCGGTACGGGCACCTCCCGCCTCGCTAGAGGCTTTTCTTGGCAGTGTGAAATCAGGGACTCTGAGGTAAACCTCTTGCCATCACTGCTTGATGTTATATAGAAACGGGATTTGCCTCGTTTCTCATCTCACAACTTGGACGTGCACAACCAACGGCACGCTCACCCTATCCTTCTGCGTCCCCCCATTGCTCAAACGGCGGGGAGGTGGTACAGGAATATCAACCTGTTGTCCATCGTCTACGCCTATCGGCCTCGACTTAGGTCCCGACTAACCCTGAGCGGACGAGCCTTCCTCAGGAAACCTTAGGCATTCGGTGGACGGGATTCTCACCCGTCTTTCGTTACTCATACCGGCATTCTCACTTCTAAGCGCTCCACCAGTCCTTCCGGTCTGACTTCAACGCCCTTAGAACGCTCTCCTACCACGGACATCTACGATGTCCATCCACAGCTTCGGTAATCCGTTTAGCCCCGGTACATTTTCGGCGCAGTGTCACTCGACCAGTGAGCTATTACGCACTCTTTAAATGATGGCTGCTTCTAAGCCAACATCCTGGTTGTCTAAGCAACGCCACATCCTTTTCCACTTAACGGATATTTGGGGACCTTAGCTGGTGGTCTGGGCTGTTTCCCTCTTGACTACGGATCTTATCACTCGCAGTCTGACTCCCAAGCATAAATCACTGGCATTCGGAGTTTGTCTGAATTCGGTAACCCGGGATGGGCCCCTAGTCCAAACAGTGCTCTACCTCCAGGATTCTTATCTTGAGGCTAGCCCTAAAGCTATTTCGGAGAGAACCAGCTATCTCCAGGTTCGATTGGAATTTCTCCGCTACCCACACCTCATCCCCGCACTTTTCAACGTGCGTGGGTTCGGGCCTCCAGTAAGTGTTACCTTACCTTCACCCTGGACATGGGTAGATCACCTGGTTTCGGGTCTACAACTGCATACTCACTCGCCCTATTCAGACTCGCTTTCGCTGCGGCTCCGGCTTCTCACCTTAACCTTGCATGCAATCGTAACTCGCCGGTTCATTCTACAAAAGGCACGCTATCACCCATTAACGGGCTCTAACTACTTGTAGGCACACGGTTTCAGGATCTATTTCACTCCCCTTCCGGGGTGCTTTTCACCTTTCCCTCACGGTACTGGTTCACTATCGGTCACTAGGGAGTATTTAGCCTTGGGAGATGGTCCTCCCGGATTCCGACGGAATTTCTCGTGTTCCGCCGTACTCAGGATCCACTCTGGAGGGAACGAACTTTCAGCTACGGGGCTATTACCCTATCTTGCGGACCGTTCCAGGTCGCTTCGCTTAATCCGTTCCTTTGTAACTCCGTATAGAGTGTCCTACAACCCCAGAAGGCAAGCCTTCTGGTTTGGGCTGATCCCGTTTCGCTCGCCGCTACTTGGGGAATCGCATTTGCTTTCTCTTCCTTCAGGTACTTAGATGTTTCAGTTCCCTGAGTCTGCCTTCTCATGTGCTATGTATTCACACATGGATACTGCTCCATTACGAACAGTGGGTTTCCCCATTCGGAAATCCCCGGATCACAGCTCACTTACAGCTCCCCGAGGCATATCGGTGTTAGTGCCGTCCTTCTTCGGCTCCTAGTGCCAAGGCATCCACCGTGCGCCCTTATTAACTTAACCACTGAGGGTCAAAAAAATAAGTTGATCGCAAAGCGATCACGCTACTTGATGCTTGTTTCTTAATCAATGTCGATCTATCCAGTTTTCAAAGAACAAGTTTGAAAGTCAATCCTTGCGGAGTGAACCTTCAAAACTGAACGCAAAACGTCAACCCGATCCGAAGATCGGTTCCGATATAATCCTTAGAAAGGAGGTGATCCAGCCGCACCTTCCGATACGGCTACCTTGTTACGACTTCACCCCAATCATCTGTCCCACCTTCGGCGGCTGGCTCCCGTAAGGGTTACCCCACCGACTTCGGGTGTTACAAACTCTCGTGGTGTGACGGGCGGTGTGTACAAGGCCCGGGAACGTATTCACCGCGGCATGCTGATCCGCGATTACTAGCGATTCCGGCTTCATGCAGGCGAGTTGCAGCCTGCAATCCGAACTGAGAACGGTTTTCTGGGATTGGCTCCCCCTCGCGGGTTTGCAGCCCTTTGTACCGTCCATTGTAGCACGTGTGTAGCCCAGGTCATAAGGGGCATGATGATTTGACGTCATCCCCACCTTCCTCCGGTTTGTCACCGGCAGTCACCTTAGAGTGCCCAACTGAATGCTGGCAACTAAGATCAAGGGTTGCGCTCGTTGCGGGACTTAACCCAACATCTCACGACACGAGCTGACGACAACCATGCACCACCTGTCACCGCTGTCCCCGAAGGGAAAGCCTAGTCTCCTAGGCGGTCAGCGGGATGTCAAGACCTGGTAAGGTTCTTCGCGTTGCTTCGAATTAAACCACATGCTCCACCGCTTGTGCGGGCCCCCGTCAATTCCTTTGAGTTTCAGCCTTGCGGCCGTACTCCCCAGGCGGAGTGCTTAATGCGTTAGCTGCAGCACTAAGGGGCGGAAACCCCCTAACACTTAGCACTCATCGTTTACGGCGTGGACTACCAGGGTATCTAATCCTGTTTGCTCCCCACGCTTTCGCGCCTCAGCGTCAGTTACAGACCAGAAAGTCGCCTTCGCCACTGGTGTTCCTCCACATCTCTACGCATTTCACCGCTACACGTGGAATTCCACTTTCCTCTTCTGCACTCAAGTCCCCCAGTTTCCAATGACCCTCCACGGTTGAGCCGTGGGCTTTCACATCAGACTTAAAGGACCGCCTGCGCGCGCTTTACGCCCAATAATTCCGGACAACGCTTGCCACCTACGTATTACCGCGGCTGCTGGCACGTAGTTAGCCGTGGCTTTCTGGTGAGGTACCGTCAAGGTACCAGTAGTTACTTGGTACTTGTTCTTCCCTCACAACAGAGTTTTACGATCCGAAAACCTTCTTCACTCACGCGGCGTTGCTCCGTCAGACTTTCGTCCATTGCGGAAGATTCCCTACTGCTGCCTCCCGTAGGAGTCTGGGCCGTGTCTCAGTCCCAGTGTGGCCGATCACCCTCTCAGGTCGGCTACGCATCGTGGCCTTGGTGAGCCGTTACCTCACCAACTAGCTAATGCGCCGCGGGCCCATCCTGCAGTGACAGCCGAAACCGTCTTTCCGTGCAGCCTCATGAGAGGCCGCAAACTATTCGGTATTAGCACCGGTTTCCCGGAGTTATCCCGATCTGCAGGGCAGGTTGCCCACGTGTTACTCACCCGTCCGCCGCTAAGATAATGGAGCAAGCTCCATTATCTCCGCTCGACTTGCATGTATTAGGCACGCCGCCAGCGTTCGTCCTGAGCCAGGATCAAACTCTCCATTATAGAGTAGTATTGATTGCTCAATAGTTGCTGGCGTATCGCCGTCTAGAAGACGCGCGATTCGCTTGATCTGCCGAAGCTGATCAGTAAGTAAGTCACGAACACCGAAGGTCGGAATGGCTGATTGCTCCGATCGCCCAAAGGCGACCATCGCAAAAGCCGTTCGCACGCCAAGGCGCTCGTGACGTCTTTCGTTGACGTTTTGCTGTTCAGTTTTCAAGGTTCAAAAGAATTTGGAGCGGGTGAAGGGAATCGAACCCTCATCATCAGCTTGGAAGGCTGAGGTTTTACCACTAAACTACACCCGCATATATATAGAAGATAAATGGCGCGCCCGAGAGGACTCGAACCTCTAACCGCTTGATTCGTAGTCAAGTACTCTATCCAATTGAGCTACGGGCGCAAATAATTGAATATGTATGGTGCGGCCGAGAAGAGTCGAACTTCCACGGGATTTCTCCCACTAGGCCCTCAACCTAGCGCGTCTGCCATTCCGCCACGACCGCAAATATTATATTTTTTGAGACAAATTCTACTATATAACTTCTAGTCTTCATTGTCAAGAGCAACTCGTTTAAATTGAAGTTCGTCTCAGTAACCCTTAAATTGGCTGGGGTACCTGGATTCGAACCAGGGCATGACGGGATCAAAACCCGTTGCCTTACCGCTTGGCTATACCCCATTGAAAAAAATGGCGGTCCCGACCGGGATCGAACCGGCGATCTCCTGCGTGACAGGCAGGCATGTTAACCGCTACACCACGGGACCATTTGGTTGCGGGGGCAGGATTTGAACCTGCGACCTTTGGGTTATGAGCCCAACGAGCTACCGAACTGCTCCACCCCGCGACAATAATAATATTTTCAATTGTATCGCACACAAGTATTATATTAGAAAAAGTAATTCAATATATGTATGGTGACCCCTACGGGATTCGAACCCGTGTTACCGCCGTGAAAGGGCGGTGTCTTAACCGCTTGACCAAGGGGCCAAATAAATGGCTCCGAAGGTAGGACTCGAACCTACGACCATCGCATTAACAGTGCGGTGCTCTACCACTGAGCTACTTCGGAATAATGTTTAAGTACTTGTCGACTTTTTCTATTATAAAGAGCCTTACAGGAATCGTCAATACTTTTATTCATCATTTTATAATTTAATTTGAGTTCAGTGTTTCGTTTAGTAATGTACTTCAAAACAATTAAGCTCACGGAGCTATTAGCTGAGCCACTTTACTCTTTTACTGAAAGACTCTGAACGGCCGAGAACCTATGAAGGTTTATTAGAATGAACGGTGGCTGGTCCCTTGGAACTTCCACCGGCCCCTTTTACTCTTCTTCTATAATAAATGCGAATCGCATCATTTTTATCCATCTCCTTCTAGGGTAATTTTACTGAAAGCTGCTAGACATAAAAGAAGAGCCGCTTCATCAGCGGCTCTTTCTTTTATAAACTCTTTTCTCTTTTCAACCGCAGCTTGCCGCTGCAGCGTCCGCATCTGTACTTGTCAGTGTCCATGCGGATCTTTCTTGGAAATTCCGTTTTACAAGAGATGCATTCATACAGATGAAAGCCAGCTGTCTTCCGCCGCTTCTCTACAAGCAAAGAACAAAAGCGCGGAGACCCTGTCTCTTGTAACAATTCTCGAAACTCCTTGTCCCGATGCTTGTATCCTTTTCCTTCAAGATGGAGATGATAATGGCACAACTCATGCTTGATGATGCCTATAAGTTCGTTGCCGCCGAACTTTTCATATGAAGCCGGATTGATTTCAATGTTGTGCGATCTCAGCAAGTAACGGCCACCTGTCGTCCGGAGGCGTTTGTTGAATACACCTTGATGGCGGAACGGCTTACCGAAAATGTCACGAGAAATCTCTACAATCATCTTGGTCAATTCTTCGTTTGTCATCTTATCTCTCCTGAAGATCCGGTTGTTGTTCTTTTGGCGGCAGCATCGTCAAAGCGATTCGGCCTTTTTGTTTTTCGACCTGGTCGACCCAGACAGTGACGATGTCTCCGACTGCCACGACATCAAGCGGGTGTTTAACGAATCCCTTTTTCAATTTAGAGATGTGGACCAGCCCGTCCTGTTTCACGCCAATGTCAACGAAGGCTCCGAAGTCGACGACGTTGCGCACCGTCCCTTGCACTTCCATTCCAGGTGACAAGTCTTCCATTTTTAAAACGTCACTCTTGAGCAATGGTTGAGGGAACTCATCCCGCGGGTCGCGGAACGGTTTCTTCAACGCATCCACAATATCTTTGAGTGTCACTTTGCCTACTTCCCACTCCTGGCTTAATGCTTCGAGGTCCAAGTCTTCCAGCTTCGCGATAATTTCTGGACGCCCAATCATTTTCTTGTCTGCATCGATCAACTTGAGGATCCTTTCGGCAGCTTCATAACTTTCTGGGTGAATGCCGGTGGCGTCTAGCGGATTCTTTCCTTCCGTTATGCGCAGGAAGCCAACTGCTTGTTCATAGGTCTTGGCACCAAGGCGAGGGATTTTCTTTAACTGGATACGGGAAGTAAAGCGGCCGTTCTCATCGCGCACTTTAATGATGTTCTCGGCGACGGTCTTACTGAGGCCAGCAACGTATTGAAGGAGAGAGGCTGAAGCAGAGTTAACGTTCACGCCAACTTGGTTGACCGCCGTCTCAACAACGAAGGTCAATTGGTCTGCCAGCTTTTTCCGCGAGACATCATGCTGGTATTGTCCAACACCTACAGCTTTCGGGTCGATTTTCACAAGTTCAGAAAGCGGGTCTTGAAGTCGGCGGGCGATGGAAGCTGCACTGCGTTCTTCTACTTGCAAGTCTGGAAACTCCGCACGAGCCACATCGGACGCCGAGTACACACTGGCACCTGCTTCATTGACGATGACGTAAGACGCTTTCGTTGCAGTTTGGCTGAGGAAATCCGCAACGAATTGTTCGGTTTCGCGTGATGCTGTGCCGTTTCCGATCGCCATGATTTCAATTGGGTAGGCATCGGTTAAGCGCTGCAAGGTTTTCTTTGCGCCTTGTTGATCGGATTTTGGGGGATGCGGATAAATGACCGCCACTTCCAATAGTTTCCCCGTCGCATCTATCACTGCTAGTTTGCAGCCGGTGCGGTACGCCGGATCAATGCCGAGCACGAATTTATCTTTCATTGGAGGCTGCAATAACAGATTGCGCAGGTTTTCCGAAAAGATGTGTATGGCCTGCGTTTCACCTTTTTCACTTAGTTCCGTCCGGATTTCACGTTCGACGGATGGCTGGATCAGGCGTTTGTAACTGTCTTCTATGGCCGCTTCCACTTGTTTTGCAGCAGGACTCCCCATTTTCATCCATTTATCTTTCATTAAACGAATGATTCGGTCGACTGGAGGTGTGACCGTTACTCTCAATACACCCTCTTTTTCGCCGCGGTTAATGGCGAGTATACGGTGCGGGACAATCTTTTTGATCGCTTCGCTGTATTCATAATACATTTGAAAGACTTGTTTTTCGTCTTCGTGGCCCTTTTTGGCTGCTGTCTCTAGCAGTCCGGTATCACGCGTCATCCGACGGGCTTTTTCACGAATATCCGGATCATCCGCAAAAAGCTCGGCTAAAATATCCTGTGCTCCTGCAATCGCATCTTCCGCTGTTTCAACACCCTTTTCAGTGCTGATATATTGCTCCGTCACTACTTTCAACTGCTCGTTATCGGGCTTTAACAGCCAATCAGCCAGTCCCTGCAACCCTTTTTCTTTTGCGATGGTCGCTTTTGTGCGGCGTTTTTGTTTGTATGGGCGGTATAAATCTTCCACTCTTTGAAGCACAGTAGCTCCTTTGATGGCTTTTTCAAGCTCAGGAGTCAGTTGCTCCTGTTCTTCAATTGAACGGATTACATCGACTTTCCTTTGTTCCAAATTCTGGATATATGTATAACGATCTTCTACTGCTTTTATTTGGACTTCATCCAATGAGCCCGTCGCTTCTTTTCGGTAACGGGCGATAAAAGGTACCGTGTTGCCGCCTTCAAGCAGCTCAATAACTTGTTTTGCCTGGTTTGGTTTAACGCCGGCTTCCTTGGCGATTAATGCGTGCAATTGCTGAGTATCCATTGTATGCACTTCCTTTCTGCCTCTCCATTTTAACATGCCTATGGATAATGAGAGAAACAAGCCACCCCATTGATTTCCCCATAAAAAAAGAAGCCTCTCCTCAATGGAGAAGGCTTCCTGAAATTAATGTGGCATCGTCGCCCGTTTGAATGGACGATAGAATGTCTTCATACAGCCGTCTAGGCGCTCCGGCTCTTCTCATCATCGCTTTTGGATTGCGTAAATCCACGCCATCTGAGTGAATCAAGAACAAGTCATTTTCTACATACGTGTAAAGCTGTGTTTTCAACTTTTGTGGCCTTCCCGAGAGATAGCCCATTACAGGTAGCGGATAAATCACTTCGTCGGTTTCTCTTCTATAAAGATAGAAACGGATATTCCCGACACAGCTGTACTCCAAGGTGCGTTTCTTGAAATCTACTTTAAAGATAGCGACTGCTGCCCCACGTTTTTGCATCATCAAACCATTGAAGCGATTCATCAATTGATCGATTGTCTCATGATGATATTCTTTCAGGATTTGCGGGATGACCTGTGAAGATTCACGCGCTACAGGCCCGCTTCCCAAACCATCGGCTACGGAGCAAATAAAGTAATCGTCCGTCAATACAGTGAAATAACTGTCACCGGATTCGTAATTCCCTTTTTTTGCTGCGTTGTAGGCATAGGCTTCCACATTTTCATGGCGAATTTCTTCCACTAGGAAACCCCGCCGGCAGCCAAAATAGCTTCCTGAAGCTTTTTGATAGCTTTTCGTTGAAGGCGCGAAACATGCATCTGGGAAATGCCCAGTCTGTCGCCCGCTTCCTTCTGGCTCAGCTGCTCTATGTAGGTGTATTGGATGATCTGCTTTTCCCGATCGGAAAGGACATTCATCGCTTCCGCCACGAGCATGCGCTGATCCGCTTTTTCGTACCCGTCATCTTCCTGGCCGACTACGTCAAACAATGTAACCGTGCTGCCGTCCGAATCCGCCTCGAGAGAATGGTCCATGGAAAGCGCTTGATAGCTTTTGCCCATCTCCATCGCTTCCAAAACGTCGTCTTCATCGACATCCAGATATTCAGCGATTTCCCAAACTTGCGGGGAACGCTGAAGTTCTGTTGTCAGCACTTCAACAGTCGCTTTAATGCGAGGGCCCAGTTCTTTTATGCGGCGCGGGACATGGATTGCCCATGTTTTGTCACGCAAAAAGCGCTTGATTTCGCCGATGATGGTCGGCACCGCAAAAGCTTCAAAGCTGCGGCCATAGGATGGGTCATAGCGCCGGATCGCACCGAGCAAGCCAAGCATGCCCACTTGTGCGATGTCTTCGTGGTAAGATTTTCCGTTTGAATACTTGCGGGCAATCGATTCCACAAGACGGCGGTAATTGAGGACAAGGTTTGTCTGTGCTTCCTCGTCCTCTGTTTTTTGATAAGCTTCAATCCATTCCAGTACCTGTTCTTTCGTTGGCTGATTAGGATGAGATTGTTTCGACATCCTCTTCCACCCGCTCTCCTTCAACATGCTTGGTCATAAAGACAGTAACGCCTTCCTGATGATGCACTTTTACTTCATCCATAAGCGTTTCGATCAAATACAGGCCGAGACCTCCTTCGCGCAGGAACGCTCCCTCTTCCTGATCGTGATAAGGGCCCACTTTCGCCTTAGTTTCTTCAAAATTGAAGCTTTGGCCGTGGTCGGCTACCATAATTTCGATTTTATCTTCATATAACGCACAACCGATGACAACTTCGCCTTCTTCGCCTTCTGAATAAGCGTGTTGAACGGCGTTTGTCACTGCTTCACTTGAAGCGATCTTCAAATCTTCAATATCATCAAATGAAAACCCAATGCGGCTTGCCAGCCCTGAAATCGTCAGACGGGCAACGCCTACGTACTGGGATTTGGCCGGGACGCGCATCTCTACATAATCGAAAGGACGCATGATTAATTACCACCCTTCCCGACTGCTGCTTCAATATCCATAATGTCGCCTAGACCTGTAATATCGAAAAGGCGCTTCAGGCGGCTCGAGAGGCCAGTCAGTTTCAAGTGGCCGCCTTTTGCATTGATGGATTTATAGAACGCGACAAAAACGCCCAAGCCTGTACTATCCATGTAATCGACACCGGATAAGTCCAATTCGGCATTCAAGCCCTCTTGTGCTTGGTACGCTTCTAATTTTTCGCGGAGTACTGGTGCTGTATGCGCATCGATCTCCCCGTGAATATCGCCTTTTAATTTATTGTCATTTTCTGTCAAATTAACTTGAATATTCATCTCTATATGACACCCCGTTTTGTATGATTCAATTCGGCTGAAAAAAAGCCATTCTAAGCTTTCTTACCCGCTATCCAATGGCTTTAAACATCAAATTAAACCTTCTTGTAAACCACTAAAGTGAAATCATCCTGTAGTTCTGCATTTTGCATTCGTTCAAGTTCATCGTAGACATGTTGGACAATTGCCTGCGCCGATTGGCCTTTCTTTTGCTCAATCAATTTATAAATGACTTCGCGTTCGATAAAGCCATCTTCCGTACGGCCTTCTGTCACGCCGTCTGTCATCATGATGACCATATCGCCTTTATCCAAGGTGACGGAATGCTCTTCGTAAACCGCGGCCGGCGAAACGCCGAGCAGCAAGCCTTTTGCTTCGAGTTCATCGAATTCCCCTGTAGTTGCTCGATAAAGAATGGCAGGTTCGTGCCCAGCTGACCCGTAAGTGAGCCTGGCTGCCCCTGCATCGTAATTTGCGTAGAACATCGACACGAACATCGAGTCGTCGACACTTTTTTCAACGATCCGGTTAATGACACCAAGCACGTCTTTTGGCAAGGCGTGTGAGCTGTTCAAGCTGTCCATGCCGAATTTGATCATGGACATGCAAAGAGCTGCCGGCAGGCCTTTGCCGATGACATCGGCAACAGCTACGCCAGCGTACCCATCGTAATCACTGACAAAATAAATATAATCGCCGTTCATCTTCTTGGCCGGAATCGACAACAAGCCGATATCCAGCCCGTCGAGCGACGGCAATTTCGTCTTGAGCAAAGTTTCCTGCACATTTGCTGCCAAGTCCATTTCTACTTTCAATTCTTCCTGGCGTTTCAATAAACTTTGGCGTTCCTGCAATGCCAAGCCGTAATTGATCATCATTTCGATCAGGAAATCGAATGAATGCCAAACAACATCCGGGAGATCACTATAGAGCTCCCGGATGGCTGCTTTGTGCATGCTGATTACTTCTTCCGGAGAAATGTTCTCCAGAATCAGTTGCCTGCTGAAATTTTGGCCGACGTACAAATTTTGCTCCGTCTGCTTTTTTACGTATTCGTTCAGAATTTCCTGATACTGTGCTTCAATGTGTTGAGGCATTTAGCGTTCCCCCTAGCGGAGCCACTTCGTAGCCCGTATATCTGTCCCTTCGCCTTGGATCGTTTCGATCTTGAAATCGTCCATTAAGCGCTTGACACCTGGCAGGCCTGCACCCAATCCTCCTGATGTCGTAAAACCGTCTTCCATTACTTTTCTGACATCCGGAATTCCCGGACCGCTATCAGCGGCGATGATCAGGATCCCCTTCATGCCATTTTCGGTCAGCTGCTGGATTTCGATCCTGCCCTGACCGGCGTATAAATAGATATTGCGGGCAAGCTCGCTGATGGCTGTCGTGATCCGCGCTTGGTCCACGGTGCCGAAGCCGAGCTCTTTGGCGACATTGCGCCCGAGCTGCCGTGCCGCTACAATATCCCATTCCGTTAAGATTTCCACTGAGGATTGGTCGCTCATCTTCAAGCCTCCAATTCCAGTTGAAGTTTCTCCAAGCCGTTCTCTAGGTCAAGTGCCGTCATAACATCTTCAAGTCGAATTCCGAGCTCGATTAAAGTGATGGCAACTGCCGGCTGGATACCGGTAATAACCACTCTTGCCCCCATCAGGCTGGACATGCTGATGACATCCCCCAGCACTTTGGCAATGAATGAATCAATAAAGTCGATGGACGTCAAATCGATGACCACCCCACGGGCGCTGGTTTCATGCAATTTAGTTAAAAGATCTTCCTGGAACTGCAAAGCCGTCTGGTCATCCAGCTCCCATTGGATCGAAACGATTAATGTATCTTTCAGTTTTAGAATTGGGATTCTCACATTCATACTTCTTCAACCTCCACAATTTTTCGGTTTGTCCACGCCAGTGCCTGTTCTACGCCGCGCTGCAATGTGCTCGTTGTCGTAAAGTCGTTCAAATTGATGCCGAGCGTTACGATTGTCTGGGCAATTTCCGGGCGGATCCCGACGAGCATGCATTTCGCCCCGACCAAACGCACTGCGTCTGCGGCTTGGATAATGTGATGGGCGACCATCGTATCGACGACCGGTACGCCAGTAATATCCAGCAACACCACTTCTGCACGATGTTTAACCACACCATCGAGCAGATTCTCCATGATCAATTTCGCCCGTTCCGTATCGATCGTTCCGACGAGCGGCATGACAGAAACTTTATCGAACACCGGGATCAGGGAAGCGGATAGTTCCTGCAATGCTATCTTCTGCAGGCTGACCGTGCGCTCCCAGGTTTTAGAGTACGTGTCGATCATGCTGTTGCGGATCGGTGTGGCCCAATTCGCAAATTCGTGGACAAACCCATCCATATTATCGGGATGGATCGTACCGGCCTCACGCATGCCTTCGTAGACGATTTCAGCGAAATGGTCGATCGCTTTTGTCATGAACGTGATGGACCAGCCAAGGCGGACCACTTTCTCGGCAAAATCCTGCAAGCGGTTTTCATAAACCTGATGGCTTTCAAGAAGACTTGAAGTCATCAGCCCTGCGAATTCACGGCTCGTCTGGTTCACCATCTCTTCCGACATCACCTGAAATGAAGGTTCATCCTTTTCATCCCTCATCATTTGTTGCCACCTGGCAATGATGTCGGTCATGTTTTCTTGTATATATGTAGCCATTTGTTTGTTCATCTTGTCGTAAAACCCTCCCGGTGACCCTTGCAGCCACAATTTCATACTTGTCTATCCATTGTATCGGAAAACGGAGCATTTCACATCTTTTTTGATGAACCGTCCCGATTATGATGATTTTCTATACGAAAACACCCCGAGAAAAGCCATCTCGGGGTATTTCCATGGAGTATGTATGCTAAAACTTTACAAGTCCGACACTGATTTCCAAGGCTTCGTCCACCTTTTCCATCAACGCATCGTCCAGCTGTGTAATCTTATCGGTCAAACGCGATTTATCAATCGTCCGCAATTGTTCAAGCAAAATAACAGAATCACGCTCAAAGCCGTATTTTTTGGCGTTGATTTCCACGTGGGTCGGCAATTTGGCTTTCTGGATCTGGGCGGTGATTGCCGCAATGATCACTGTGGGACTAAACCGGTTCCCGATATCGTTTTGTATCACCAAGACCGGACGGGTCCCGCCTTGCTCAGACCCGACGACCGGTGATAATTCTGCGAAAAAAACATCCCCGCGTTTTACAATCAAGTTGTCACCCTCCGCTTACGAGTTGCACTGTCGTGTGCTCCGCTTCGTACTCAGCGTGCGAACATTCGCAGGCAATCGACAGGTTGATCTGCGACATTTCCACGTAGCCCTTGATCATCGCTTCCCGAATATGATATGAATCGTAGACATTTTTTGTTACCCGTTGAGTGGATACGTAGATGAATTCACCGTTCTCTTCAATGCGTTCATCTGAATGGGCAGTAAGCTCCGACATGAATTGCTTCGGCAACTTGACTACCACTTCTTTCGTCTTTGACTTCTCGTACACAGCCGACACCTCCGAAAATCCCGATCTCTGTCTAGTTTACCTTCTCATCTTACCATTGAATCGTTCGACTGAAAAGGCGATCCGGCATTTTTGGTGCCATTCACATAGACGCGCGGAACCCGCTTTGTCAAAATACAAGGGATCTCATAGGGGATTGTGCCCAGCTTTTCGGCCCATTCGTCGATCAAGACTTCCCCGCCCCTTTGGCGGCCGATCAACTGGACCGGCTCTCCGACTGGAAGCTGTTCTTTCAAGCGGATCATGCATTGATCCATGCAGATGCGCCCGACAATCGGTACCCGTTCGCCGCGCACCAGCACTTCTTGCCCTTGCAAGCCGCGCAGCATGCCATCTGCATAGCCGACAGGAAGCGTGGCGATCCATTCTTCCTCTTCACTCTGATACGTCGCGCCATAGCTGATTGTCGCCCCGGGCTGCACTTTCTTGATATGGACGATTTGCGTTTCCATACTCAATGCCGGCTCAAGCGCGATCGGTGAATGTTCGCCGACGTAAGGCGAGGGCGCGATGCCGTAAAGCGAGATGCCAATCCGTACAGCATCGCAAGCGACAGATGGATGCATAAGTGCGGCCGCGCTATTCGACACATGAACCATGACTCCTTCCGGCAATTGCTCCAAGACGCCATTCATCCGTTCAACTTGCTGTTCAAAAAGCGACGGATCCCGCTCGTCTGCTGCCGCGAAATGAGTAAAGATGCCATCGAATGAAAATTTTTCCGAAGCCAGTTTAGCGAATGCCGCCCCTGCTTCTTCAGGCTGTATGCCAAGACGCCCCATTCCCGTATCGACTTTTAAATGCACGCGCAGCGGCTCTCCTGGCACAACTGCTTTTTCCGCCGCTTCAATCCACTCGAGCGACAAGGCGGTGACGATGATATTTTCGCGCTGCGCAACAGGCACGAATGCAGCAGGCACTGCCCCCATTACGAGGAGTTCCTGCTCGATTCCTGCACGGCGCAATATCAATGCTTCATCTGGCGTAGCGACCGCGAGCATGCGCACGCCGCAATCAACAGCAGTTCGGGCAATTTCTTCTGCTCCGTGTCCATAGCCGTCCGCTTTGACGACTGCGATCACTTTGGCGTCGCCAGCACGTTTTTGGAATGCCGCCAGATTACTGCGGATTGCTTCTAAGTTGATGACTACTTTTGTCGGTCGATACATTTCCATCGTCTACACATCCTGTTCATTCGGTTTGCAAAACAACTTGCGCGGCGGCAAATTCTTTTGAATGGGTGATCGAAACGAACCCGCATTCCGCACCGCGGAAAAACATGCCGGGTTTGCCATTTTCATCTTTTCTGATTTCCATATCCGAAAAAGGGCATGCTGCGCCGATTCCGGTACCGCGGGCTTTGGCGAACGCTTCTTTCGCCGCAAAACGCCCTGCCAAAAATTCGGTTCTGCGTGTATTCTTTAATAGAAGATACTCGGCAAGTTCCGATTCAGTCAGGACACGCTCGCGGAATTTCGAAGATCTTTCATCGAGCTTGCGGATTCTCTCCAGCTCGACAATATCAAGACCGATTCCTGTTATCATAAAGGTTTCTCCTTTCATTCGCAAATGGGTAACGGGTATAATAAAGCTATGAAATTGAGGTGACCTTATTGTTTATCAGAAGAGAAAGCTTTTCACAGTACCTAAGAATGTATCCCGTCGTCTCGACATTGATTGCGTTGAATGTCCTCATTCACTTGCTGACATTTTTGCCGATGCTTGGCGAATACATTTACTATTATGGCGTGGGGTCGAACTTCCACATCGCAAACGGCGAATGGTGGCGCTTCGTGACGCCGATCTTCCTCCACGGCGGATTTATGCATTTGTTGTTCAATATGTTCTCGCTGTTCCTGTTCGGGCCGGAACTTGAGCGTTTGACCGGCAAGATGCGTTTCATCACCATTTATATGCTGGCCGGGCTTTTCGCATCGGCAGCCACATATTTCCTGCAGCCGCTCGATTATGTACATGTTGGAGCAAGCGGCGCGATCTTCGGGATCTTCGGTGCATTCGGTGCGCTCGTCTATTACGGCGGCCGTGCGTTGCCGCAGCTCAAACAAATTATACTCCCGATTATCGTCATTAGTATAGTCATGACATTTGTGACGCCGAACATCAATGTTACGGCCCACATCGCAGGCATGATTACCGGTTTCCTGATTGGGCTTAGCTATTTCCACCCAAAACGCATCGTCAGCTGGCGCGCAAAAAACCGCCGCTGATTCTCACAAAAAACCCTCAGCCGAGTTCATTCGGCTGAGGGTTTTTCGCTGATTGCTGATCCATTGCCTGGCGCTGCCTGGACGGTTCATACCAGGCAAGAATGTGTTCGGCATCTTCCCGCGCCAAATTCGGCACGAGCGCCGTGGCTCCGAGCATGCCCGATTTGATCGTGGCATGGACAGACGCGACATCGCGGCGGCGCTGGAAAATGGTCCGCGTCACCGCAACCACTTGGATGCGTTTTTTCAGCATATAGAAGCGGTGCAGGCTAATGCCGCGGAACTGCGCCGTCAATTGGCGGCCAGAGATGGCATAACCCGCTGAACGGTGCTGCCAGAGGCCAATGGCAATGATGACCGGCACGACCGCAATAGCCCATAGGCCATAAGGATAGAAGAAATAGCCGAGCGCCGCGAATGCCGGCACGAGCCAGCCGATCGACAGACGGTAAAAGAACGGGCGGCTTCTTTTCGGCAAGCGGGTCAATTCGGGAGACCAGTCGAAATCTGGGAACAATTCATCCAGGACTGGCTTCATCTTCTCTTGCTTCACCAGCGGGAACAAACGGATTTTCTCATCTTTATCGGCCAATGTGCCCCCCGCACTTTCGACCGTGACGTTGACATAGCCGAATAATTGGCGCAGCGGATTTTGCGTCATTTTAATGCCTTGCACGCGGTTGAATGGCACAGAGACTTTTTTCTTCTCCAATAAGCCGCGTGTAATATAAATCCGTTCATCGTCTGCATGGATGGTGAATTGATAATTGGCGATGAGTGTCATGGCCACCGAAATGACCCACGCAAGCAATAGCCCGGCAAATACGGTCAATGCAACGACTAGATAGCCGAAACGCATGAACAGCATGACTTCTTCGTAGATTGCGTCGTAGGGAATCAATTCGGCAAACTGCGATAGGAATAAGGCGACACCGGAAATAACGACGCCGATCCCCCCGGAAGTCGTGGCGAGCACCAATAATTCCTTCATGCTCATCCGGTACAATACGCGTGCCGGTTCTTCAGCGACTTCTTCTTGCAGCGGCTCTGCTTCGGCCGGCCCGTAGAGTTTTTCATCCCCCTGCGCCGCGTAGCCCCGCTTCGCCATATGCATTTCCTGTTCGATACGGTCGGCTTCCGCACGGTAAATAGCAGTCAGTTCCGCTTCCGACTGCCCCGCTTTTCCGGATCCTGCAGTTTCGACTTTCACCTTGACGAGCCCAAGCGGACGGTGGAAAATCCCTTCCGTGTAATTTAAGCTTTGGATTCGTTCAAACGGGATATAGCGTTTCTTTTTAACAAACAATCCGTACTCGATCCGCAACTCCCCATCTTCAAACCAATAGACGAAGCGTTTCCATTTGATGATGCCGGCAATCAACATGAACAACAGCACAACGCCCCCGATGAGCAGCGGCAATAAACCCTGCCAACCTTGGTTGAACATGCCGGAGATCCCGTCCTCACGGAATAAATTCGCGCCGAAAATGATGACGAAAGGCAAGATCAATTCTTTTAAACCTTTCAGGAAATTAATAAGTGCAGAAATCGGATGCAGTTTATAGCGTGTCTCAGACATCATCTTCCGCCACCCTTGCGAGCACGGAAATACGGGAGCGCAATTCATCCGCTTCTTCCGTTATCAATGCTGGAATGGTATGGGTTGTTGCGGCAGTCGAAATGGAGATCTCCGACAGGTCGTACTTCCTAAGGATGGGCCCTTGTTCTGTGTCGACATGCTGGACGCGGACCATCGGCACAAGCGTCCGTTTGACAATGAATAAGCCGTGCTGCAATTCGATTTCCTGGTCACGCACTTCGTAGCGCCATCTTTCCCAGCGGATCTTCGGGAACAAATAGATGAACAGGAATGCGAACAGCAATAAGACGCCACCCGCTGCTGCATAAATCCAGTTGGGCCACTCAAAGAAATATGTAAGGGTGCCTACACCTGCCAGCAGTACAGCGACGACCGCCGTCTCGATCATTCCATAGAGGCGCCAGACAGTGAGCCCTTTTCGTGAGATCCGGTTTTTCGGTTGATGGTTCATTATGTCATCTCCAATCAAGAGTACTCTTTTCATCTATACGTTTCATGAACCGGAACGTTTCATTTCATTGTACCTTATTCCGAAACGACAAAAAAGACGGAGAATCGGCAGTTGCTGCCGGTTCTCCGTCTTGTTATCTTATTGATTGGATTTTAGGATTCGTGACGACGAGTGCGTCCTGGACGCCCTCCACCTGAAGGACGGCTTGAGCTTGATGACTCACGACGGCCTTTATAGCCACCGCTTGATGGACGTCCGCTGCCGCCTTTGCCTTTATATCCGCCGCCGGATGAGCGTCCGCCGCCTTTACCTTTGTAGCCGCCACCGCCACGTGATGGCAATGGGCGCTCTTCAGTAATTTGGACTGGAGCATCTTCCGGATCTTTCGTCAGCGTTTTAAGTGCTGCTGCAACCAAATCAACTGCATCGTGCTTGTCCAACATTTCTGTTGCAAGTTCACGGTAGCTGCCAAGGTTGTTTTTCTCGGTCATTGTTTCCAATTGTTCCATCGCAACACGCTGAAGTCCGATAACTGCTTCGTCAGCAGTCGGAGGAACTAGAGCTTCCATTTTCTTCTTCGTCGTTCTTTCGACGATCGACAAGTAGCCCATTTCGCGTGGTGTAACGAAAGTGACGGCTACGCCTTTTTTGCCTGCACGGCCAGTACGGCCAATGCGGTGAACATAGCTTTCAGGATCTTGCGGGATATCGAAGTTGTATACGTGAGATACGCCTGAGATATCAAGACCGCGTGCCGCTACGTCAGTCGCAACAAGGATATCGATTTTGTTTGCTTTGAATTGCTTCAAAACAGACATACGTTTCGCTTGGCTAAGGTCGCCGTGAATTCCTTCAGCCAAATAGCCGCGGAGATTCAATGCGTGCGCCAATTCATCAACGCGGCGCTTCGTACGTCCGAAGACGATCGCAAGCTCCGGCTGTTGAACATTCAACAAGCGGGAAAGGATGTCGAACTTCTCGCGTTCTACGGATTTCACGAAGAACTGCTCGATGTTTTCGACAGTCATTTCTTTCGACTTGATTTTGACAATTTCAGGTGTCTTCATGAATTTTTCTGCGATGCGGCGGATCGGATCCGGCATTGTTGCAGAGAACAGAAGCGTCTGACGGGTATCTGGGACATTCGACATGATTGACTGAATGTCTTCGATGAATCCCATGTTCAGCATTTCATCAGCTTCATCCAACACAAGTGTATTGACGTTTTCAAGCTTCAGCGTGCGGCGGTTGATATGGTCAAGCAAACGACCAGGTGTGCCGACGATGATTTGAGGGCGGTTTTTCAAAGCGCGGATCTGGCGGCCGATTTCCTGGCCTCCGAATACGGACAAGATGCGCACGTTTTTGTCTTTACCTAGGTTGTAAAGTTCTTCAGAAACTTGGATCGCCAATTCGCGTGTCGGTGCAATGACCAAACCTTGCACATTTCCGTCGCGTGTGTCGATTTTCTCGATCAACGGAATACCGAAAGCGGTTGTTTTACCAGTACCTGTTTGTGCTTGTCCGATAATGTCTTTGCCTTCCATGCCTAGGCGGATTGTGCCTTCCTGGATAGGTGTCGCTTCCTCAAAGCCCATACGTCTTACGGATTTCAATGTTGTTTCGCTGATGTTTAATTCTGTAAATTTAACCAAATTTTTTCAATCTCCTTTTGTCTTCATCTTATTTACAAATGGTACACATTTTAGATGAATTTATGACAAGGTCGAGCCTTTATTAAGAACTTTCACGTCGAAAATCATGCTCTGGAGTTTTAAGTCAGAGGGGATGTGTGAACAGGAAAAGCTCGGTCGTTGCCGAGCGGTCTGCACAGCGGGGGTTGTCTTCCCCATTAAGTAGAACAAACCGTTTATGCTCAAAAAAAACCTCTTCACGAAGGAAGAGTGTCTCAAAAATGTATCCATTGCTCTAAACAGAATAACACGCTTTACCTGCACATGCAATTGATATGCAAAGGTTCCAATTATCAGTTTACTGTCCTTGACGCATGAATTCCAAGGCTTTCGGAAACCATTCGGCAGCATCGTCGCTATAGCAGATCAAATGCTTGCCGGTTGCCGAGTGATAAAGATGCTTTTCTTTTGAACCGAGGTGATCGTATATATGCTGAGCCGCGGACGGCGGAACGACGCTGTCCTTTTCACCTTGGACGATGAACGCCGGCACATCGATCAAATGATAATACGGTTCCACAGTCTTGACGACGCGCAGGAACTCGATTGTTGAACGGATCGGGGTATTGCGAAATTTGTATTCATATAGATGGAACAACGCATTTTGGTTGATGCGCCTGCCGAGCACATCGCGCATCGCATCCCGCACTTCTTCCCGGATCTGCGCCGGGCTGATGTATTTCACGGCCGCACTCAATAACACGAGCCGGTCGATTTTATAGCGCATCGACAAGTAAAGTGCGATCAGCCCGCCCATTGAGAAGCCGACGATGATGACGCGGTCAGCTTTCGCCTTCAGTCGTTTTAACGCCAGCTCCGCTTCCATCATCCAGACTTCTGCACTTTGTTCACCGAGCTCAAGCTTTTCACCATGTCCTGGCAATGTCGGAATCTCAATGACCCAATCCGTCTGCTCGTTCAAGTAATCGGCAAACGGCTCGACTTCAAAAGGTCCTCCGGTAAACCCATGGATGCACAAGACGCCGGTTTTCATTGGCCGATGAACGGTTCAATGACTTTTTCAAGCGCCATGCCGCGCGAACCTTTGACGAGGACAGCAGTCTCTTTACCGACGTTCTTCTTCAAAAGGTCGATGATCGGGCCGTAATTGTCTTCGCTCCACAACAATTTCCCTTCATACGAAGTGGCCAATTTATCATACAGCCATTTCATGCGCGGGCCAAACAAGCAAACGCCTTCGAGTTCCGGGCCGATCGAACTTGCCAGCTCTTCGTGGAAGCGCTGTTCGTGTTCGCCAAGTTCCAGCATATCGCCGAGCACTGCCCATTTCGTTTCTTTCATTGTCGTTTCGCGGATAAAGTTCAGTGCCGCTTTTACGGAAGTTGGCGCCGCATTGTATGCGTCGTTGATGAAAATCGCCCCGTTATCAGCCGGGACCAGCTGCATGCGCATATCGGTCAGCGCAGCATTTTTCAACGAGCGGCGGATTTCTTCTTCCGTCAATCCGGCTTCTAGGGCGATCAAGATCGCAGGCAAGGTGTTTTTCACCTGATGTTCGCCAAGCACGGGGATGGCGAACTTCGCGTCGATAATGCCGTTGACCAAGAAGCTGCTGCCGTCTTCGGTCGCTTTGATATCGGTCACGCTCAATTCATTATCCGGGCCAAAGCCGAACGATACCGCTTGTGTAAAATCTTCGACAAACGGCAATAGCAAAGGCTCATCGCCGTCATAGAAAAGTTTGCCGTGCTGTTCGAGCCCGGCGACGATTTCGAACTTCGCCTCGGCGATGCCTTCTCTCGATCCGAGGTCCTGCATATGCGCTTCGCCGATATTGGTGATGACCGCATAATCCGGTCGTGCCAGCTCAGACAAGAACTGAATCTGCCCGAAGCCGCTCATGCCCATCTCAAGGACAACGTATTTGGTGTCTTCATCCAACGACAGAATCGTCAGCGGCAGCCCGAGTTCATTATTGAAATTGCCTTGTGTTTTCTGGACTTTATAGTATGGCTTCAAGACGCTCGCGACCAAATCTTTTGTCGAAGTTTTGCCGTTGGATCCGGTAATGCCGATCACGGTCGCCTTGAGTTCGTTGCGGTAAGCGCGCGCCATTTCCTGCAACGCCTTTTCGCAATCGTCAACGATCAATAACGGCAAATCGGACGGCGGCTCCGGTTCGTCGCGCTGCCATAATGCAGCGGCAGCTCCCGCTTCGATCGCATAGCGGACATATTTATGCCCATTGGCATTTTCGCCGCGGAACGGAATGAACAAATCGCCCGGCTTCAGCGTCCGCGTATTGATCGACACGCCAGTCACTTCAATCCCTTTTAAATTCGTCTTGATATCCAGCCAACCGGCTATCTGTTCAATCGTTTTTTTCATCGGTTCTCCCCACTCAATCCATTTTAAATTGCAATAATTGTTTTTCTTCAAAACGTTCAATAGCAAGTGCGATAAGTTTCTCGATCAGGTCCGGATACTCAAGGCCGGTATGCTGCCACAACAGCGGGAACATGCTATACGGCGTAAAGCCCGGCAAGGTATTGACTTCGTTGATGATGATTTCATGTGCATCGGTCACGAAAAAGTCTGCGCGAACAAGCCCTGTGCAATCGAGGATCTTGAACGCTTTTTTTGCAGAATCGACGAGTTCTGCATATACCGCTTCCGGCAGTTCTGCCGGGATGATCATCGCCGTGTTGCCATCTTTGTATTTTGCCTGGTAATCATAGAAAGCTTTCAACGGTTTGATTTCACCTGCCACCGAGCATTCCGGCTCATCGTTGCCGAGCACGCCGACTTCGATTTCACGGCCGACGACGCCTTGTTCAATGACGATCTTCCGGTCGAATTTAAGTGCTTCTTCCACCGCGGCAATCAGTTCTTCACGCGATTCGGCTTTGCTGATGCCGACACTTGAACCGAGGTTTGCCGGCTTGACGAATACTGGCCACGTTAACTCCTGCTCGACTTTATCCAACCACAAATCCTGGCTGTTTTTCCAATCGCGGCGCAGGAAATAGACGTAAGGTGTCTGGTGCAGACCGGCTTGTTCGAACAATTGCTTCATGACGACTTTGTCCATGCCTGCTGATGATGCAAGAACGCCGTTTCCGACATACGGCAAATTCATCACTTCGAGCAAACCTTGTACCGTGCCGTCTTCTCCGTTCGGCCCGTGGAGCAGCGGAATGATGACGTCGAGCGCCGGTTCTTGGCCATTTGGAAGGAAACTGGAGATATCGTTTTTACGTTCCGCTTCCCCTTCAATTTGAAGCTCTTCTATAGAAGAAACAGGCCCAGCTAAAGGAGTACCTTTTCGCCATTCGCCTTCTTGTGTGATGTAGATCGGGTAAACTTCGTATTTATCAAAATCAAGCGCTTTAGAGAATGCGCTCGCTGTTGTCAACGATACTTCGTGTTCAGCGGATTTGCCGCCGTATAAAAGCCCAATTCGTTTTTTCATTAGTGACCCTCATTTCGTTTTGCATATTGCTTAGTTTATCACGAACGCTGTCAGCCGAAAAATCTTTTTGTCAGCGGCTGTAAAATCGCACTGAATTAAGTTAGGTTGTAGAATTAGATAGCGTAAAAGAAAGCAGTTAAATCGCTCCAGGCGGACGCTTTCGGGCCCACAGGATGTGGGTCATGCAGCTGGTGCGACAGGACGTCGCGCTTCCAGCTGCCAGGGCATGGACTCAGCCTTTTTTTCGCTAATGGTTCACTTTAAAACTCAGCTATTCCCTCAGCTGCTCTCACATTTGCGAGCAAATGCCTCGCAAATGAACAAGCTCAAGTACCTTTCGCTTATTCATTAGTCGCCGCCTTCCACTCTTTCGTCTGACCTATTTGAATAGGCATGTCACGAATCCTTTTTAACTTTGGCAAATAAAAATGATACCCGCGTCTTACCGGGTATCATTTCCAGCCTTTTTGTTTTCGGTCGTAGACAATCCGTCCCGATAGCGGCTTGCGGATCGTTTCCCCGAGATCTTCCCAGAACTCGTCCATAAAATCGATCTCGCCGACGGTCCGGACGTGGAGTTCAATCGTATTCTTCGTTTTTTCAGGGTCTGCCAGCGACAGCAGCACCCCTTCGCCCATGTCCATGCGTAATTTATGGAATTGCTCTTTCGGCAACTCGGGAATCAAGTCCCTCATCCGGCGGCGGAAAAAATGCTGGCCGTTCGTTTCTTTACGGATAATTTGCGTGAAATGATTGGCAATCAATGCACCGAGTTTTTCCATGCGCCGGAAATAGATCTTGGTCCATTCTTTTTCCTCGCCTGCCAAATACACATATTCGTTTTGCAGCGTCGTGAAGAATGGGCTCTTTACCGGTTCTTTTTTATGCCCTAAGTAGAGAAGTTCCGCCTGCTCCTGGGCCGTCAGTGAATTCAATTGCTTTTCACTGCGGAAATCCACCCAACAGAATTCACTTCTTCGATTGGAGCGCGCCCTTTTTAATTGGCTGTATTCTTCACTTGTCGCGAAGTCCAGGTGGGTGTGCATATTAAAAGAAGCTTCCTCATAGGGATGCTTCAAAAGCAATAAATTCTCCGGCATGTCGACCGCTTCGAGAAAATGCCCGAAGCCAAAACCGCTAAAAAGCGCCATTCGGTCCGCTTCGCTCACATAGATATATAAATGCTGTATGTAAAAATCCGTCTTCAACGGCTTTTTCTCCATGTGCCCCACTCCATTTCCTCTCTCATTATACGGCTTGGGCGCCGGTTAGGAAACATTCCTGTTTTCAAATCGTCATTACTTTTTGCATGCGCACAAGTTTGGCATATGCTGTATAATGATGGGCGTTATAGATTAAGAAAAGTATGGGTGAATTGATATGCAAACTAACAAGAGCTTTTCCGATCGTTTCGATTGGTCGCTCACCTTTATATTGTTCCTGTTTTTCATCGTCAGCTTGGTCGCAATCTCTTCTGCCCAAACTTCAGGGCAGTACTTGACCAATTTCGTCCCGCGACAGGCGCTGTTTTACATCGTGTCGGCCGGGATGATCGCGGTATTGATGTACTTCGATACCGATCAATACAAAAAAATGGCGTATTATTTATACGGAGCGGGCATTTTGCTTTTGCTCGCCTTGATGATTGCACCGGACGGGCAAGGCCAGATCGCACAGCCGATCAATGGCGCAAAAGCCTGGTTCCATACGCCATTCGTCAATATCCAGCCAGCCGAGTTCATGAAAACCTTCTATATTCTAGCGCTCGCGAAAATGATTTCGTCGCATCATGAACATCATTTGCTGAGCACCATCAAAACTGATCTGCTGCTGCTCGGGAAAATCGCCTTCATGCTTGCGGTGCCGCTCGGATTTATCCTGCTCCAGCCTGACCTTGGAACGGCGCTCGTGTTTATCGCCATTACATTGGCCATCGTCGTCGTCTCCGGGATCTCATGGAAAATCATCTTGCCAAGCTTTGGCGGCGTGGCGCTTATCGGCGTCACTTTATTGTGGATGACGCTCAATATGCAGGAGTTGCTGGGACGCTTCGGTTTGAAGCCGTATATGTTTGAGCGGATCTACACCTGGCTTGATCCATATTCCTATGCAGAGTCAGGCGGCTATAACCTGATTGCTGCCTTGAATGCGATCGGTTCCGGGGAAGTGTTCGGAAAAGGCTATCAAGGACGCCAAGTATACGTGCCTGAAAACCACACCGATTTCATCTTCACCGTCATCTCGGAAGATTTCGGCTTTATCGGCGCAAGTGCCGTCATCATTTTGTTCTTTATGCTCATTTACCACTTGACGAAAATCACGCTTCAATTCAAGGATACCTTCAGCACTTACGTGTGCGCAGGGATTATTGCGATGATCACATTCCACGTCTTCCAGAACATCGGCATGACGATCCAATTGCTGCCGATCACCGGAATCCCGCTTCCTTTCATCAGCTATGGGGGCAGTTCCTTGATCGGCAATATGCTCGCGCTCGGCGTCGTCTTCAGCATGCGGTTCCACCACAAGAATTATATGTTCGACCGCTCAAGCCAAAATTCATAAGACCAACAAAAAACTCCGGCGCATTGGGCGTCGGAGTTTTTTTATGAAGAATGCGTTGAAGCTTGCGGCGGCTGTGGCAATGCCAGGGTTTTGCTCAGCTCTACACGGGATTTTGTTATCGTCGCTTGGACGCCAAGTTTTGCCAGATTCGATACAATGTTGCGGATCTCTCCATTTTTAATCATCCATGATCACCTCTTTAAGAGTAGTTGTTGCTATTTGGACGTGTGCAGATCTCGCTGATGTGACTGTTCCGTTCGAAATAGTTGACTTTTCCTTATCTACGTATATAATACCATCATTTCAGAGTTTCAAACGTATCAATTTGATGACAAATGCAAAGCTTGAGTTAATTCCTTGAATCACATACCCCCTTAAGGTATACTTGAACTGTAATCAAAGCTATTCACTTATCGATTTGGAGAAAGCCGGCAACGAAATTGCCAGCTGAAAAATGGAGGGGTTTTGAATGAGTGAAGCAATCGAAGAAATGCCATCCCCTGATGCCTGCAGAAAAAGCCACCATCCCCCTTCGGTCAAACGGGATTTGACGAACCGGCTGAATCGCATCGAAGGACAAGTGCGCGGCATCAAAGGCATGGTGGACCGGGATGTTTATTGCGACGACATCATTACGCAATTGGCAGCTACCCAGTCCGCATTGAACAGCGTGACGAAAGTGCTGCTCGACGGCCATTTAAAAGGATGCGTCAAAGACCGTCTCGCTTCAGGCGACGAAGAGATTCTGGACGAACTGCTCGTCACGTTTCAAAAATTGATGAGAAAATAAATAAAGGAAGCGATTTGCCTTCCATATTACTAAGGAGGAATTTTTCATGAAAGAACAAGTTCATTTGCAAGTAAGCGGCATGAGCTGCCAACATTGCGTTAAATCCGTTGAAGAAAGCGTCGGTGCACTTTCTGGCGTCGAAAAAGTGGACGTTTCACTTGAGCAAGGCGCAGTCGATGTCACCTATGACAGCGCAAATGTCGATGTGGCGCAAATTGCCTCGGCTATTGAAGATCAAGGCTATGACGTAGCGGCATTAAGCGAATAACTGCGGAAACGCAGTTATTTTTTTCAAAAAAATATACCCCTATAAGGTATGAAGGTGGGATTTCCAATGGCAACAAAGCAAACAGAATTGCCGATCACTGGCATGACCTGTGCCGCGTGTGCGAACCGGGTCGAGAAAGGCTTGCAGAAACTTCCCGGCGTGTCCGAAGCGACGGTCAATTTTGCAACCGAAAAAGCATCGGTCAATTACGATGATGAACAATCCAAGCTGAGCGATCTGCATCAAAAAGTCGAACAGCTCGGCTATGGCATCCAGCAAGAAGAAGTCGATTTCTCAATCCAGGGCATGACGTGCGCGAACTGTTCAGCGCGCATTGAAAAGGCGCTGAATCGAATGGACGGCGTCGAAAACGCGACGATCAACTTGGCACTAGAAAGTGGCCACGTTGTCTACAGCCCAGGCACCTTGACGCCTGAAGCGTTTGTCCAAAAAATCCAATCGCTCGGCTATGACGCCGTGCTCGAGCAGGATCAGCAGGAAGCGACCGATTATAAGGAACAGGAAATCAAGAAAAAGACCCGGCTGTTCTGGATATCTGCCGCTTTCTCACTGCCTCTCCTATGGACGATGTTCAGCCATTTCACGTTCACGTCCTGGATGTATGTCCCGGAATTCCTAATGAATCCGTTCGTGCAATGGGCGCTCGCGACACCGGTGCAATTCTGGGTCGGCGCGACCTTCTACAAAGGCGCCTATTTTGCATTGAAAAACAAAAGCGCCAATATGGATGTATTGGTCGCACTCGGTACATCGGCCGCCTATTTCTACAGCGTCTATCTGGTCCTTGCAAACTTAGGGATGGGCCATAATATGGGCTTGTATTTCGAAACGAGTGCCGTCTTGATCACTTTAATCGTTCTCGGGAAAGTATTTGAAGCCCGCGCGAAAGGCCGATCGTCCGACGCCATCAAAAAACTGATGAAGCTGCAGCCGCAGCATGCGCTCGTCGAACGCGGCGAGGAGTTCATCAGCGTGGCGATTGCAGACGTCAAAGAAGGCAATATCCTGTTGATCAAACCGGGCGCTTCGATCCCTGTCGATGCAGCGGTTGTTTCCGGCAGTTCCGCCGTTGACGAATCGATGCTGACGGGTGAAAGCTTGCCGGTCGATAAGTCGGCGGGCGACGCGGTATATGCTGCGACCGTCAATGCCAATGGTTCGTTGAAAGTGCGCGCTGATAAGATTGGCAAAGACACGGTGCTCTCGAATATCATCCGGGTTGTCGAGCAAGCGCAAGGGTCGAAAGCGCCGATTCAACGGCTTGCCGACCAGATCTCGGGCATTTTCGTTCCGATTGTCGTCGGCATTGCGATTGTGACGTTCTTGATCTGGTATTTCCTCGTCTCCCCTGGAGATTTCGGGTCAGCATTGACCAGCACGATCGCCGTTCTCGTCATCGCCTGCCCTTGTGCGCTCGGACTTGCGACACCGACGTCAATCATGGCCGGTTCCGGACGCGCCGCTGAACAAGGCGTGTTGTTCAAAACAGCGGAATCCTTGGAAACAACGAAACATATCGACACGATCGTGCTTGATAAAACTGGAACAATCACCAACGGCAAACCGGTTGTTACCGACTTTATCCCAGTGCCGGATGTCGATGCCGAACAAGTCAAACAGCTTGTTGCCAGCGCAGAAAGCGAATCCGAGCATCCCGTTGCACAGGCCATTTCAGACTTCGGATCTGCAAAGCTCGCAGTCACTGGATTTGAAGCAGTGCCTGGACACGGCATTAAAGCGCATGTCGAGGGCCGGGACGTTTGGGTCGGCAACCGCCGATTGCTCGCTGGCATCGCAGTTGACGAACAAGCGGCCGAACAATTGGAACAAGATGGCAAGACCGCGATGTTCATTGCCATTGACGGAAAATACGCGGGCCTTATCGCTGTCGCTGACACGATCAAGGATTCTGCAAAAGCCGCGGTCGAAGAAATGAAACGCATGGGGCTGCGCGTCGTCATGCTGACTGGCGACCAGCAGCGCACAGCCGATGCCATCGCCAGACAAGTCGGCATCGATGAAGTCGTCGCCGGTGTCCTGCCGGCAGAAAAAGCGGGACATGTCGCGAAACTGCAACAACAAGGACGCAAAGTCGCGATGGCTGGAGACGGCTTGAACGATGCACCGGCACTTGCGACCGCCGATATCGGCATGGCCATGGGCACTGGCACTGCGATCGCCATGGAAGCGGCCGACATCACTTTGATGCAAGGTGATTTGATGCGCGTCGCGGATGCTGTCCGCATGAGCCGGCTGACCGTCCGCAACATTAAACAGAACCTGTTTTGGGCGCTCGCTTATAACTCGGTCGGCATTCCGATTGCTGCCGCCGGATTCCTGGCCCCTTGGCTTGCAGGCGCCGCGATGGCGTTCAGTTCCGTTTCCGTTGTCATGAACGCATTGCGTCTGCAGCGCGTGAAATTAAATAAGTAAACGATTCCCAATGCTCCCGGCTGCCATCAGGCAAGCGGGAGCTTTTTCGTTGCCCATCTTTTTTCGGCTGCCGTTGTTCTGAGTGGCAAACAAGAGTAAAATGAAAACACCAGTCTTTGCAGAAAGCAGGAATTCCTTTATGAAGAAAACCATTTTATTGCTCATGTCCGTCCAGTTTTTCGTCTATCTCGGCTTCGGCCTAATCATTCCGATACTCCCCGAGGTGATCGTCCAGCAAGGATATGCGGACATCCATGTCGGAGGACTAATTACGATATATGCCCTCTCGTCCTTTTTCACAGCACCGTTATGGGGCAGGTTATCCGACCGCACCGGCCGAAAAAAATTGATCTTGGTCGGGCTTGCCGGATTCGCGCTCAGCTTTTTCCTGTTCTCGCTGTTTCTCGATAATCTTATCCTGCTGTACATGTCTCGCGTTATCGGCGGCTTGTTCTCAGGTGCGCTTTATACAGCCGTCACAGGATATGTCGCGGACATCACGACTGATGAAGAGCGCAATAAGTACATGGGCCTTCTCGGCATGTCGATCGGGCTCGGCTTTATTTTTGGACCGGCGATCGGCGGCTTGCTCGGCGCGGTCTCCTTGTCCTTGCCATTCACCGCTTCAGCTGCCCTTGTGCTGTTGTTGATGGTTTATGCAAGCATCGTCTTGAAAGAACCGGTACGCAAAGGCGAAGCAGTCAAACGCAAGCTGTTGCCAAAAGGCGCCAGCACGCTTTGGCATTACCGCATCCGTTATTTGTTCCTGTTCTCCTTCATGGTGACGTTCCTGCTCGCAGGCTTGGAGTCGACGTTCCAATTGTTCCAGATTGACCAAATCCAAATTACCCCGCTCCAGCTCGGCTATTTGTTCATGGCCTCTGGCTTTGTGGATGCCGCGATTCAAGGCGGCGTTGTCCGCCGTGTGAAAAACGGCACCGAGACGCAATGGATCATCGGCGCACAGATCGTCACCGCGCTAGGCTTGGTGCTGTTGCCGTTTACGACCAGCTTGGTGTTTGCAGGTGTCGCACTCAGCATCTTCACTGCCGGCAACGCCCTTGCGCGCACCGTGCTCGTCTCGCTCACTTCGAAAGAAGCGGGCGGCAAATACGGTACAGCGGCCGGCATGACTTACTCGATGGACAACCTCGGGCGCATTATCGGCCCGCTGTTTTTCACGTGGCTGCTCACGATGCAATCCGGCGCCATCTATTATCTTTCGGGCGGATTGGCCATTTTCAGCATCATCTTGATCGTCCTGTTCAAAGCTTCCAAAAAATCGTTGCGCTATACAGAACAACAAGCCGGCCAAAACCCGGCATAGGAAATCCCCAGACAGCTCGGCTGTCTGGGGATTTTTTATAGATACAATAAAGCGATCCAAATAACATGGAGCGACAAAATGCCAGCATAGACGAAATTGGCAGCCAGAAGGAAATAGCGCCAGACCCGGGACTCAAGCCGCACGAGCGGGGTGAAGAGGAATGCGGCAAGGCAGGCGGATAACAATAGCTTAACCGAAAAGATCGCAAGCGGCGGCAGCCCGCTGAGCAAGGGATTCGCTTCCTCGATCGCTCCTGCCAACAGCCCCCAGTAAGTTAAAAAACCATCCGCTAAATTCAATACGACCAATGTCCAGATCGGTTTCTTTAGCGGCGTTCTCAATTGCTCGGACATGTCACGCACCTCTCCTCCCTGTAAATTAATTTTATTATGGATAAAAAAGGCATTCGATCAATTGGACTGATCGAATGCCTGAAAATACTTAATATGGCGTACCTCCATTGATGTGGAGTACTTGGCCTGTAACATAGGATGAGTCGTCTGAAGCCAAATAGACATATCCCGGGGCCAGTTCGTCGGGCTGCCCTGGCCGTCCGAGCGGCGTGCTGCTTCCGAATCCTTCGACCTCTTCCGCTGGGAAAGAAGCCGGGATGAGCGGTGTCCAGATCGGGCCGGGTGCGACTCCGTTAACCCGGATGCCTTCTTTTGCGAGCGATCCGGACAAGGCGCGGGTGAATGCCAGAATCGCGCCTTTTGTAGAAGAATAATCAATTAAGCTTGGCTCGCCGCGGAACGCGGTGATCGATGTCGTATTGATGATCGATGCGCCAGGTTTCAAATGGTCCAGTGCCGCTTTTGTCAGGTGGAACATGCTGAAGACATTGGTGCGGAATGTTTTCTCCAATTGCTCTGCCGTGATGTCCTTAAGCGATTCCTGTACATGTTGCTCTGCGGCATTGTTAACCAGCACATCAAGTTTTCCGAATTCCTCAATCACTTGTGAAATGACTTGTTTGCAGAACGCTTCATCGCCAATGTCTCCGTCGATAAGCAAGCATTTGCGCCCCTCTTTTTCGACGAGCTGCTTCGTTTCCTTGGCATCTTCGTGTTCGTCCAAATAGGAAATCGCCACGTCTGCCCCTTCTTTTGCAAAAGCGACGGCAATGGCGCGGCCGATTCCGCTGTCGCCGCCGGTTATGAGCGCGGCTTTGCCAGGCAAACGCTGCGAGGCACCCGCCAGATTCCCCAAGTAATCCGGTCGCGGCTCCATTTCATTCTCAAATCCAGGCTGGCGTTCCTGATGCTGCGCCGGCACTTTTTCCACTTTGTCTTTCATCGTGCATCTCCACCTTTCTCGGGTTTTATATCTCCTCCGCTTTTCCCTTTCCGCGTTCTCCTAAAACATGGAATCGCTTGGACGCAAAAAACAACCGCCTATTCGGAAGAAGGCGGTTGTTGTGTATTCAGGACAATACCTTATCAAGCGGTTTTTCCGCAAGTTCTGGATAGGCTTCGCGGATGATGGCCGGACGCATGCTGTAAGCCGTCAAGATTAAGAGGCATAGGCTGCAAGCCCATAATACATATTGGGCCGGCACCAAGTCATAGAGCAAGCCGAACAGCAAATAGCCAAGCGGCATCATGGCCATCGCCATCGATTCCAAGATGCCGAATACGCGGCCGCGGTATTCTTCGTCAACGTCTTTTTGCATCATGACTCCAATCGGCGTGTTGACGAAGACATTGGAGATGCCGAACGCCAGCATCAAAACGAGCAAGTAGATGACATTGCCCCAATAGGACAAGCCCGCAATAAGTGGCAGGGAGACCGCCGCAAGTAATAGCGACATGACGATGATGGCGCGCTTGGAAAATTGCAGCGGGAATTTGACTTCCTTGCGCACCGAGAAATAAATTGATGCCAGCAGCATGCCGAGTGCAATCATCGCTTCAATGAAGCCAAAATGCGTTGCTTGCACCTTTAATTGCTGGACGGCAATGAACGGCAAGCCAATCATCAAGGCGGAGAAGAAGAAATTCAATCCGATAGCCGTTGTGACAATGACGGTGATAACTCGGTTTTTCCGCAGGTAGGCGGCACCTTCTTTCATGCCTTGCCAGACGCCTTGCTTGTCTTCTGCGTTCGCTGTTTCGGTGCGTCTCGTATAAAGCCGGAAGTTCATCGTGGCCTCAAGTGCCGCAGCGAGCGCATAGGCAACCACTTGAATCAGCAAGAAGACATTCATCGACACGAAGCCGAACAGCATGCCGCCGATGACCGGGCCGCCGATCGTGGCGATGGCAAGTGCAGATTGATTATAGCCCATCGCTTTTTGGATGCGATCCGGGTCGATTAAATTGGCAATCGAGGATGAAAAGGCAACGCTTGTGAACATGGAACTGACGGAAATCAATGCGGTCGCCGTGTAAATTGCTGCCAGCGACAAGCCGTTCGACATGCTGTAGAGCAATAACCCGCCCACCGACAGCACGCTCGCCGATTGGGACAAGAGTACGACCGCTTTTTTCGGGTAATTATCCGCGACATAACCGGCAAACGGCGCAAACAAGGTCCGGGGCAGGATGCTGCAGATCAAGTTGATGGCGAAACTGGCGGCGGAACCGGTCAAAGCCAGGACATAGAGGCTGATGCCGAATGCGTAAACCGAGCTGCCGAATGTGGAAATCAGTTTGCTGATGGTGAACGTATACAGATGGTACGTAGCCTGTTTGATTTTACCCGCTTCGTTCATGTTATTCGCTCCCTTTTCAATAAGTTTAATTTAATTAAACAAAATATATCACGCTTTTATTCGCACTACAATAAAAAGTTTAATATAATTAAACAAATAACCATTATTATTTTCTAGATAAGCGACATTGATGGTTGTACTCATTTACAATGGAAATAAAAATACTCTAAAGAACAGCACCAAGATGATACATTATAGAAAAAGCAGGTGAGTTTATGGCAACTTTGGGGGAACGGATTAAACAAATACGAAAAGAACAAGGCCTGACTTTGCAGGCGCTTGCCGGAGATGAGCTGTCGAAAGGCATGCTCAGTTTGATCGAGAACAACAAAGCGAATCCGTCGATGGAGAGCCTTTCCTACATTGCGGAGCGGCTCGGGATCGAGCGCAATGAATTGCTTCAGGAGATGCCGACCGCGGAGCTTCGCGCTTTGCTCGATGAAATTGAAGAAAAGCGCCGGAATGTTTCGGGCACTAGCGAAGAAATGGTGGCAGGCTATGAGGAAATTGCAGATCGCATTCACCCTTATGTAGAGAAATTACCGTTTCGCTACGAATCGGCGCGGCTGCTTGAAATCTATAGCCGCTGTTGCTATAACTCGAAACGTTACGATTGGAAACCGGCGTTCGACCGTGCAGAAGCGATTTATGAACAATTGCATTTGATCAATTCTGTCGCCGACCTTCATATGTTTCGTGCGCTGATGAAATTGAGTGAGCGTAGATATGAAGAAGCACTGGAGACTTTGCAAGCATCGCGCAAGATGTTTGAGGAGCAAGCTGGTGTGCTAGATCCGCTAAAAAAACTCGATTTTGATTATTATGAATCGATTTTATATTCTGCTACTGGCGATAAAGTGAATGCGCGCCGTCTGATGGAAGAGGCAATCACTTATTCGAAGAAACACCAAATTTTTTACCAGATTAATGCGCTTTACCGGCTTGCTGGTTTTGAAGCCTTGCTCGCGGGAGATTTGGAACGTAAAAACTATTATATTGGCAAACTCCGGCTGTTTGCAGAGTTCTCGGAGGATGAAGAAATTACCGCTTACGCCAACGCCATCGAAATCCATTATTTCAATTCTTTCACTCATGAATATGAAAAAGCAGATCAATTGCTTGAAGAAAACCGTAAGCAAATGGGGATGGACGATTATTACTATTTGGAAAAAGGAAAAGCATTATATGGAATGAAACACTATGCTGAAGCACTGGATTGCTTTAAACAACATCGCATGAACCCTTTTATGCCGCACCCATACGACCTGTCGATGCATTACGAAAAAGAAGCCTATATGGCCTTGATCTATGAACAATTAGGCGATCATGAGCAAGCGAAAATCTATGCACAACAAGCAAAAGAATTGATCGAACCGATGCCGGACCTTCCGTATAAGCAGTTTATCCTGGACACGTACCGGAAAATTTTCGGCAAGGCGGACTGATCATCAAGCCACATAAAAACGGTGGGGAAGATAAGCTCTAACTACGTGAGAGCTTATCTTTGCGATGTAATGCAGAGCATTACTAAGCAAAAGCATTCACGAGCAAACGCTTCTTCAAATATTGAGACAGGGCTTTGATTCTTGAATGCAGAAAAGGCAGGAGACCCGGGTCTCCTGCCTTTTCCTATTTAATTTCTTCGAAAGCTTCTTCAATATCGTATAAACCAATGTCGAGGTCGGTTGTTTCGCCAGTGGCAAGTTTCGCGAGCTGCATGCCGAGATAAGGACCTGCCGTGAGGCCAGATGCGCCGAGTGCGTTGGCCGCGAAAAGCTGTGCTTGCCCTGGCACTTGCCCGATGAACGGCAAGGCGCTCAGTGTCGCCGGGCGGAACCCGGTCGCGGCTCCCGTGAACTCAGCTGCGGCAAGTCCTGGCGCGACATCCAAAGTTTTCTCAAGGATATGAAAGATGCCTCCTGCCGTCAGCTTGTCGTCAAATCCTGCGTTGTTCTCATGTGTCGCACCGGCGACGATGCGCCCGTCCTCAAACGGCACGATGTATTGCCCAAACGGCACCATCGCAACCGGCCAGTCTCCTGTTCCCGTGTCGGCGGATTGCAGATGCAAAATCTGCGCTTTTTGCGGAACGACTTTCAAGTGAAGCCCGAGCGGTTTGAACAGCTCCGCCGCCCACGCACCGCCAGCAGAGATGATGCGATCTGCAGCCAAGCTTTCCCCGTTCACTTCCACGCCTGTCGCCTGCCCTGCTTCGATCAGCAGCTTGGCGTCACCTTGGATGAATGTTGCGCCCAATCGCTTGGCAGAACGGATAAGCGCATCACGGATGGCGCCGCCGTCAACGCGCGCCGCCCCGCTCACATACAAAGAGCCGTAGCGATCGCCCGCATACGGGAACCTGGCTTTCGTTTGTTCCGGCGTCAGCCGTTCGAGTTCGCCCATCTCAGGAGATCCCGCTTGGCGTTCGCGCGCTTTTTGTTCCATCTTGTCGAGTTTCGATTCTTCGTGGATGCTGACGATGCCCACTTGTTTGTAGCCGGTCTCTTTTTCCCCTAGTGCTTCGAGTTCTTCAATGAGGACCGGGTAATAGGCGGCGCCGTTTGAAGCGAGACGGTACCAGGCCTGGTTGCGTCTTTGGGAGATCCACGGGCAGACGATGCCTGCTGCCGCGCCTGTCGCCTGGCCGCGGTCCGCCCGGTCGATCAATGTGACGCTGTTCCCTGCTTTTGCCGCATAATATGCCGCACTTGCCCCAACGATGCCGGAGCCGATGATGATGATCGATTTCATTTTTCTGCACCTTGCTTCCTTGACAATCTTCTTTCCATTCTAACGAATCGCGGCAGGAGACTCAAATTGTGCTGGGCTGGATTGGAAATCTTCATTTCGGGTAAAGCAATCATATGAAGAAAATCCAATGGACGAATCCTAAGGAGGAATCAATGTTTATGGAACGCAGCACTGAAACTGAGGCAATCATGCCGATGACATCGATCCGCAGCGGCTCGGGCATCGAAATCGCTCCGGATACGTATTGCTATACGACGAAAATCTCCAATGTCTTCTTGATCGGAAACCCTTCCATCAGCCCGCGCTGGGTATTGGTGGATGCTGGCATGCCGCATTCTGCCGAAAAGATTTTAAAAGAAGCTGAAAACCGTTTCGGCCCGGACCAGCAATTGCAGTCGATCTTGCTGACGCACGGCCATTTCGACCATGTCGGCGCACTCATCGATATTCTTGAAAAGCACCCGGTCCCTGTCTACGCACATCCTGAGGAATTCCCGTACTTGACCGGAAAAGAAGATTATCCCGAGCCCGATTCCACTGTAGAAGGCGGAATGGTCGCGAAGATGTCCAAGACTTTCCCGGTAAAAGCTATCGATATTTCCGAGCATTTGGTGGAGCTTCCGGCTGACGGCAGCATCCCTGATTTGCCGAATTGGCGCTGGCTCCATACACCCGGCCATACAAAAGGCCATGTCTCGTTCTTCAAGGACGTCGGCCGCGTGCTGATCGCAGGAGATGCATTTGTCACGGTCAAGCAGGATTCACTTTACAAAGTGATGCGCCAGAAAAAAGAAGTGCATGGCCCGCCGGTCTATTTAACGACCGATTGGCGCGCCGCCTGGGAATCGGTGTCCAAACTTGTGGACTTGAAACCTTCTTTCGCTGCTACTGGGCACGGCAAGCCGATGAAAGGTTCTGTCTTGGCTAAAGGCCTCGTCGAGTTGGCGGATCATTTCCCTGAGCTCGCTGTTCCATCTTACGGAAAGTTTGTCCATACGAAATGAACGGCCAAAAGAGCGCTTTCACAGGCGTTCTTTTTTTTACCGCCAATAAAAGTTTTGGAACTTTTCAGAAATCCTGTTTACCATTACCTAAATATGGGTATATATAATATGCACTCCCGCCTTTTTCGGGGAGGAACTAATGAACGGAGATGAACGACAATGACCAAACAAGTGCTTTTTGTATCAGACCATGGCGATCCTTTGGCAAAGCTCGGCGGAAAGCAAGCAGGCGGCCAAAACAATTACGTCAAGCAACTGGCACTCGCTCTTGAAAACAGAGGGTGGCAGGTGGATGTCGTTACCCATTGGTGCGATGAAAATGCCCCACAAGTGGAACATTTCGGCGAACGCTGCCGCGTGATCCGTGTAGAAGCCGGCTATAAAGGATTCGTTTCAAAAAATGAAATGTACTCCATGCTTCCGGCATTTTATGAAGAAATGAAACGGCTATTGCCGCTATCGACTTATGATATCGTCCACACCCATTATTGGCTTTCAGGATTGATCGGCAAAAAGCTCAAAGAAGAATTCGGGCTGCCTTATATCCATACATCCCACTCGCTCGGATGGGCCAAAGAAGAAGCGACCGGCACGCATGACGCGCGGCGCGAAAAAGCGGAAGAAACCGTACTTGCCCATAGCGACCATATTTTGGCGACGACAAATACAGAAAAACAAGTGATCAAAGAGAACGTTTCCGCCGCTTCTCCCATCTCAGTAATCCCCATCGGAGTCGACGAGGCGTTCCGCGTCCGCGGCAGCCGACACCATATCCGCAAGAAATTCGGCTACGAGGATCCCCTCTTCGTTTTTGCTGGCCGTTTAGAAGCAACGAAAGGCATCTTCACTTTATTGAAAGCCTTCAAGCTTCTTGCAGAAAAAAGCGGCAACCGCTACACGCCTGAATTGGTGATTGCCGGCGGTGAACCAGATGCTATCGATACCGAAACAGGCTTGCCAAAAGACCCGGAACTGCGCAAAGCAGTGCGAGGCATTGAACAGCATGTCCGTTTTGTCGGACCGAAAAACCAAGAACAATTGGCCCTGCTGTTCAATTCAGCTACTGCCACCATCGTCCCGAGTTTCTACGAATCGTTCGGCATGGTTGCAGCTGAAGCACAAGCTTGCGGCAGCCCAGTCATTGCCTCGAAAGTCGGCGGCTTGAAAAATGTCGTTGAAGACGGCGTCAGCGGCTTGCTCGTCGAATCGCAGAACGAAATCGACCTGGCGATTGCCATGGAAGTACTTTCCGTCAACTCGCTGCTGGTTGAACGCCTTAGCCGCCAAGCGGTGCGCATCGCTCGTAAAGATTTCAACTGGGTCAGCATTTCAAAAAGAATAAATACATTGTATGAGGTGATTATTCGTGAACGGAGCAACACACTTGCTAGCGACCGACCTGGACGGAACCTTAGTCGGTGATAGAGCCGGGCTGAAGGAATTGCTGGATTTTTATGAGCAGCAGCCTTACGAAGTCGGTTTGATCTATATTACCGGCCGCCATCTCGCTTCGGCACGACAGCTGATTGCAGATGAAGGGCTCCCGATTCCCAAAGCGCTCGTCACCGATGTCGGAACCGAAATCTATATGGGGACCGGTTTTCTGAAAGACGAAAATTGGGAAGCCCATTTGATGGACGATTGGGCGCCCGAGCAAGTCGAAGCGCTAGCGAAGACAATCGACGGCTTGGCTCCGCAGGATTTGCCTGTGACAAGCCGGCGTTCCTACCATGTCACGGATGCACAAGTGGTCGAACAATTCCGCAATCTGCTCGAAGCAGAAAAAGTACCCCATAAGCTGATCTTCAGCGGCGGCAAGGACTTGGATATCCTGCCTCCGAATAGCGGGAAAGGTCAGGCGCTTCGCTACTTGTTGGAACGCCATGGAATTTCCGACGCTAAACTGCTGGTTGCGGGTGATTCCGGAAACGACTTGGAAATGCTGACGCTCGGGTTCCCTTCCGTTATTGTTGGAAACGCCCAGCCGGAACTCAAAATCCATGAAGAGCACCCGCTCATTTTCCGCGCAAATCGCCACTGCGCTGGCGGAATTTATGAGGCATGGAACCATTTTCATGTAGACTGAACCCTTTGGAGAACTTGTTTCTTCCAAAGGGTTTTCTTGTGGCGCTATGGGTAATCATTTGTTTTTTCAGCCATTTCGTTTATATTTAGAAGGAAGACATTTTACGAATCAAGTGGGCCACGCCCATACATAAGCACGTTTAAAATCCACATAAAGGAGGACTGAAGATGAGCAAAGTCGCCAATCTGCAAAAAGAATCACTCGCGATGCTGAAACAAACGAGCCGGACCTTTTTCATTCCGATCAGCTTTTTGGATCCTGTCCTGAAAAAAACCGTCGGCTCCGCCTATTTGTGCATGCGTGCAATCGATGAAATTGAAGATCATCCCGAGCTTCCAGCTGAAGTGAAAGCGTCTCTTCTGCGCTCCATCCAACATATGCTCGAAACGGATATTGACGAAACGGAATACGCGGCACTCGTCGCCCCATACGCGGACTATTTGCCATCCGTGACGATGCGGCTTCCGGACTGGGTCGAAGTATGCCCGCCCGAGATCCGTGGAAAAGTTCTTGAATCGACAGCCATTATGGCTGGCGGCATGGCCAAATGGGTCGAAAAGGACTGGGTCATCCATACGCGCGAAGACCTGGACGATTACACCTATTATGTCGCCGGGCTCGTTGGCGTTATGCTTTCCGATCTTTGGAAATGGCATGACGGCACCGAAACCGATACAGAACTTGCTATCGGATTTGGCCGTGGATTGCAAGCTGTCAACATGCTGCGCAATTACGATGAAGATTACGAACGCGGCGTCACGTTCGTCCCCGACGGCTGGACACGCGACGATATGTTCAGCTACGCACGTGAAAATCTGTCGCAAGCCGATCAATACGTTAAATCCATCAAAAATAAACGCATTCTCATGTTCTGTAAAGTGCCGCTCGCTTTGGCCCACAGCACCTTGAAAGCGCTCAAGTCCGGCAAGGAAAAAATGAGCCGCCAGGAAGTCGAAGGCATCGTTGAACAATTAAAAGAAGAAGAACACCTCAGCTGATTAAAGCTGCACTCTCATCCGCAGAGTGCAGTTTTTTTGTAGCCAATGAAGTAGAGAGGCAGTTAATTACAATAAAAGTTATAATAAGGAAATAACATACACCTAGCTCTCCCTTTCTTTCAATTACACAACTAGTCTATACTAGAGGCAATAAACAATTATCCACAAAGGAGAATGGCCATGACCGTCACCATTATCAGTGTGTTGACTGCTGCAATTTTCATCTTGAATATTTTCCTTGCAGCGGCACTGGTGTTTCTGGAACGCCGGGACGCTTCTTCCACTTGGGCATGGCTATTGGTGCTATTCTTTGTCCCAATTGCCGGCTTCTTCATCTACCTGTTGCTCGGGCGTAAGTTGCGGCAAAAAAAGCTTTTCAAATGGGAAGAAGGCCGCAAGCGGATTGGGATTGAAAGCTTGATCGCCCATCAAATGAATGAAATCCACGACGGCACTTTCCCTTTTCAAGATGTCAGCACGAAGGATTACAGCAATTTGATTTACCTGCATTTGCGCAATAACGGTGCTTTGTTGACCCAAAACAATCATGTGAAAATCTTCAATGATGGCCGGGAAAAATTCGATGCCCTCATTCGCGATATCGAACAGGCACAGGACCATATCCACATCCAATACTATATCTTCCGGCTGGACCAGCTCGGCAATCGCATCATGGACGCTTTGCTGGCCAAGGCGAAAGAAGGCGTAAAAGTTCGCCTGCTGTATGATGATATGGGTTCCCGTAGTTTGAGCAAGCGCCATTTCAAGGAATTTTCAGCAGCCGGCGGCGAAGTCGAAACCTTCTTCCCGTCCATCATGCCGATCATCAACCCGCGGCTGAATTACCGAAATCACCGAAAGATCGTCGTCATTGATGGAAAGGTCGGCTATATCGGCGGCTTTAACGTCGGAGAGGAATACCTCGGCCTCAACCGCCGCTTCGGCTATTGGCGCGATACGCATCTCCGGCTGGAAGGAAATGCCCTTTACCCGCTCCAGACACGTTTTATCCTCGACTGGAACCAGGCTTCTGCCCGGCACGACATTGAATACGATGAAGCGTATTTCCCGCCACAACCTGAAGAAGGATCGACTTCGATGCAGATTGTCTCCAGCGGCCCGGACGAGGAATGGGAACAAATTAAAGATGGCTATTTAAAGCTCATCCATTTGGCGCGCGAATATATTTACATCCAGACGCCGTATTTCATTCCGGATGCGAGTTTCTATGATGCGCTGCGGATCGCGGCGCTGTCCGGAATCGATGTGCGCATCATGATTCCGAACAAGCCGGACCACCCCTTCGTCTATTGGGCAACGTATTCGTACGCCGGTCAGATGTTGCGGGCCGGAGCGCGGGTATTCATTTACGATAACGGATTCCTTCATACGAAAATGATTGTCATTGATGACGAAGCGTCAACGGTCGGGACAGCGAATATCGATGTCCGCAGCTTCAAGTTGAATTTTGAAGTGAATGCCTTCATTTACGATGAGAAGGTGTCGATGGAATTGGCCGACCTGTTCAGGCAGGATACGGAATTGTCGTCGGAGCTGACTTATGAGATGTATATGGCGAGAACCCGCATGATCAAATCGAAGGAATCCATCGCCCGCCTATTGGCACCGATTCTTTAATCAAACCAGCGAACGCCCTTTCCATATGGAAGGGGCGTTTTTTCGTTTGGTGAATTGCTTATATGGTGGATTCTTTTCATCGGAAAATGATATAGAAAATGTATGGAGGTGGAGATTACGCTTCAAGGGGACGCTTTCCGGAGGGCTCGCATTGAGCCGCTTCGATCGCTGCGCGCTCTGCAGGGTCTCAATTGTCTCGCTGATCCTCTCGGAGTCGCCCCTTTCCGCTTCATCTTTAGTTTTAGAGAGGAAATAAAATTCATCACACATTGAAATAAGTGTGGTTATTTTTGTTCAGACTTGTATGGTCAAATTGAATAGTCGCGAAGTATTTCTGCAATCAGCAAATCTAACTAAGCGTCCCCGCCAGTGGATGAAATTAACTAACTGTGAAACTTCTTCGCACGCAATATCCAATGAAATCTTAAAGCCGAACCGCGCACAAGGGCGAGCCGAAGCAATGAGACAAGTGTTCTTCTTGGCTCATTGCGAGAGGCATGCCCAAAGCGGGAGGCGGCTACTTAGGGAGGCGCGCAATAACGAACGATACATTTCACTATCAAGCCCAGTTAGGTGTCTCCACCAGCGGATGAAACCAAATAATAGTGACACATCTTCGCACGCCACATCCAATGAAATCTTAAAGCCGAACCGCGCACAAACCCGTGCTCCCACATCTGCGAGCAGATGCGTCGCAAATGAATCGGCTCAACTTCCTTTCGCCTATTCATTGGCGAGCCGAAGCAATAAGACAAGTGTTCTTCTTGGCTTATTGCGGGAGGCATGCCCCAAGCGGGAGGCGATTGCTTCACGATGAAATAATCATCGGCTGATTCATCTCACTATCAATTCCAACTAAGCATGCCCACCGGCAGATAAAACCAAACAACAGCGACACTTCCTCACCAATAATATCCAAAAAACCGGCCGCTCTCCCTTTTCAGGAAAACGGCCGGTTTCATTTATTTGCTTGTCACTCAAATTCCTAAATATTCTTCCAAGGTGATGTTCTGGTTGTAGATCGCGGTGGCGGCTTCTTTTCCGACATAGCGAAAATGCCAGGATTCGTGCATATAGCCGGTGATCTGTTCTTTTCCTTGCGGGTAGCGCAGGATGAAGCCGTAATTATGGGCGTTTTCTTTTACCCACTTGCCCCCTGGCGTGTCCCCGAAGGAAGACGAGGCCCAGTGCTGTTCCTGGCCGGCTTCCCCGATATCAAAAGCGAGGCCTGTCTGGTGTTCGGAGTAGCCAGGGCGTGCGCTGTAGCGGTCGGCTGCTTCCTGGCCATCTTTTGCGACATAGCCTTCGTATAGTTGTTTTTGGCGTGCAAATTCGCGGTATGTGCTGAAGGCGACCAATTGCAGGCCGTCTTTGGCGGCTGCTTGTGCCATCGTGTCAAATGCTGCGCGGGCTTCCGCACTTTCGCCAGGTGCATACGTTTCAGGCAGCGGGTGCTGTTTATTCGCCAGCAGGATGCCGTTCACGATTGTAGGTTCTGATGGCAATTGATCGATCTCCGGATAGACAGTGGCGTCTGTCGGAGCAGGTGCGGGCGTTTCCTCTTCAGGCTGTGCTTCAGGCTGTTCGGTTTCTTCTGTCGCTTCTTGTTCTTCTTTCACTGCCGGTTCCTCCTGTTCTGCCGGAGCTTGCTGCTCGGTTTCTGCCGGTTGTTCGGTAAAGGCCTGTGCCAGTGCTTTCATGCTTTCTTCTGTATCCCAATTATGCATAGAGAGCCACACTGCGGCAATTGCTGCCCAGATTGCTGTCATTGCGATCACCATCCATTTTATATAAAATTTCTTGTCAAAGTCGTTTTTCTTTTTTGTCGGTTTCATGAGCTGGCCAACTTTCCTGTCAATTCCTTTTCCATTCTATCATTTTCTTTCCGGAAATTCCCCTGGGGCGAAAATATTTCGGTATACTTTAAGCAGACTTCTGGAAAAGAGTGGAGATTTATTTATGCACAATCAAAAATGGCTATCATTGAACTTTTTTGCGTTTTTCTTTACATGGGGCGTCTTTTTGCCTTACTGGACTGGCTGGCTGACAAATGAAAAAGGGCTGAGCGTTTCGGCGGCCAGCGTCATCATGGGGACCGGCATGGTCGCGCGGTCGTTGTCGACTTTGTTTTTCTTCCCACTCCTGACGCGGCTTTTCTCGCTTGGGCGCTTGATGCAGATTCTCGCCATCGCTTCGTTTGTGGTAATGGCGTTTTATATCCCGGCCAATTCCTATACCTTACTGTTCATCATCACATTTGCGTTCAGCTTTATCTATCCGAATCTATTGCCTGCGATGGAAAGCGGCGCGACCGTATTGATGCAGACCGACCGCATCCATTACGGAAAAAGCCGCTCCTATGGTTCGCTCGGCTATACGATCGCTTTGTTGATCGTCGGGGCGGCCACCGCTGTCTGGCAGGAAAATGCGATTTTGTGGATCATGCTTTTGGGGTTGCTGTTCATGGCGGTCACTCAATCGCTCGCTTCTCCGGTCCCGCTGCAATCGAGGCCCGCACCGAGAACGAAGAAAGGGCCGAGCGCCACGGCGGAGTTGCTGAAATCAAAAGGATTTGTAACGGTTCTCGTCGTGTCCATCCTGCTGCAGGGAGCGCATGCGTCGTATTATAATTACGGCTTCATCTATCTTCAGGATATCGGCGTCAATAGCTTTTACATTGGCTTGATCTTGAATGTGGCCGTGATTTTTGAAATCGTCTTTTTCGTCAAAGCTGATACATTGTTCGAGAAATGGTCGGTGTCGTCGATGTTCTTGCTGGCGGGGATCGGTTCAACCGTCCGTTGGATCTTGATTTTCCTGTTCCCGTCGGTCTGGGTGTTTATTTTGGCACAGACGCTTCATGCTTTGTCTTTCGGCGTCGCGCATTTCGCCTTTATCCGCTATATCTTCAAAAAGCTCGACCCGGTCAATATCCCCGCAGCGCAAGGCATGTACGCTGCACTCGGCATGAGCTTGAGTGTCGCTCTTTTGACTTTCGCGGGCGGCTACCTATACGAAATCGCCCCGGGCTATTCATTCCTTGGGATGGCGGCGTCTTCGTTCCCAGCCGTAGTGCTGGTATTGTTGACACGCAAACGTTTTGCTTATTAAAAATATTTAAAAATAATGTTCTGACCCCCTTAACGGCCGCCACTGCTGCGAATACTTTGGCATAACTGTTAAGGGAGCTGGGAATTTTGAAAGAGATATCAAAGCATGACCTGCTGACCCTCATGAGTCAGTTGGACTTTCTTCTGGAAGAACGCAAAAAAGATAAACACCATCATACAGAAACAGCACAGGCTAATTAGCCTGTGCTGTTTTTCATTAGATGAAGATCGTGCCCAGAACGACGAAGAACAAAATGCCGAAAATGATCGCCATGCCTTTCATCCATTTCGCTTCCCGGTCCATGCCGCGCTCTTTCATTTGTCTATAGCGGAACGTGTTCGTCAAGACGAACAAGAGCGTCATGAACAATACGGCGATTTCCATGCTGCCCATAAACAGGAAGACGATCGCCAATATGCTGAGTAATAAAATCAACACGCCTTGCAAAACCTTTGGATTCATAATGATCTCTCCTGAAAAAAAAGCCGGCAGTTGCGCCGGCTTTTTTTGTTTATTTGTTCTTGTCGGCTGTTTCAGTTTCTTCAACCGCTTCCAACGCTTTTTCCGGATGTTCCGAATAGAATTTCCGGCCGATGAACGTTTGGATGATCAACAAGATCCCGCCGACTGCCCAGTAAACAGGCAGTGCAGCCATCGATGTGAACGAGATGAACATGATCATGATCGGAGACAGGTAGATGAAGAACTTCATCTGTTTTTGCTGCTGTTCCGGCATGGTCCATAGCGACACTTTCGCCTGGAAGAAGTACACCGCACCCGCAATCAACGTCATGGCAATATCCGGCGAACCGAGGTTGAACCAGAGGAATTCATGCGAACGCACATCCGGCGAATAGAGAATCGCAAAATACAAGCCCATGATGATCGGCATCTGGATGACGACTGGCAAACAGCCCATATTGAGCGGATTGACGTCATGTTTCTTGTAGAGCCCCATCATTTCCTGCTGGAGCTTCATCTGCTCTTCTTTATCCTTTGTTTCCTTCAAGCGCTTCTGGATGTCTTCCATTTCCGGGCGCATCTTATCCATCTTCACTTTCATGCCTTGCTGGCGCTTATACGTGCGCAGCATGAACGGCATCAAGACGAGGCGGATGATGATCGTGATGACCACGATCGCCATGCCGTAGCTTCCTCCGAAGAGGTTCCCTAAATAATCGAGCGAAAAATCAAATGGCGCTACAAAAATCGTGTAGAAAAATCCTTCTTTGTTTTCAACTGCTGAACAGCCGCTCAAGAAAGCGATCGTTGCCGCAAGCATGAGCAGTAATGTAAGTTTCTTTTTCACGTTTGTCACCTTCACCTTTTTGGACTACTAAGAAGTATAACGATATGGCCGCAAAAATTCAATGCACTGTCCCGGGACTGGCCGCTTTTTTCATTTCTTGTGACAAAAATTAGGCATAAGAAAAAAGGAGAATTGCTTCTCCTTTACTTGGCATTCGGCAAGGTATAGCGGAAATAAGGAATATGCTGGCTGTCGCGGAATTGCTTCGGCGTCACCGAGGTATATTTTTTGAAGATCCGCGTGAAATAGCTCTGGTTGCAGAAATGGAACTGCTTGGAGATTTCCGAAATCCCTTTATTGGAATGGCGCAAATAATACTGTGATTCTTCCACGCGTCGCACGTTCAAGTATTCCACCAATGTAATCCCCGCATGTTCACGGAAAATGCGCGACAGATGGCTGGTCGAAATATTGAAGTGTTTGGCGATTTCCTCTACTGACAAATCGCGTTCGACTTCGTCATTGATGAAAATGACGACTTTGTTGACGGTTTGGTGGCCGAATGACGGCTGTTTGCGTTCCGAGATGATCGATGTGAAAAACTCGATCAATTCATCAGCAACATACATGAATTCCGAATCGTTCATGTGCTTATCGACCAATTCGACACAAGCCGCATTGAAAGCGAACGCTTTTTTCGGCGGTACGCGCATTTCATACAATTTACGTGCCATGACGGACGATAAAATGATGTAATAATTGCGGACGGTGCGGATGATGTCTTTTCCTGCATGAAGGGCGAGCATGTCGATCAATTCACGCAATGTTTCTTTGGCACGGTCTTTCTCCAGGTTATGGATTTCGTGCATCAATTGAGTCTCCACTTCAAAGAAACGTTCGAGCCCCTCCAGCTGCGCGACGTTTTCCGTTTCGTTCATAAAGATTCTGGAAATAGTTTCCTGAATGGATGGCGTTTCGAGTATATTCATCTTCTCCCCGGCTTTCTATGTAAAAAATTTAACGAACTTATTCATTTAATGAACTGCTTGAATAAATAATAATAATAGCGTTTTACAGATAAATTTACAAGTTTTTAAGTAAATTGAGCTAATTTATATTTCAAACATATGACATCGGTAACAGTTAAAACCAATTATACACTTAACTGTACGTTTCAGCGACGAAAAAGTTCCAATTTCCAATGTTTTTACAAAAAATTCAAAACAGGCCGTCGATGATACACGGCCTGCTTTATGTTCCCACTATATCCAAACAGCTTTGTTGTTGCAGCTATCAGTCCGTTTCTCCAGGAACAACCGCCCGGATATGGCGCGGCATGATTTCGATATCAAACGGCGTAGTGCTGCCTTCATCCCCATCGATATTACAAGACAACGGCTCACTCGTGCGGATTGAAACCCGCGTCGTATGGATGGCTTCCACCGCTGGATCTTCTTCGAATTTGCCGCGTACCAAGGCCGTCGCCATGCGGACAAATGCCGGAAGCGCAGCGTTTTCAACGATATACAAATGGAGCAAGCCGTCATCAGTCAATGCTTCCGGCGCCAGCTTCTCGAATCCGCCCACCGAATTGGTCAATGCTACAAGAACGAGCTTAGCTTCCCCTTCCCAGGTGCCGTGGTCATGCTCGATGACGAATGTCGTGACTTCATCGGAAGCGACCGCTTTGACGCCTTCCACAAAATAAGCGAATGCGCCGAGCTTAGTCTTCTGCTCAGGCTCTACTTCATACGTCGATTCGGCGATTTCACCGATCGCCAGGATATTCATGAAGTATTGGTCGCCGACTTTACCGATATCCACGCGTTTTTCACGTCCCGTTTTCAAGCCTTCGATCGCTTCTTCTGGATTCAATGAGATGCCGAGCGCGCGCGCAAAGTCATTGACTGTGCCAAGCGGGACCAAGCCGAAAAGCGGTTCGTGTTCTTTTTCCGCCAACCCCGATACCGCTTCGTTGATCGTTCCGTCGCCGCCCATTGCCACGACAAGGTCATAACGTTTTTCGCATGCTTCCTCAGCAAAATGCGTGGCGTCTCCAGGCCCTGTCGTTTCACGTGTATCGGCATCGTAGCCCATTTCCGTTAAGGTCTTTTCTGCAAAATCTTTATAATCCGCCGCTTTTTCCTTCCCTGAGGAAGGGTTCCATATGAACATCGCTTTTTTCATCTTTTTCCCTCCGGTGCTATAATAAGGTCATATGTTTCAATACCCTAAACAACGCGGAATGTAATCCACCTTGCCGCATTTATTTCTTTTCAACCAGGCGCCTGCCGCCTGCTCCGGACCTGGTTACAAACGGGCCGGCGAGGTCGGAAGTGCCATACATCATCACATTTTAAAGGAAGTTGGGAACCCCCTTGCGCTTTTTCATTTATCTTATCATCTTCTTCGCGTTTTTCGATTTATTTGCCCAGTTGCCGATTATCAGCCCGTTTGCCGTATCGCTCGGGGCGGGGCCGTTTTTGGCAGGGCTTGCCGTCGGAATGTATTCGTTGTCGAACACATTCGGCAATATCATCTCAGGCATCTTCTCCGACCGCAAAGGGCCCTTTGCTATCCTGCTGATTGGGCTTGCTTCGACAAGTGCCGCGCTGTTCATCTACGGCTTGGCAGACGGCCCTTACAGCCTCCTCGCCATCCGCTTTTTACATGGCTTAGCCGCCGGATTGACGGTGCCGGCCGCCTTTACTTATCTAGCGAACCGCACCGACCATAGCCGCCGCGGCAAAAATGCAGCGATTTCCGGCGCATTTGTTGGTCTGGCGGCAATCATCGGCCCCGCCTATGGAGCGATTTATACAAGCCGTGGCAGTGTCCCCGAGACCATGGCCGTCACGGGCACCTTGATCGGCTTGCTCGCGATTGCAGCATTCTTCCTGTTGCGGACGCATCAAGTGAACAAAAAAACGGATCGTTCACCAGCCAAACGCCCAGATTTCGAATGGAACGCGGGGCTTTGGCGATCGTTTTCAGGCGCGTTCTTCCTGATGTTCTCACAAGGCGTGCTTGCTTATATGCTGCCGCTTAAAGTGGAGGCGCTCGGGTTTCCCACTCAACTGAGCGGCTTATTGCTGAGCGCGTTCGGCTTGGCGGCCATTCTGGTCTTTCTGTTGCCGATCAATCGGCTGTTCGATGCCGTGCGCCCGATCATTACTTTGATTATCGGCTTTGCGGTCATGGGCACTTCACTGTTCGCACTCGCCAACATCTCAACAGAACCGCTATTGTATGCGGCAATGTGCACGTATGGATTCGGTTTCGCGCTGTTGTTCCCTTCGATCAATTCCTTATTGATCGATGCCACAGAACCCGCATCAAGAGGGCGCGCTTACGGATATTTTTACGCCTTTTTCTCCATCGGCGTCGTCGCAGGCTCTGGAGTCACCGGGGCTTTGGCACTCACTGCAGATGGCGGTTTCCTGTTCAGCGGGTCGCTATTGCTGTCGATCGCTTTGGCCAATTGGCTGACGCTCGAACGCTGATTTTTTTGGCAACGAAAAAGACCGCCTCGGCACACGTGCCAGGGCGGTCTTTTCGAACTTTACAGCTTGTCGGTATTCAGACGCGGCTCGGATGAAACCGAATCGGTGTTTTCCGATTTTTCTTTGCTGTCGTCGTTTGAAGAAAGCTTCACATCATCGTTGTCTTCTTTCTTTTCTTGCTGCTCTTTTTCGTTGTAGTATTGGACAGTTGCTTGCGTGCCGCCTTCAGCCGTCATTTTGTTTTCCTGCAGGTCGGTCTTGTCCAAGCCTTCGCTCTTTTGGTCTTGCTGATTTTTGTTCTGGTCCAAGTTTTGGGATTCCATATACTCATTCACCTTCGCTTTCACATCATTAAATGCAACAGTTGCTTTCTCGCGGTTTTCCGGTTTTTTGAAATATGCATATGCACCGGCTGCCAGTCCTGCTAAAAGCAGGCCTCTGCCGCCACCTTTTTTCCTAGCCATTTGCAGCACTCCTTTTACTTTTCTTATTATCACTTGTTTACCCTAATCGCCTAAAGCTAATCATGAATCATCCAGCTGTTTCGGCCGCGGATCGTTTCATGTCGATATGCGGGATGCCGTCCTCGTTATAAACTTCCGAGATCGCTTCAAAACCGAATGAGCCATAAAAATCTTTCAAATACACTTGCCCTTGCAATTGAATCTCGGGTTCTTTCCATTGTTCGTCAATGTAGCGGATCGAGCGTTCGAGGAGCTCCTTCGCCAGACCGCGGCCGCGCGCCTGTTTGCGGACAATGACACGGCCGATTGATGGCACGTCGTATTTCTTCCCTGCCGGCACCAACCGGGCATAGGCAAGCACCTCGCCGTCTTCTTCATACACGATATGGGTTGAGACTTCATCCAAGCCGTCCAATTCGGGATACGGGCAATTCTGTTCTACAACAAATACTTCGACACGAAGCTTCAATATATTGTATAATGCTTGTGCTGTGAAGTCGTCAAACTGATAACTTTTCCACGCCATAATCAATCGCCTCCTGTGATTTCATTATTCCACATCAATGGCTATTCAGGCTAGAGTTTGATATGATAGCAAAAATAATTCCAGAGGTGATCGCATGATTCGCACAGGTACACCGGCAGATATCGAATCTGTACGGGAAATCGCTCACATCAGCTGGAATGATACGTACGAAGGGATCATTCCATCTCCCATACAACAAAAGTTTTTGGAGCAATCCTACTCGACCCCGATGCTTGAAATGCGCATGGAGCGGACCATCCTCCTGCTTGCTGAACAAGACGGGCAGGCTGTAGGCTTTGCAAACTTCACGAAAGTCGATGAAGACGGCGATGCCGAATTGATCGCCATGTATATGAAGCCCGAACACCAACGCTCCGGTTTCGGCAAGAAGCTGCTGTCGGACGGCTTGTCGCGCTTAAAAGGCGGGCAGCAATTATTCGTCTACGTTGAAAGCGAAAACCAAAAAGGCCGCAAATTCTACGAAGCGAACGGATTCCTGTTGCTTGAAGAATTTGAAGAATTGTTTGAAGGGCATCCCCTGCAAACAGCCAAATACGTTTTCAACCTTTCAGGCCAAGCGCAATAAATCTATAAACACTCAAAAACCCCCTCGAATTCGCTTCGAGGGGGGTTTGTTTAGTTAAGTCTTAAATTTCCTATTCTTATAACGGGCGGTACGGGGTGTCGTCTTCACGCGTCACTGTATCATTGCTTGTAACTGGTTCATTGCTGCGGCCCATCAATTCATCTTCACGTAGCGGCGGCTTGCGCACGAAGCACATAATCGCAGCGATGTAGAAGAGAATGGATGTCAGCGACAAGACACCGGCAAAAATCCCGGCAAGGATGAAGAAAATACCTGCCGTGTTGGCCTTATCGAATGATTTCAATTTCGTGATGGCCAAAATGGCGAAGACTGTACTGATCGCAAGCAAAATGACCACTACCCAGCCAATGACATCAAATCCTGCCACTACAGCATTAAACGCATCTACTGCCATCTCGGCATCTTGCGGATTCGTGATGTTCGGATCGTTGCGCAATTCCTCTTCCATTTGCATTTGCATCTGGCTGCCTTCAAAACCACTCAAGCTGGTGATGAAAATGATGGATAAAATGATGCCGATTACATTAAAAATGGAACCGATGATGCCAAGAGCTTTTTCTCCTGTCCTTTTGATGGACCCGTAATTCTCTGACGCTTGATTCATAAAAAACCCTCCTATTTCTGTTTTGGATATTCTGCTGCAGTGGATATTCCACATTGCGCGCAGCCTCTCCGCTTTCCTTATTATGTTTCTACCCTCATACATACGCTTTTATGCCGTTTAAGTTTCGCATTACTTTAATTCCCGCCAAAAAATTAATAAAACTTGTTTAAGTTTTATTAAGCTGGGTATTTTATTACTATCAGCAACAAAAAGACAAATTATAAAAGGGGTTCTAAAAAATGGAAAATAAACTAATTTTTAACCAAGCGGATTTCATGTACGGAGTAGGCGGCGCATCCATCCTTACAGCCATCGTGTTCTTCATGACAAGCCTGTAAGAAGGAGTGAGCTTATGAGTCAAACATTCATCAATACATAGAAAAGCAATCCATCCCAAAGAGGAGACGGATTGCTTTTTTTGCGTCTTGCTATATACGGTTTGCTGGATCAGGCTTTGACATCGTTATATTCATCAGAACGCTCGAACGTTTCCGCTACATATGAACAAACCGGCTGCATCTTGAACTGGTTTTCACGCGCGTAAGCTGCTGCATGGTCGACCAGTTTCTTGGCAAGCCCTTGATTGCGCAGGCTTTCTTCGACATAAGTATATTCCATGACCATCAAATCAGCCATTTGTGTCCATGTGATTTCAGCTTTCACTGTCTCGCCGTCTGTTTCGCGAAAAGCGAATTCATCATGCCCAAGTTCTGTAAATTTCAATTCCATCGATCCAATTCCTCCTTATGTTCCACTTTATCTGTGCAAGCGAGTCGACACCCTCTGCGGCTTAAAGCTTCGCCGCCAGCTAGCGGTTGATCTTCAAGGGGCGGAGAGAGTCTTCGATTTCCTTGCGTCTCGGCTCAAGGAATGGCGGCAAGGCCAAGCCTTCACCAAGTTCGTCTGCGTTTTCATCAGTCGCAAAGCCAGGCTCATCTGTCGATAACTCAAACAGGATCCCGTTCGGCTCCCTGAAATAAATCGCTTTGAAATAATAGCGATCCACTTCCCCAGAGGTTTGGAAGCCGTTGGCACGCAAATATTCGTTCCACTGATTATACTCTTCGTAAGTTTTCACCCGGAACGCTACATGATGGACACTTCCCCGGCCAGGACGCTCCGGCGGGAGGTCTGAGCGCTCCTCTAAATGTATTTCGCCGCCAGGGCCGCCTTCTCCTGTCGTGAAAACGATTATTTCAGGCTGACCTTCCACTTCCGGCGCATAAGCACCGGCTTCTGAAAACCCGAGAATATCTGTCAGCACTTTGGCTGTACGCTCCGCTTTCCGTACCGTCAGTCTCACTGGACCGAGCCCGCGAATCGCGAACGCTTCCGGAACGCTCGCTTTTGTCCAAGGCTCGCCGAATGGAATGCCTTCTCCATCATCGACGACAAGCATTAGGCGTGAGCCTTCAAAATCCTGAAATTCCACGGTATCCCGGCCAAAGCGCTGTGTTTTTTCGCCGTGCGGGACGCCGAACTCACGGAACCGCTCCAACCAATAATCAAGTGCTTCGCTTGATGGGAGGCGGAAGCCTGTACTGCTGATGGAAGTGACGCCGGGGGAGGTCCTGCCCGCCATCGGAATATCAAAATAAGTCATATCGGTTCCCGGTGTGCCTACTGCGTCTGCATAAAACAAATGATAGGAAGACGGGTTATCCTGGTTGACGCTTTTTTTGACGAGGCGCATCCCCAGAATGCGCGTAAAGAAGTCATGGTTTTTATCTGCGTTGGCTGTAATCGCCGAAACGTGATGAATGCCTGCAACTTGCATGAAAAGCACCCTTTCTTTATCTCGAATTCGAGATTGTTATCTTTAGTTTAGCATTCAGCAGGGTTTTTCTGCAAGACAGCTGTTTCTGTTAACACGCCCAGGCGAGTGAAAAGCAAAAAAAAGTCCCGGGAATCATCTTCATGATTTTCCAGGACAGCACAGCTTGCTATTCGTTTTTTTCTACACCTGTATTGGATGGCTTAATTGAACCAGCCGCGGACGGTATTGGCCAAATCACGGAAAAACTGTTTGACGCTTTCCCAGAACCCTTCGTCATTGACGACGGTGCCGATTTTATCCCCGATGGTGTTGCTCAAGTCTTCCAATTCAGTTGACCATTTCGAGAAATCGATATCGAGCTGGCGGATTCGGTCCATCAAATCGACCAGCAATTGGCGATCTTCAGGGCTTAATTCAATCTGGAGGCGGCTCAATTGCTCTTCGACGATCTGCTCAACATCCTCGCGCGTTGCCGGATTCTGTTCAGCGATCTGTTTTTTGATTTCCGTCAACAATTCGCTCACTTTTTCCTGTTCGACGCCGCCTTCGGACAATTCCGTCGCAACGGACAATTCGTCATTGGCGACATCTGTCCGTTCAGGATCCAGCTGTTCCCCATTCACTTCATAGGCTTTGTAGATTCCGACAAGTGCAGAATGCCCCGTTACCGCTTTCGGCGCAGCCACTTCAACGGTCGCATTTTCAATGCCTGCCGTCAGCATGGCGTTGGCATACATATCAGTCGTCACTTGGGTGATATTGTCCGGCGTGGCGATTTCAATGACCAGCCCTTCACCTTCTTCGGTGCGGGTGATTTTGGCAGAGGAATACATGCGTGCACGCGCGTCCCCATCTGTAATGTAAGTGACGAGGTCCTCCCCGGTTACTTCAATTTCTTCTACTTCCGCTTCTCCTGCAACGTCCAGGCTTTCAGCGACTTGCGCCTTTTCATCTGCGGACAAATCGCCTCCGTAGACGACGATCGGCAAGCCGAATTTCTCATTTATCCCGACATTCGCGGATGCTGCGCCGGCAAAAGCCAACACGAAAGCAAGCGCCAATGCGGCAAGTGTCATTGTTTTTTTCATCTTTTTTTGCCCCTTTCTTCAAATATTAGTACGCATTTGAGGCAGAAAGGTTCCTTAACCGAGCAATTTTGTCCAGCCGTCTTCTTGCACGATGCGGCGTTCTTTATAAAGCCTGCCGAGCGCACGCTTGAATGCCGCTTTGCTCATGCCGAACATTTCCATGATTTCATCGGGCGACGATTTATCTGTAAATGGCATTTGGCCACCTGCATTTTCCAAATAACGCAGGATTTCTTCTGAATCATCCGACAGGCGTTCCTGTTTGCGCGGCAAAAGAGACCCGTTGAGCGTGCCATCGTCTTTGACGTCGATGACGCGCACCGTTTTTTCTTCGCCGAGACGCGGTTCTGCTTCGCGCTCTGATTCATGGACGAAGACACGGTAGTTTTCTGGCACCGACAGCATGAATGAACCGACTGGCAACAGGCGGTAAGCACGTGCTTTCAAATCTTTATTGTAGACTTCAGCAGGCGCACGTTCGCAAAGTTCCAGCACCTTTTCTTCCGTCGCCAGGCGTCCGTAAAGATCGCCGTAGCGGTCTGTCCGAAGCGTCATGAAAATATGGTCGCCTTGAGCTGGCCATAATTCCTGCACCGGCGGCAGATCAGCCGGCAGGACGTAAACTTCTCGTGTCGTGCCGATATCGACGACTGCGCCTTCGCGCGGGGAAATTTTCAATACTTTCGCCCAGCCGTATTCACTCGGCAAAATATGCGGGATCATCGGCGTGGCGGAAATGCCGCCTTGGCGATTGCGGTACAAGAAGACTTCAATCTCCTCACCGACCTCTTGCCCTTCTTCAATTTCCGATGCGTTCATCGTCACTTCATCCCCTGAACCATCTGTTAAGATCCACTGGGACGTGGAACGGTCTTTAATGTGCAATAATGCTTTCAATCCTGGATGCAAAGCCATGCTGCATACCTCCTCTATTTGGGTTAGCTGTTTTTTTGCTCATTGCTCAACTTCTTCAATTTTTCCGCTACACCTTTATCTTCTTCAAGCAACTGGACCAGATCAGCGATGCGGTCGATGGAATTCCAGCTCAAATGATGCTCGATTCCTTCTACATCGCCGTAGATCTTATCTTCATCAACGCCGATCAGCCGCAAAAATTGCTCAAGCAGGTCATGGCGCTGCAACAAGCGCTTGCCGAGTTTCTGCCCCTTAGGCGTCAGCATCAGCCCCCGGTAGCGTTCATAAATCAAGTAGCCGTCCTTATCGAGTTTCTGCACCATCTTCGTTACGGATGACGGCAGCACCGATAGCGCCTCGGCAATATCCGAGACGCGCGCGTATCCTTTTTGCTCTATCAATGAATAAATGATTTCAATATGGTCTTCCATACTTGGAGTAGGCAAATTCCGTTCCTCCCTCGCGTCGCTATGTTCAGTTTACTATACTGCTGCCGTGTGAACAACTGAGCACAGGCGCTTGCTGCATGCTTTCCAAAGCGCCGAATAAAGGCAATTTTCCAACTTTCTTAAAAACGGCATTGAACGAATGGTGAAAGGTTTAGCGGAATTTCGCTCAGGGTAATGATAGATATAACACAAAAGATAGATGAAACTGAAAGGCAGGTGGAGAACATGGGACGTATTCTTTGGATTATTTTGGTAGTAATTCTTGCGGTATGGGTGATCGGATTCTTATTAGACGTAGCAGGCGGACTTATTCACATTCTTTTGATCATCGCGGCAATCGTCTTGATCGTTAACTTAGTGACAGGCAGGAAAGGTGTTTAGATAAACACCGGACCCTAAAAACCCCGGGAAAGCAGAGCAATCTGCCTTCCCGGGGTTTTTTCATGCTCTCACTTTCGCATAGACGCATGTATCGCGGATCTTGCCGTCATGCCTCGACAGGCTATCCTTGCGCATGATGCCTTCGAGTTCAAAGCCAAGACGCTCCGCTACTGCACGGCTCCGGACATTGTCCGGGTCACAGCGAATTTCGACACGGTTCGCTTGCAGCTCTTCGAACGCAAAACGCGTGATGCGCTCTACCGCTTCCGTTACATAGCCTTTTCCTTCAAAACGGCTATCCACCCAATAACCGATTTCGAATTTGCGCACTTCCCAGTCGATGCGGTGCAATCCGCTCGAACCGATAAACTGCCCGCTGTTCTTATCGAAGAAATGCAGCCTCAGGTCTTTGCGCAACATAAAATCCGATTCTGCTTGAATCAAATTCGCCGTCATTTCCGCGAGATTCGGCTCGTGTTGCGCAAAAGGCATCCACGGGCGCAATGCTTCTAGTGAGTGGCGCACCGCTTCAAAACTAAGCACAGCATCTTCTCTTTTCGGTGCTCGGATCATTAAACGTTCTGATTCGAATGTTTCCGGAAACTCCAGCAACAACGGATTGAAAGGGGGTTCTGCCGGCGCTTTGACCGCGTCATCCCACATCACAGGCGTCGTCACACCCGCTTCCCAGTCTTCACGGGTCATGCCGTAAGTTACCGCATCATGATAACGGTTTTGTTTCGGCGAGAACCATGCTTGGCGCAAATGCGCTTCCTTCACGAAACCGGTTCGTTCAAACGCTTTACGCATCGCAAAATTATCGTGGCGCGTATGGCCTTCCAGGCGGATTTTCTTCTCCGGCAAGGAAAAGACGAAATCAGCGATCATGCGCAGCGCTTTCGGGCCATAGCCTTGCCCGCGGTAGGAATCGGCAATCCGCAAGTCGAATAACGGAATCTCATCCTGCAGGTCGAAGATTTTCACCAAGCCCACTTGTTCGCCTTCATCATTTTCAATCCAAAAGGTCTTGACCTGATCCGATTTATAACCGCCTTCTACGATCGTCTTTTCGATCAAGGCGCGCACCGGGTGTTCGTGGCCATGATAAGGCCATGAGTTGGTCGTCATAAACTCGATCAATTTCTCGTGCTCTTCCATGGTCCATTCTGTTAACTTCAAATCGCAACCTCCAAACGCCTCTTACTTCTGGACTTTCACCAAGCGCAATGCATTCAAGATGACCAATAGCGTAGCCCCCATATCCGCAAAGATCGCGATCCATAACGTGAGCCAGCCCGGAATGATCAATAGCAGCGCCAAGATTTTCAGTGCCAGTGCAAAGATGATATTTTCCTTTATTATACGCAAAGTTTTTCTGCTTAGTCGAATAGTATATGGAAGTTTCTCCAAATCATCCGCCATCAAGGCGATATCGGCTGTCTCCAGCGCTGCGTCCGTTCCAGCTCCGCCCATGGCAATGCCGATATCGGACGCCGCAAGCGCCGGCGCGTCGTTGATGCCGTCGCCGACCATTGCCACGCGGCCATACTTCGCCTGCAGTTCTTTAACAGCCGCTAATTTATCTTCAGGCATCAAGCCGGCGCGAATATCCGTCACGCCGATTTCCGCAGCAATCGCTTTTGCTGTTGCAGGGTGATCCCCTGTCAGCATGATGGTGTGGCCAATGCCGATTTCCTTCAAGCGCTCAATGATGGCCGGGCTTTCTTCCCGAATGGCATCTGCAACGCCAATCACCCCAAACAGATGCTTGCTGGAAAATACCGCCATCGCAGATTTTCCGCTTTCCTGCAGGCGATAAGCCGCGGCCGGTGCATGGAATCCGTGCTCTTCTGCCCATTTCAAGCTGCCGACACGGATGCGCGTACCGCCGATTTCTGCGTACACGCCTTTACCGGTCAAGGATTGGAATCGTTCGGATGGGTACAGTTCAGGTGCTTGTTTGGTGATGGCACGGGCGAGCGGATGCTGTGACAAGGCTTCGACTGACGCCGCAAGCTTGACCACTTCTTCAGCTGTATAGCCTTCTTCCGGCAACACATCGGTCATTTCTGGATAGCCTTTTGTCAAGGTGCCGGTTTTGTCGAACGCGACAGCCTGTAGGCGTCCTGTTTCTTCCAAATGGATGCCGCCTTTGATGAGCACGCCCTGTCTTGCCGCATTGCCGATCGCCGTAACAATCGCGACAGGCGTCGATACGACGAGCGCACATGGGCATCCCACGACGAGCACAGCCAATCCTTGATACACCCACAACTCCCAATTTCCCGTGACAAATCCCGGAACGAGCGCGACTAGAAAGGCGACAGCAATAATTGCCGGCGTGTAGTATTTCGCGAAGCGGTCGACAAATTGCTGTGAAGGGGCTTTTTCCGCCTGCGCTTCTTCCACCAAATGAATGATTTTCGCGATGGTCGTATCTTCCACACGTTTGGTGACGGTTACTTCCAATGCGCCTTCTTCATTCATCGTTCCGGCAAACACTTCATCCCCCGGCTGTTTGGTCGCAGGAATCGATTCGCCGGTGATCGCTGCCTGGTTGACAGCTGATTCACCGCGCAGCACCGTGCCATCCATCGCGATTTTTTGCCCCGGCTTGACGATCAATACGTCGCCGATGCGGATGTCTTCCGTTTCCAATTCGATCAATTCGCCGTCGCGCTGAATCAATGCCCGTGACGGTGCCAAGTCCATAAGCGAGCGAATCGATTGGCGGGCTTTGTTCATCGAGAACGATTCCAGCGCTTCACTGATGGCGAACAAGAATACGACAACTGCTCCTTCCCGCCACTCGCCAATAATGACCGCGCCGATGATCGCGATGGTCATCAATGTTTTCATATCGAACTCCAGGTGGCTGAGGTTTTTCACTCCTGTGGAAAACATTCGATAGCCGCCGATCAACATCGATGCGCCGAACAAGCCGATTGACCATGGATGCGTCTCCCCAAGCTGAAATGAAGCGATGATGCCGGCGATGAGAAAGATGAACGAAATGGCCGTTTCGATTGTCTGGCGCCGTTTGTAAAATGGCACGTGGGCCACGCGTTGTTTTTCCGGATAGACGCGAATATGGTCGAAGGCGCCCGCTTTTTCCAATTCTTCGATCGATACATTGCCATCGACACGCAGTTTGGAAGCACCGAAGTTCAGTTCAACGTGTTTCGCTTCCGGCAAATTGCGGATATTCTGTTCGAATTTCGCCGCACAGCTTGTACACGATAGGTTTTCAAGACGATAAGTTTTGCTCAACTGAAACACCTTCTTTCGCATGTTCATTCGCGATGGTCACAAGCTGGCGCACATGGTCATCCGACAAGGAATAATAAATCTGCTTGCCTTTGCGTTCGGATTTCGCCAAATCCCGCTCGCGCAAATACCGCAGATGGTGGGAGGCTGTCGCTGTCGATGAACCGATCACCGCAGCGATGTCGCAGACGCACATTTCGGGCTCAATCGTCAGCGCATAGGCGATCTTCAAGCGCGTTTCGTCCGCCAGCGCTTTGAACAAAGCCGCAACGCCATCGAGTTCCACCATATGCTGCTGCACCCGATCGACCGCTTCGGGATGGACTTTTGTAATTTCGCACGTCTCTTTCATCCTGTTCACACCCTTCATTCAAACCTTCATTTGATTGATTTCAGTATAAGGCTATCCAGCCTAACAGTCAAATGCTCATTTGAATGAAAAATGCAGCCACCCGCTCGCAATTCAGGAAATGCTATACTAATGAAAACAACGACACCATAGAACAGGAGAGACGAATTATGTACCAACACGTATTGGTCGCCATTGATGGATCTGATCACTCAAAACGCGCCGCACAACATGCGATTCAACTCGTTGAAGGCACGCCTCAGGCACAAGTGACCATTATCTGTGCCGTCGATTACGGAAAGTCCGAAAGGGAAAGCAATCGAGGGCTCACAAGCGAGCAAATAGCCGAAGCCGCCCGCGACTATCTTGCGCCCTTCGAAGATATCTTCCACCAGGCAGGCGTCCGCGTGAAAAGCGTTATTGTCCACGGTGCACCCGGACCAGCCATCGTCTCCCACGCGAACGAACATCCATACGATATCGTCATCATCGGCAGCCGCGGCTTGAATCCTGTTCAGGAATTTGTGCTCGGCAGCGTCAGCCATAAAGTGGCAAAACGCGTCAAAGTGCCGGTATTGGTCATCAAGTAAAGAGAAACTGCATTCTGCGGAGCTGTTCGATTCCACATTGTTAAACAACACCGGGATTCGTAGCCTATCATGCAGGAAAACGGAAATGGGGATCATGATGCATAAAGGAAAATGCAATTCCATCGCCGATGTGGCGGGCGTCACCGTCGGACATGTCACACTCGACGAAAAAATTAATGAAGAAGAATCGGTCTGCACCGGCGTCACCGCAATCTTGCCTCACGGCGGCAATTGGTTCGAACAAAAAACGCCTGCTGCATCGTTCGTATTAAATGGCTTTGGCAAAACCGCAGGGCTCGTCCAGATTGATGAACTTGGCGTGCTCGAATCCCCGATCATGCTAACCAACACGTTCAGCGTGGCAGCGGTGCTGCAAGGAACGATGGATTATATGCTTGCTGAAAATCCAGCGATCGGCGATTCGACCAGTTCGTTGAATGTGCTTGTCGGCGAATGCAATGACAGCTATTTGAATTCGATGCGGCGAATGGCGGTCGGACCGGCTCACGCTGTCCAAGCGATTCGTACAGCTTCCGCCGACTTTGCACAAGGGGCTGTCGGTGCCGGCAAAGGGATGATCTGCTACGGCGTCAAGGGGGGCATTGGCTCTTCTTCACGCATTGTGAAATACGGGAATGAACAGTTCACGGCCGGCGCGCTCGTTTTAACCAATTTCGGGCGCAAAGAAGAAATTGCCATCGCCAATTGGCTGCCGGAAAATACTCCGGAACAGCGTCCGGACGGATCCGTCATCATCGTCATCGCCACCGACGCGCCGCTCGACAGCCGCCAGCTGAAGCGGCTCGCCAAACGTGCGGCTATCGGGCTCGGGCGAACCGGTACGCATGTCCATAACGGATCAGGGGACATCATCATCGCCTTCTCCACCGCCTATACGATTCCCCACCAGCAGCAATCGCCTTATACCGATTTACGGCTATTGCGCGATGACCACGAAGTGATGGCGGGGCTGTTCCAAAGCGTCATCGAATCAACGGAAGAAGCGGTCTATCAATCCCTGTTCCATGCCGAAACCACTTCTGGGCGCATGGGACGCGTCGTTGAAAAAGGCCTATTCGAATAAAAACACAACACAAAAAACCGTTCCGCTTCTTCAGCGGAACGGTTTTTTTACATAGAAGCAATGGAATAACCGACAGCAAACAGCAGCAAACCGGAAACAAGCGTCGCAGAAATATAAAAGATGCCCCGCTTCCACTGGCCGTCTTCAAAATCCTTCACGCTATCGAGCGCCATTGTTGAAAAGGTCGTGAAAGCTCCGAGAAACCCGAAGATTCCAGAAGCTGCCGGCACACCTGCCCCGAGGCATGCGCCGATGATGAGCGAACCGAGACTGTTGACGAACCAAGTCGCAAGTTTTGGCTGGCGCGCACGATTTTCCACCGCCATATAGCAGAGATAACGGGCCACGGCACCAAGAAAGCCGAATATCGCGATGCTGATCATTCGACCGCCCCCTTGCGCCCTGCCAACAGCCCTAAAGCTGCCGCAACAATTGATGCAGCCGTCATGCCAAGAGCATACATAACACCTGTTAATAAAGACGATTCAAGCAAGCGGAACCAATCCGCCGAAAAGGCTGAAAAACTCGTGAACGAACCGATCAGCCCGGTCGAGACGAACAGCCGCGTCCCCGCCGAACGCTTTACTAAGCGGGCAGCCGCGATGCCGATGATGAAGCTTCCGACAATGTTCACAAGCCACAAGCCCAGCCCCGCTCCGGCGAATTGAAACACGGCCGTGCGGAGAAGCGATCCGGCCATGCCGCCAAACCCTACAGCCAATACATTTTTCATGAAATCCCCCGAACGTTTTTCTCCAGTATACCTTATTCAGGAATGAGCGTTAATTCGGCTCCTTCCACATCGCCTTCAATTTGGGTTTCATGAAACTCGCCTTGCGCCCATTTGTCGACTTGGTTATGGAAAAAGTCGGATTTCACATGGCCGCTTAGCCCTGGCCCGACAATATGATAGGCTTTCGATAAATCGGCAAGGTCAGCCACAAAACGCCAAGAGGCCCCGTGATCGACTTCGCCGTCATCATTGAAGGCCGCTGCCTGGACGGTAATATTCGAGCCGCCCACGGGCACTTTGTCCGGATTCAAGAATCGCTCGAGAATCGGCGATGCCCCAGCGACGGGATGCGGGAAGGTCAATTGATGGTAATCGCCCCATTCCCAGTCTTGCGGATCGCTGCCTTGTGCAGCTTCGATATCATCGAGTGCGAGATCAAGCGAGTCAGCCAGCCATCTGCCTGTGCCGCCGTATTCACGCACCCATGCACCTTCTTCTCCCTCAAAAGCCCGGCGCAATAAGGCGTCGGTAATATGGTTCTTCCCCGACAGCATATCGTAGACATCTTCTGGAAATTGTTCCTCGAATAAAGTGTCCGGCAATTGGCGCATCCAGGTATGGAAGACAAAAGGTGCTGCTTGGCCAGCACTGTCAACCTGGTCCCATTCCCGCAGCATCTCGAATAATTCTTCGTGTTCATCCGTCAATTTTTCGACTTCTGCCATCATGCTTTCGAGAAATTCCGCAGCATACAGGTTTTTCTGGTCCATCTGTAAGGCCATCATGTCTTCCGCCGTCAGTTTATCGCTGCTTTCGAGCACTTCCGCGATGCGCTCATAACGGTAAGGCTGCGCCCAGAAATCCGTAATATGGTACGGATAGCTATCATCGATGACCTGGTTATTGGCGGTCGCGATAAAGCCAGATTGCGGATTGACCGAACGCGGCAATTCATCGAACGGCACATAGCCATCCCAGCCATATTCAGCAGAATCACCCGGCACCGGCAATTGCCCGTCGCCTTGTTTGCGGATCGGAATACGCCCATTCGCTTTGTAGGCAATGGTGCCATCAGTCGACGCAAATACGAAATTCTGTGCAGGCGCCTGGAAATCTTCCAAAGCCGTTTCGAATTGTTCCCAGTTCTCCGCTTTATTGAAATTCAACACGGCCTGCAGTTCAAGTGTCGGCTCAAGCGCGGTCCACTGCATGGAAAAGACGGCGGAAGGCTCTTCTTCTTCATATAAGACTGGTGACACGATAGGCCCGTGGCGGGTGACGAGCACTTCGAAATCGACTGTCTCCCCGTCTTTTACTCGGATCGGTTCTTCCAGCACTTCTGCTTGCTCCCACTGGCCTTCATAACGGAACTGTGTCGGATCGTCAGGGTTTGGCGTTTCGATATACAGATCCTGCACATCCGGCCCGACATTCGTCACGCCCCACGCGATCTGTTCGTTATGCCCGAGAATGATTCCCGGAATGCCAGCGAAGATGACGCCGCTGACATTTTGTTCAGGCGACTCCAAATGCATCTGGTACCAAATGGATGGCGTGCTGAGCCCGAGATGCGGATCGTCTGCTAGTAGCGGCAGCCCGCTTTCCGTTTTATCCCCTGACACGACCCAGTTATTGCTGCCGTTGAACTCTGGCGGAATGACCGAGGGATCGAAAGCGCCTGCGACCGACACTGGCTGCTTTTTATTGGCCGCCAAAATGGCAGGCGCTTCTTCCGGGTAGCGGATGAACAATTCACGCGCTTTATCTTCTGGGAATTCATTCAATGCCCAATGCCGGACAGCGAGCGAATTCCAATGGCCGCCGAGATCATAAGCCATGAATTTGCCGATCGCCAAGGAGTCGACAGGCGTCCACGGTTCAGGCTCATAGCCGAGCAGCGCGAATTCATAGCTAAGGCGGCCCTCTTCTTTCGCTTCTTCGATATACGCGTTGACACCTTCCGCATACCATTCAAGCACTTGTTTTGCTTCGTCCCCGTAGCCGGCCCAAGATGCTTCCCCTGCGCGGCGCAAACTGAAGGTGCGGAAATATTTATCGGTATCAACGGCTGCTTCCCCAATCACTTCAGCTAAGCGGCCGCTTGCTTGCCGCCTCGATAAATCCATTTGGAACAAACGGTCCTGCGCCTGCACATAGCCTTGCGCACGGTACAGGTCCGCATCGCTCCCGGCCTGGATATGGGGCACACCGATATCATCCCGCACGACTGTCACTTGTTGTTCCAGCACCGCTACAGCCACTTCCCCTTCAATGACTGGTTTCGACTTCGATATGTAAGCGTTTGCAAAGATACCTGCAACGATTGCCAGCCCGAGCAATGAGCCGAATGCAATCAACAGCCATTTCACCCATTTTTTCTTTTTCATGATTGAATCCCCCTTTGTGATTTCCATTCGACCGGTCCAGTGGAAAATCCTTCCTCAGCATCAAAAAAAGCCTGCCGCAAGGGCAAGCTTAGTTGACGAAATCTTCTTCTCCAAGCACCAATTTCACTTTCGGCACTTGTTTCTTTTCAGTGAGGACATACAGCACATCCCCTTTTCTGAGACGCGTCGTTCCGGTCGGCATGACAAGCTTGCCCGAACGGATGATGGCACTGATTAAAGTCTGGTTCGGCAGGCCGATTGTCTGCACCAACTGGCCTGCGAATGGTGATTTCTCAGATAGTTCAACTTCGAGCATTTCTGCATTGGCACGGTCCATCGAGACCAGTTCCAAGGAATGGATGCGTTTTGGAACCGGGCGCCCGTTCAATCCAAGTTTCTCGGCAAAGAATGGGATTGTCGAGCCTTGCAGCAATGCGGACGTCAACACAATAAATGAAACGATATTGAAAAACATGATGCTGTTGTCCATGCCCGCAAGCATCGGGAACGTCGCCAGAACGATCGGAACCGCTCCGCGCAGTCCCGCCCAGGACATGAACAGCTTTTCTTTCAAGTCATAATCGAAGAACGCTGTACTGACGAAGACAGCAATCGGGCGCGCTACGAAAATCAATACGAACGACAACACAAGCCCTTTCCAGATGAGATCCCAGTCAGCCAATTGACTTGGGAAAACGAGCAGCCCCAGAATGACGAACATGACAATCTGCATAAGCCAAGCAAAACCTTCATGGAAAGAAACGATCGAATAGCTATGCGTCAAATCACGCGTCCCGATTACGAGTGCTGCTAAGTAAACCGCCAGCAATCCGCTGCCGCCAAGAACGGCTGTAAAGCTATAGATGAAAATCGCAAAGCCCGCGGCAAGCACCGCGTAGAGCCCGGATGCATCCAGCCGGATCCGGTTGATGGTCCACGAGGCGAACAATCCAAGCGCCAATCCCAGAACCAAGCCGAGCCCCATTTGAAGCACGAAGCTGCCGAGCATTGTCCAAACCGAGGAATCCGGGATCATGATCAATTGAACAAACGCGATGGTCAAAAACATCGCCATCGGGTCGTTCGTTCCTGACTCCGCTTCGAGCGTTGAGGAGATTTTGGATTTGATGTTTTGGCCTGCGAGAACCGAGAATACCGCTGCGGCATCCGTCGACCCGACGATAGACCCCAGCAGCAAGGCCTGCAGCCAAGTCAAATCAAAGACATAGTACGCTGCGACAGCTACAATGCCTGTTGTGATCAAAACCCCAAGCGTCGCCAGGACGATTGAACCGCCAAGAACCGGGCGGATATGCTTCCATTGGGTTTGCAAACCACCTTCGAAGAGGATAATAATGAGGGCGACAATTCCGACCATCTGGGCAATTTCTGCGTTGGAGAAATAAATGAGGCCTGAAACATCACTGCCTAGCACCATGCCGAGGAACATAAACAAAACGAGCGAGGGAACGCCGGCGCGAGCTGATACTTTCGTCATCAAAACGCCAGCCAGCAGGAATATCCCGCCGATCAAGATTATACCGTCTACACTAAAGCTCTGTATATTGACCACCTACTCCATAAATTACTTTGAATTCATTATACCATAATAATGGCTCTAATTAAAAAAGCGGCACTCCGTATAAGGAGTGCCGCCCATTGAAATCAAGCCATATCTTCGCCGACAATTTTCACTTCCAGCTCCAAATCGATGCCGAATTTTTCGAACACCGCTTTTTTCACCATTTCAATGGTTTGGATATAGTCATTGGCTGTCGCGTTGTTTTTGTTGACGATAAATCCGGCGTGCTTCGTCGAAACTTCCGCACCGCCAAACCCTCTGCCCTGCAATCCACTTTCCTGGATCAGCTTGCCCGCAAAATTGCCAGGCGGCCGTTTGAAGACACTTCCTGCAGAAGGGAATTCAAGCGGCTGCTTGCTTTCGCGCTGGAAAGTCAAATCAGACATTTTGGCATCAATGACCCGCTGCTCGCCGATTTCGAGGCCGAACTCGGCAGCCAGGACATAAAAGCCTTTTTTCGTGATGATGCTTTTCCGGTAGCCGAGTTCCAGCTCGTCTTTCGTCAAGACCAGCTTTTCGCCTTCTTTTGTCAAGACGGTCGCCCGGACGATAACGTCTTTGATCTCGCCGCCGTATGCGCCAGCGTTCATCGCCATCGCGCCGCCGATCGAGCCAGGGATGCCACAAGCGAATTCCAAGCCTGTCAGCTGGCGGTCAGCTGCTGCGCGCGATACTTTCTTAATGTCTGCGCCGCCTTGGGCAATTACTGTTGTGCCATTGATCATGATGCCGTCCAGCTTCTTGAATGTCAGCACGATTCCACGGACGCCGCCATCACGGACGACCATATTAGAACCGTTCCCAAGCATCAAAAGCGGGATCTCATTGTCATATGCGTATTTTACTGTATAAGCTACTTCATCTTCAGTTGTCGGTGCTACAAATATATCGGCCGGCCCGCCCATTTTCGTCAATGTATGCAAATGCAAAGGCTCGTCCATTTTGACGTGATCTTCTGCCACAAAACGGCGCAAATCCGCCAACCAAGTTTCTTTCATCATTCCAAGCAAATCCCTTCTAAACTTTTCGCTCTTAATAGTATCCATTTTTCATCATGTTTTGACAAGCGATATTGCCTTGTTAAGGACTAAAGTCTGGATAAATTTTATCTCTAATTAAAACTATTTTAATTAAAACCTATTGACTTCGAGATATTAATTGTTTATAGTAAGGCTAACACATACGAAATTGGAGGAATTACTCATGAAAAAATGGACAGTAGACCAAGCGCATTCAGAAATCGGATTTTCCGTGAAACACATGATGATCTCAAAAGTGAAAGGCTCTTTCGCTTCATACGAAGCACAGGTGGAAGCAGATGAAAACAACCTTGAAAATGCATTGATCGATTTCAAAATTGACGTGACAAGCATCGATACCAATAATGAAGACCGCGACAACCACTTGCGCTCTGCAGATTTCTTCGACGCTGAGCAGCATCCATACATTACGTTCAACGCAACCGATATCCGCAAAAAAGACGATGACGAATATGAGCTTGAAGGCGATTTGACGATCAAAGGCGTGACCCGCCCAGCGAAATTCGAAGCGGAATACGGCGGCAAAGCTACCAACCCGTGGGGCGTTGAAGTTGTTGCTTACAACGTCAACGGCAAAATCAACCGCAAAGATTTCGGTTTGACATGGAACCAAGCGCTTGAAACAGGCGGCGTGCTTGTCGGCGAAGACATCAAATTGAACTTGGAAATCCAAGCGAACCCAGCATAAGCATAAAAAAAGAAGCAGCCGTCGCTGCTTCTTTTTTTCTACGTTTTATATGCCGCCTTCTAATTTCTTCAGCGGTTTCACGGCAGGGCCTTCCAATACTTCTCCGGTATGCGAGAAGCGGGAACCGTGACACGGGCAATCCCATGATGTTTCGGCATCGTTCCACGCCACATCACAGCCCATATGCGTACAGGTCGGTTTGACAAGATGCACTTGGCCATATTCATCTCGGTAACCGCCCGCTTTTTTGCCGTCCACTTTGACAAGACCGCCCTGTCCTTTTTCAAGGTCGTCGATGGTCTTGGAGGCTTTTTTCAGTTTGCCGCTGACCAGTTCTTTTGCCACCGAGGCATTGTCTTTCAAGAAGCTCGCCGCATCGGCTGTTTTCACTTTCGGCCGCGTCGGATCGAATAACGCAGCGTATGGGTTTTCACGCCCGACGATTTGGTCGGTCAGAATCCGGCCGGCAATGGCGCCGTTCGCCATGCCCCATTTATGGAATCCGGTGGCGACAAGGATATTTTCATAACCCGCGGTGATCGTGCCGACGTACGGGATTTTATCCAAAGTCGTCATATCCTGCGACGACCAGCGATATGGAATCTCGTCTGCAGCGAAATAATCCTCGCCGAACTTCGCCAAATTCTCGTAATGTTCCATCGTGTCGACGGAGCTTTGGCCCGTCGCATGGCCTTCTCCGCCGAGCAGCAAGAGTTTTTCCCCGTCCTCTCCCGGCGTAAACCGGATAGAGCGGGATGGGCTGTCGGCGCTGATGTACATGCCTTCTGGAATCTTGCCATTGGTCCGGACGGCAATGGCATAGGAGCGGTTGACTGACAGCCTGGAGAAATACATGCCGTCGAAATCGTTGAACGGATAATGCGTCGCAACGACTACTTTATCGCACGATAAATGAGATAGGTTTTCCGTCTGGATGACCGGGTCTTTTTTGCTCAGGATTTTCATGGCGCGGCTTTGTTCGTGGATGTCTACGCCCATTTTCTCCAGTTCTTTTACGAGGCCGGTCAAGAATTTCACCGGATGGAATTGAGCCTGGTTACGCATGACGAGCGCTTCTGTCACAGGGAACGGCAGCTCTGACTCTTCGCGTGCAAGCTCCCCGTCGATGCCCAGCTGCTGGTATGCTTCCGCTTCTTTCTCCAATAACTTCACCGTGGAATCTTTTGTCGAATAGATGAACGCATCGCGATGCGAAAAATCGCAATCGATGTTCAGTTCTTTTGCCGTTTCTTCGATGAATTTCAATCCGTCCATATTGGCTTCGTAATAAAGCTTTGCTTGTTTTTCACCGACCAGTTTGATCAGCGGCGCGTAATACAGGCCATGCTGAGCCGAAATTTTCGCAGTCGTATAGCCCGTGACGCCATCGATCAATTTGCCGGCATCAAGAAGTGTCACTTTCTTTCCTTCTTTCGCCAATAGATACGCTGTGATGACGCCCGCGATTCCAGCGCCCACTACTGCGACTTCCGTAGACTTATTGCCGGTAAATGCCGGGTAATCCGGCAATTCCTTGTACGCTCTCCAAAAAGACTCTTTCGATTCGGGAATACGGTTTTGCTGTTCACTTTGAGACATGCTGCCCCTCCTTTATTGAATGTTTTGCTTATTGACTGTCTACCCCTATGTGGAAATCATTAACCAATAAATGAACGAAGGGCAGCTGAGTTCATTTATTTGCGACGCATCTGCCTCGCAGATGTGGGAGCAAACTTGCGAGGCACGCCTCGGACATTCGTTTGCGAGGCTTGAGCATAGCGAAAGTCGAGCAAATAAATTGATGAAAGAAAAGCTGAATTAATCCATTTGATTGGAAAAGCTTCGCGTCAACAAATTTAAACAAAAAAAAGACGGAAACGCCGAAGCGTTTCCTTCTTTATCATTCATTATGCATTTACTTTAGAAAGTGTGTTAGCTGTTTCTTTCACGCGTTCCATGCCGTCTGCGATGATTTGCTCAGCGCGGTCAGGATACATATTGTGGCCTTCGATGATGACTTCTTCGATGTCTGTGATGCCGAAGAAGTTCATGATGGCACGGATGTAGTTGACGCTCATTTCGCTAGGCGCCATTTCTGGTGTCGAGTAGACGCCGCCGCGTGCGTTCAAGATGATGACTTTTTTCTCTGGAACCAAGCCAACCGGGCCTTCTTCTGTGTACTTGAAGGTCATGCCTGCACGGTAGACATAGTCGATGAATGTTTGCAAAGCTGCAGGAATTGTTTTATTCCACAACGGGAATGCGAACACGACTACGTCAGCATCCATGAATGCGTCCATCGCTTTGTTGGCTGCCGTCAAGATGCGCTGCTCCAAGTCAGTCAATTCTTCCGCTTGTGCTGATTTCTGCATGGCGTCGAAGAAATCCTGGCCAAAATACGGCATGTCTTCTGCGAATACGTCAAACGTGTTGACCTCTGCATCTGTTTTTAAGTTCTCCATGAATACTTCGTGCATTTTACTTGAAACGCCCTCAGAAGCGGGACGGTTATTGGCTTTTACGACTAAAATATTTTCCACTTGTAAAACTCCTTTGTACTATTAATATTATTCTTTAATTCGAGACTTTTTAATTATAAGTAATTCGAGATACAAAGTCAATGCGCTTGCCTGGCTTATTCGCCGTCGCAGGAATCTCCAGTACAAAAGCTTGTTTTCGCTTTTCCGACTGGCTTCAATGCCGGACGCAAACCTTCCTCTTCGCCGATCTGCTCCAGCGCTTCAATGAACGCTTCGAGCGGCTGTGCGCCGGAAATCGCATACTTTCGGTTAACGACGAAAAACGGAACGCCTTGTACACCGATCTGCCCAGCTTCTTGGATGTCGCGTTCGACTTCGCCATGAAATTGATCCGAATCGAGAACTTCCGCTGCCTTTTCACGGTCCAGGCCTGCTTTTTCAACAATCAATAGTAAGGTCTCGGAATTGCTGATATTATGCGCTTTTTCGAAGTAATGGTGCATCAACAATTCAGTCAGTTGATGTTCTTCGCCTTGTGTGGCGGCCCATTTGACGAGTCGATGTGCAGAGAATGTGTTGGTGTGGGGCATGTTCTCCACGTCGTAATGTAAATCAAACGCTTTCGCTTGTTGTGCCACGCCCGCTGTCATTTCCTTGGCTCGTTCGAGGCTTTGCCCCATCTTTTCAGCCAAGTGTTCATAAGCAAATCTATTGGAGTCCACTGGCGCTTGCGGGTCCAATTCGTATGCTTTAAATGTAATCTCCGCCTGGCTTTCGTAGCCTGAACGTACGAGTGCTTGTTCCAATGTGCGCTTTCCTATATAACAGAATGGGCAAACGTAATCTGACCAAACTTCAATTTTCATAACTATTCACCTCGCCACTTACTATAGCAATGACATAGATACGCCACAATTTTTTTGCTTGAAAATAATTCCCAGCACAAAAAAAAAAAACTGACTCCCTGTGGGGAATCAGCTTAAAGCTTCGGTAATGACCGGAACGATTTGTTTTTTTCTTGAAACGACGCCCGGCAAAATCACACGGTTGTTGACGACGCTTGACTGGAAGGCAGATTCGATAATGTCTGCGCGGCGTCCAAGGACGATCGCTTCCGAGTCATTATTCAGGATGTCCGTGACAGCAAAGACGAAAAGATCCAAGCCTTTGGCGGCAACTGTATTGCTGATCAATACTTCCAATTCCGCCTGGCGATCTAGTACTTCCGCTACATCGATAGCGTTGACTTGCGCCACTTCAAAGCGATGGTCGCCTGCTTCGAATTCCTTGGAATCAAGCGAGATCAAATCTTCCAGCGTTTTATTGCTTAAATCGGCGCCGGCTTTCAGCAAGGCAAGGCCGTACTCTTGCGAATCGACACCGGCAATCTCTGCCAATTCCTTCGCCGCTTGAATGTCCTGGTCGGTGCAGGTCGGGGATTTGAACAGCAATGAATCCGAAATGATCGCCGATAGCATCAACCCGGCGATGTCAGCCGGCACTTCGACTGCATGTTCTTTATAAAGCTTCAATAAAATCGTCGCTGTGCATCCAACAGGTTCTGCACGGAAATAAAGCGGGTCGGTTGTTTCGAAATTAGCAATCCGATGATGGTCGATCACTTCGATCACTTGGACTTCATCGATATCGTCGATGCTCTGCTGCCGCTCGTTATGGTCGACGAGAATGACTTGCTTCACTTCATCTGAAGCACGCTTCACCAGTCGGGGAGTTGGGGCTTTGAAATGGTCGAGCGCAAAAAGCGTCTCGTTGTTCGGTTCACCGAGGCGGATGGCTTCGGCATCCATCCCGAGCTCTTTTTTCAGATGGGCATAAGCGATCGCCGAACAGATCGAGTCGGTGTCCGGATTTTTATGACCTAATACAAAAACATTTGACATGAATAATGGCCTCCTGGCTTGTGTAGTTTCTGAGATTATTCTATCACAAATTCCTTCTCTAGAAAAAATCTGCGACTGAAAACCTAGTGTTATCCAGCATTTCACCACCTAAATGCGGAAATGATTTTAGAATTATCAGTATTTTTAAAGTTTAGTGTGTACTTTAGCACATTTGAATGGTATTATATGACTAACTAATCCTATGTTTTTGGAAGGAAGAGGTGCCAGTGACTATATTATTGGAAAAGAAATACATTCCCTTGTCCCATTATTTTCAGGCTGCCACAAACTCCAGCATCCGTTTGACCTTTTCGGAAATCGAGCAGATCATGGGTCAGAACTTGCCGAATGCCGCTTACTTGAACAAAAGCTGGTGGAAAAAGTCGAAGCCCCCCGCCAAACATTTCCATGCCTGGATGGATGCAGGCTACCGCGTTACGGAAGTCGAACCCGACCGCTATGTCGTCTTCGAAAAAGCGGATTCCAAGAACACAGCAGCCAATACAGAGTCCGAAGACAAAGACATTTTGTTGATTCGCACCGCTGAACACGGGGACGCCCGGTCGCTGGCCTTGCTCCAAAAAGCCGTGGAGGCGGAATCGGATTTCATGCTTTACGGCAAGGACGAGCGCTCCCTTTCCACGCAGCGCGTCCGCAAGCAAATCATCGAATGGAAGCAAAGCGGCCATTCCGCTATCATTATCGCCATCTTGAACGGCCAGCACGTCGGCTACTTAATGGTCATCGGCAATGAAGCAAAGCGGGCACAGCACCGGGCAGCGTTGGTCCTCGGCCTCCTAAAGGAAGCCCAAGGCAAAGGCATCGCCAAATCACTCCTCGAAAAAGCGGAAGACTGGGCCAAGCAAAAAGGCATCTCCCGAATGGAATTGACGGTCCTCGAAGCCAACGAGCGCGCCCGCAAACTCTATGAAAAAGCTGGGTTTGAAGCAGAAGGCACGCGTCGCCGCTCGCTTATCATCGACGGCACAGAACACGACGAAATCTACTTGGCCAAGTTTTTGGACTAAGCCAAACTTAAAAAATGCCCGCCATTCAAAAGTGAATGGCGGGCATTTTTTGTTGTGTCGATTAATTCAACACCGTTAACCACAGGTACAGCCCGGTCAAAGTGATGAACAAAGTCGGGACGGTGAGGATGATGCCGACTTTAAAATAATAGCCCCAGCTGATTTCGACACCTTTCGTCTTCAAGACATGAAGCCATAAAAGTGTCGCAAGCGAACCGATCGGCGTGATTTTCGGGCCGAGGTCGGATCCGATGACATTGGCATAAATCAAAGCGTCGCGCATGACGCCGTTCGTGTTCGTCTCAGCGATGGCCAAGGCATTGATCATGACCGTCGGCATATTGTTCATGCCGGACGATAGAATTGCCGCGATAAAGCCCATGCCGATCGTGGCTGCATACAGGCCATGCCCCGCTGTCCATTCAATCGCCTGGGCGAGAACCGAGGTCAAGCCGACATTGCGTAATCCGTAAACAACGACGTACATGCCGATCGAGAAGAAGACAATCGCCCACGGTGCGCCTTTTAGCACCGTCATCGTTTCGACATGCTTGCTGTTGCGCGCAATCGCCAAGAAGATGATCGCGATGGAACCGGCGATCAAGGAAACCGGGATCTCAAGCGATTCGCTCATGAAGTAGCCGATCAGCAAGATCGCCAGAACGACCCAAGACAGGCGGAAAATACGGATATCTTTGATCGCAGTATCCGGTTTTTTCAACACGCCAGGGTCAAAACGGCCCGGAATATCTTTTTTGAAGAATAAGTACAGCACGAGCATGCTCGCCAGTATGCTGAATAAGTTCGGAACCACCATATGCAGCGCGTATTCCGTAAAGCCGATGCCGAAGAAATCAGCCGAAACGATATTGACCAAGTTGCTGATGACAAACGGCAATGACGCCGTATCGGCAATAAAGCCGGATGCCATGATAAATGGCAAAATCATCGTATCGCGGAATTTCAAGGCTCTTACCATCGCCAAAACGATCGGCGTCAGAATAAGCGCTGCGCCGTCATTCGCGAAAAGCGCCGCTACGACCGCGCCAAGAAGCGTGACGAGGAAAAACATGCGCAAGCCACTGCCTTTGGCAAAGCGCGCCATATGTAAGGCTGCCCATTCAAAAAATCCAATTTCATCTAAAATTAAGGAAATGATGATCAAGGCAACAAAAGTCAATGTCGCATTCCATACAATCCCTGTAACGTCCCACACATCGCCGAAGTCAACGACGCCGAACATCAAGGCGACCACTGCCCCCGCAATCGCCGACCAGCCGATCGACAGCCCGCGCGGCTGCCAGATGACAAATAGCAAGGTCACCAGAAAAATAATAATCGCTAACCAAACATCCATTTCAATTCCAGCTCCTTAATTGCAATTCACTTTCTTGCCTTCCGCAACGAGCGATTCCACCGTCCTTTCGGGTTCCGGCAGCATCGCCAGAAGCGTTGATAGCACTTCAAAAAGCTCATGTTTTTCATTGAGCGACCAGATCGTCCAGCGCCCGCGCTTTTCTTCACAGATCCATTCCGCCTGCTTGAGTTTGCGCATATGCTGGCTGATGGCCGGCTGCGACATATCGAGCAGCTCCGTGAATTCACAGATGCACAATGCCTCTTTCGATAAGTATTTCAAAATCAGCATGCGGGTTTCGTCGCTTGCCGCTTTTAAGCTTTGTTCCATTTGTTTATAGTCCATTTCAGTCACCTCTTTTTGGCAATGGGTTTATTATATAAGCAATCACTTATGCATGCAAGAGGGCATTTCGATTTCCGAACAATTTCTGACACGAAAAAACCGCTCCCCGGTAAAGGGAGCGGTTTGGATAGTTCTTTATTTGTTTTCAAGCAATTTCAACGATTCGCGGTTAAATGCCGGGATATCATCCGGTTGGCGGCTTGTTACCAATTGATCTTGGCACACAGCTACTTCTTCGTCCACAACAGTTGCGCCAGCGTATTCCATATCGACTTGGATCGATTTGAATCCTGTCGCTTTGCGGCCTTCCAAAGCTTTCGCTGTGATCAATAGCTGCGGCCCGTGGCAGATCGCGAAGACCGGTTTTTTAGCATCCATGAACGCTTTCGTGAATGTCACGAAACGATCATCTGCACGCAATTGGTCCGGCGAGAAACCGCCTGGCAATAGCAGCGCGTCGAATTCATCCGGGTTGACGTCGTCGATCCCTTTATCGATGGTAACAACGGCTTCGCCTTGTTTGCCGGTTACTTTCTTGCCAGCTTCCATTTCGATATTGATCAGTTCATGGCCAGCTTCGTTAAACGCTTTTGCCGGTTCTGTATACTCCACATCTTCGAACATATCTGTAATTAACGTTGCAATTTTTGCCACTTTCCTTCACTCCTTCTGTTTATGTGCTCCCTCTCAGTATTCCACGAATTGGAAAGCTTAAACATCCGGATTACGGACGAAATTTCGAGACAAACGGATTTTCCGATTCCCAGAAGCGGTATGGATAATGGACCGCTTCCTGTGAATTCCCGATGCCGACGCGCGGCCCTGTCGACACAGCGTGCACTGCGTCGCCCTCAGCAATATAAAGCGGCCGTTCAGTGAAATGATGGCCGTTATAGTCCATTGTGATGCCCATCGCTTTCGTCAGCTTGCCGGGCCCGCTCGTCCATTGCTTCATCGGCATGTGCTGCCCTCTGCGCTCCGCCATAAATTCGACGCCTTCGACCGGTTCGACCGCACGAATCAAGATGGCGCGCGGCGTTTCTTCCGGTCCGCTGACGACATTCAATAAGGTATGGGTGTGCATCTGATAGGTATATACAAGGCCAGGTTTGCCGAACATCACTTCGGTACGTTTGGTGCGGCGGTTGCCGAAACTGTGTGCAGCCCGGTCTTCCGCGCCCATATAGGCTTCGGTCTCGACGATTCTGGCTGCGACAATTCCACCGGGCAGTTCATGGACCAGAATCTTCCCTAATAAGTCGCGCGACAAATCGAGTGTCGGCGCTTCAAAATAATTCGCTTCCAACGGCTCAAACATGACAATCCCTCCTAACGGCATTATACCGAATGAGGGGCGGTCACTGCATCAATCAACGGTTCAACATCTTCAATACGGCCTTCATGGAACGCTTGGACGATTGCGCTGCCGACAATAAAGCCATCGACATCGTCACGCAGCATCTCGACATGGCTTTCTTTCGAGATCCCGAATCCTGCATAGACCGGGACAGGGCTCAATTCCCTTACTTTGCGCGTGAATGCGCCTACTTCTTCCGCCAACTCATCACGGCTTCCGGTAATGCCAGTCACGGTTACCGCATAAACAAACCCTTCTGCCTGTTTCAAAATTTCTTCCAGGCGACTGTCGATGGTCGTCAAAGTGACGAGCTGGATCAGCACAAGTTCCTGTTGTTTTGCGAACGGTTCGATCAATTGCCGATGCTCAAACGGCAAGTCCGGAATGATGACGCCTGATGCCCCCGCTTTTTTCGCTTCCTGTGTAAAACGCTCCGCTCCGAAGCGAATGACCGGATTCAAATACGTCATGATGATGAGCGGTACTTTCACTTCGAAATCAAAGCGCTGCATTTCATCAAGCACTTTTTCTAACGTGATGCCTTCAGCAAGCGCACGGTTCCCCGCTGCTTCGATCGTCGGGCCATCAGCGACCGGGTCCGAGAACGGGATGCCGACTTCAATCGCCGTGACCCCGCGCTCTTGCAGATGCTGGATCTGCTCGCCTAGCTTTTTAATTCCGCCATCGCCTGCCATGATATAGGCGACAAAGGCTTTATGGCCTGCTTGTTTCAGTTCTGCTAATTGTTTCATGACAGCCCCTCCATTTTTTCTGCGTACGTCGCCATATCTTTATCGCCTCTGCCCGATACGCAAATGACGAGCAACTCATCCGCTGTCATCGACTGCGCTTGTTTTTTCGCTTCTGCTACCGCGTGGGCAGATTCCAAAGCGGGAATGATGCCTTCAAGGCGGGACATTTCAATGACTGATGCGAGCGCCTCATCATCCGTGATGGCCTGATAAGTAACGCGTCCACTATCTGCCAGATGCGCATGCTCCGGCCCAATGCCTGGGTAATCAAGTCCAGCGGAAATCGAATGTGCTTCCTGCACTTGCCCGGCATCGTCTTGCAAAATTTTCATCATCGCCCCGTGGAGTACGCCTTCTGAGCCTTTTGTCAAAGTCGCAGCATGGCGTTCGGTATCGACACCTTCTCCTGCTGCTTCTGCTCCGATTAAGCGCACTTTTTCATCACTTACGAACGGGTGGAACATACCGATAGCGTTGGATCCGCCTCCGACACATGCCACGATGGCATCCGGAAGCCGCCCTTCCTTATCAAGGATTTGGCGCTTTGTTTCCTTGCCGATGACGCTTTGGAAATCACGCACCATCGTTGGGAACGGATGTGGCCCTAGTGCCGATCCGATCAAATAATGGGTATCTTCGACATTGGTGACCCAGTAGCGCAGCGCTTCATTTACAGCGTCTTTTAATGTGCCGCTGCCTTTCGAGACACTTTCCACTCGCGCGCCCAATAATTTCATGCGGAACACATTGAGCTGCTGGCGTTTGATGTCTTCTTCGCCCATGAACACGACACAGTCCAAATCGAACAAGGCGCAAATGGTAGCCGTCGCTACACCGTGCTGGCCGGCTCCGGTTTCGGCAACGATTTTACGCTTGCCCATGCGCTGTGCGAGCAGCGCTTGGCCAATGGCATTGTTTACCTTATGGGCACCGGTATGGTTCAAATCTTCACGCTTCAAATAAATTTTCGGCCCGCCCCACGCTTCAGTCATGCGTGCAGCAAAGGTCAGCGGCTGCTCACGGCCAACGTATTCACTTAAATAATGATGATATTCCTTTTGGAACTCCGCGTCGTTCTTCGCATCTTCATAAGCCGCTTCCAACTCTTTAACGGCTTTCATCAAAGTTTCCGGCACAAATTGTCCGCCGTATCGGCCGAAAAATCCTACTGGATCTATTGTCTTTTCTTTTGTTCTCTCCATCGAATCACCCTTTGCCTGTAGTATGAATTGCTGGATTTTTGCTTCGTCTTTTCGGCCATCGGTTTCCACGCCGCTCGATACATCAACCATGAACGGAGCGGTTTGGCTGATGGCCGCTTGCACGTTGTCTCTATTTAATCCACCTGCTAAAATGAGGCGGCTATGATCCAAATTCGCGTTTTCCAAAAGGCTCCAATCAAACACTTGCCCGCTGCCTCCGCGGTAGTCGGTGCCTGGTGCATCGACCAATATATAATCCGCAATCGAGTTGTTCAGCTTTTCTACATCGTCCGGCGTGCGGATCGAGAAGGCCTGAATGACCGGCACTTCGATGCGCTGTATTAATTCATCCGGTTCATCGCCGTGTAATTGCACCATCGTCAATGGCACCGTCTTAACGGCATTTTCGATTTCTTCGTATGAAGCATTGACGAATACGCCGATTCGCTGCATGTCATTATTTGCGAGACGCGATAACTCTTGTGCCCGTTCGATCGATACGCGCCGTTTGCTTGGGGCAAAGACAAATCCGATTGCATCCGCTTGTGATGCGGCTTTAACATGTTGCTCTTCCATCAATCCACAGATTTTAACACGTGTCATTGCGCTGCCTCCTGTCCTGTGGCTTGGCGAATCCAGGCTGCCGGATTTTCCGAACGCATCAACGCTTCCCCGACCAATACACCTTGTGCGCCGAGTTCGTAAGCTTTGTGCGCATCCGCCGTATCGTTCATGCCACTCTCGCTGATTAGCACCGAGCCGCTGTCGAATGCAAATTTCTCAGCCAACTCCGCCGTCCGCTCCAAGGATACTTCAAAAGTTTTTAAATTGCGGTTGTTGACGCCGATCAATTTCGCACCGAGCGCAACAGCTTTTTCCAGCTCTACTGCATCATGCACTTCCACGAGGATTTCCAAGCCGAGTGAATCCGCATAGCGGAATAATCGCTCGAGCTCCTCATCTTTAAGCGCCGCGACAATCAATAGAATGATTGTTGCTCCAGCCGCTTGCGCCCGTTCGATCTGGATTTCGCTGACCATGAAATCTTTGCACAATACCGGAACCGAAACCGCGCGCGCCACTTTCTTCAAATCTTCAATCGATCCTTTAAAGTATTGCTCATCCGTCAATACAGAAATGGCGGCTGCACCGGCCCCTTCATATTGACGGGCTTGTTCAACGACATCCACTTCCATGCGGATGGCGCCTTTTGACGGCGATGCACGCTTGATTTCCGAAATGACGCCACGGCTTTTCCGCAAGGTGTCGATGAGTTTTGGTTTGTCCGGATAGCGCTCGGTTTTGGGATAACTGTTTTCATAAGCAGTGATTTCCTGCCGTTTGGTTTCCATGATTTTGTCCAATATGGTCATACGAGCACCCCCGATGCTAGGCGGTGCAATTCATACACACGCGCCGTTTCGCCTGAAATGATTGATTTTCTTGCCTGGTGCACGCCTTCCGCAATGCTTGCGGCACGGCCGCTCACATAAAGCACCGTTCCCGCATTCAGCGCTACCGTGTCCAAATATGCGCTCGGCGTCCCGTCGATCACTTGCATGAAAATCTCCGCATTGCGCTTGGAATCACCTCCGCGAATCGCCTCGATTGGCGCGGTTTCAAGCCCGACTTCATGAGGATGGACCGTCATGCTGCGCTTGCCTTGTTCGTCAAAGACGATCAATTGGTTGGTCCCGGCAAGAGACAATTCGTCCAGCCCGCCTGCCCCGTGGACAATCGCCCCGCGCTTTCTGCCAAGGCGCATCAAGGCATCTGCCATCGGTTCCATCATGTCCGGGCGGTAGACGCCGCTCATTTGGATGGCGATCGGCAAAGGATTCGCCAGCGGGCCGACCAAGTTGAAGATGGTCGGCGTGCCAATTTCCTTCCGCACTTCGCGCAAACCACCGAGTGCCGGATGGATCGCCGGCGCGAATAAAAAGGCGATGCCTGTCTGTTCGACGAGTGCCGGCAGTTCCTCTACAGCCAATTGAGTGGAAATCCCGATCTCTTCCAATAAATCAGAGCTGCCCGTTTTGCTGGAGACGCTCCGGTTGCCGTGCTTTGCAACGCTCATGCCGCAGCCCGCCAACACGAAAGCCGTCAATGTGCTGATATTGAAGCTAAAGGATTTGTCGCCGCCTGTGCCGCAAACGTCCACCAGTTCGCCTGCCATTTCCGGAAGCTTCACTGCTTTCTCACGCATTGCCAGGACCATGCCGACCAATTCATCGGCCGTCTCGCCTTTTTCGTGCAATTCCTTCAAAAATTCTTTCCTCTGCTGGCGATCTATGCGCCCTTCCAATAATTCCAACGCTCGCTGTTTCATTGTATGTTCACTCATATTCTCTGCTCTGCTCATCTCAATCTCTCCTCATCTCGTTTTTAAATGCAAAAATCCCCGCAACCGGGGTCTATTCCGGTTGCGGGGACGGTTTTAACCGCGGTACCACCACGCATTAATGCATTTTGCACTCACTCAAACAGGCTTCTTAAGCCTTTCCCTTTAACGCAGGGATACGTCCGCCATACTCGCTTCCGCTTTCCGGCTGGCTCTCATAAGTCCATTCGCACAGCGCTTCTAATCAGCTTCCACCACCCGCTGACTCTCTAAATAGACGCCACTGCCTACTCGTCTCAATCCTCGATTTATACTCTTCTGTTCTCGTCTCTGCTAACTCTTCTCTCGAATAGACTTGCCGCTACCAACAAGTTGTTCTTCATACTAAAAGGTTTTGTATATTCTGTCAAGTGACAAACTCCAACTTCTCTAGGAACGCCTGTCGGCTGCCTCCGTTTCGCGCACTTTGCTGGTTTTTGCGCCAGACGCCCGGCCTAGGAAAAAAGGGTGGCGATGGCGCTCATCCGCCGTCAAGACCGGTGCCAGGCAGCAATCGTGGACAAGCGACAACCCATACCACTCTTGCCAGCTTTTTGATTTGAAAAACGCCTCGACTTGCCCATGCTCTGGCGTGCCTGGGGCGCACTCTCCCCAAGACAGCCAATCGGGACGTCCTGCCAGTTCGCAGAAATTGCGCCAGAACTTTTCTTCCAAAGCACCGAGCGTCACGAAGCGCCCGTCTTTCGTTTCGTAAATTGCATAGCTGATGCGGCCGCCGCTGATTTCCGGCACGCCGTGATCCGACAAGCCCGCTTTCATGTAAGCATCGTGATTCGGCAGAAACGCCGCCATCACTTCTGCAAGCGCAATATCCAGATAAGCCCCATCGCCCGTCCTGAACTTCCGGATCAATGCGGCGAGAATCTGTTCAGATGCAAGCAAGCCCCCGGTATAATCGGCGAGCGTATGGGTCGGATGCACCGGCCGTCCGGCTTTATCGCGGAGTTGGTCCAAGGCACCCGAAAGCGCCAGGTAATTGAGGTCATGGCTGCCAAGATACGCAAGCTCGCCCGCTTGCCCATACCCCGATAGCGAACAATAGACGATATCGCCTTTATAATTTTTGACACTTTCATAATCCAGCCCCAGTTTTTTCATGACTCCCGGACGAAAGGTTTCGATGAGGGCATCAGCAGAACGCACGAGCTCGAGCATCTCGCGTTTGCCGCTTTCGGATTTCAAGTCCAGCTGGACGATTTGTTTGCCGGCGTTGTGTGCGCTATGCACCAGGCCACCACCCATACCGCGCGACGGATCGCCTGTGGGAGGCTCAATTTTGAGGACGTCCGCCCCAAGTTCAGCTAGCCGCATGCCGGCAAATGGTCCCGGCACGTAATACGTCACATCCAGCACACGGACGCCTGTCAGCGCCTTTTCCATTTAGAGCCCCATCCGTTTGGCGATGATGGTTTTCATGATTTCATTCGAACCGGCATAAATTGCTGCTACCGGGATGTCGCGGTAGCGCCTAGCAATTTTGTATTCTTCCATATAGCCGTAGCCGCCGTGCAATTGCATGCATTCCCCCGATATTTTCTTCGCCGTATCCGTCAGCCAGTATTTTGCCATCGACACTTTCGAGACCACATCTTTCCCGGCCATATGCTCTTCGATTAAGGATTCCAGGAACGCTTTGCCGAGTTCGATTTCGGTCGCCATTTCCACTAGCTTGAACTGTGTGTTCTGGAATGCGCTAATCGGCTTGCCGAATGCTTTGCGGGATTTCACATAGTCGATCGTCATCTCGAGCATGTCTTCCGATGCGATTTGCGCGGCAAGCGCCACAACGAGCCGCTCCTGCTGCAATTTTTCCATCAAGTATGTAAAGCCTTTGTTTTCTTCGCCAACCAGGTTGGCGACCGGCACTTTGCAATCCTCGAAATATAACTCGGATGTATCCTGCGCATGGAGCCCGACTTTATCGAGCTTGCGCCCTTTCGTAAACCCTGGTGTCCCTTCTTCAATCATCAACAAGGAAATGCTTTTATGCTTCGGTTCCGCTTTCAAATCCGTCTTCACGACCACCAAGACATGCGTCGAATTGATGCCGTTGGTGATGAAGGTTTTCTGTCCGTTGACGATATAATGATCCCCATCTTTAACAGCCGTTGCCGAAATATTGGCGAGATCGGACCCAGCGCCTGGTTCCGTCATCGCAATCGCGGTAATGTATTCACCGCTGATGCAGCCCGGCAGCCAATCCTGTTTCTGCTGCTCTGTCCCGTATGCTTCAATATAAGGAACGGTAATATCATTGTGCAGCCCGACACCCGTCAAACTCGCCCCGACCCGTTCCATTTCCTCGCCGATAATGACCCCGTAACGGAAATCAAGGCCAAGCCCGCCGTACTGCTCTTCGACTTGGGGGCATAAAAAGCCCATATCGCCAAGTTGTCTCCAGAACGACTTCGGGATCAGCCGGTCTTTTTCCCATTGTTCGTACTGCGGCACCGCCTCTTTTTCCAAAAACTTGCGCAAGGATTTGCGGAACATCGTATGCTCTTCTTCTTCAAAACGATATCTTGCCATTTCTCCCATCCCCTTTTCTTACTTTATTTGGGCTGCATGCGGATCGCGCCGTCCAAGCGGATCACTTCGCCGTTCAATAATGGATTTTCCACAATGCTTTCTACCAGTTTCGCATATTCAGCAGGGTGTCCGAGACGCGCCGGGAATGGCACGGTCGCAGAAAGTGAAGCGATGGCGGATTCCGGCAAGCCGTCGAACATTGGCGTTTTCATGAGGCCCGGTGCAATGGCCATGACGCGGATGCCGTCACGTGCGAATTCACGTGCAATCGGCAAGGTCATCGAGACGATGCCGCCTTTTGACGCGCTATAGGCCGCTTGCCCGATCTGCCCTTCAAATGCCGCGACAGATGCCGTTGAAATGATGACGCCGCGTTCACCGTTTTCATTCGGTTCATTATGTTGCATCGCGGCTGCCACAGCGCGCAGTACGTTGAAGCTGCCGACCAAATTGACTTGGATGACTTGTTCGAACCGCTCAAGTGCAAGCGGCTTTCCTTTCGACACGACTTTTCCAGGTGTACCAATACCTGCACAATTGACCAGGAGATTGACAGTGCCAAGCTGACTGACTGCCATTTTTACATTTTCTTCCACTTGCAGTGCATTTGTAACATCTGTCTTGAAATAACTGACTTGTCCTTCATCGAAATCAGCCATCACTTGTTGTGCATGTGCTTCGTTTAAATCAAAGATCACCGCGCGCCCGCCGCTTTTTGCGATATAGCGTACGGTCGCTTCACCAAGGCCCGATGCGCCGCCCGTGACAATGGCTGTCACTTTAGAAAAATCCATTTCATTCTCCCCTTTGGCTATGTCTTTATCTAGTTAAATGATCCGTTCAATGATCGTTGCATTGGCCATTCCCATGCCTTCGCAAATCGCCAGCAAGCCGTAGCGGCTATTAGAGCGTTCCAATTCATGCACAAGCGATACCAATAATTTCGTGCCGGTCGCACCTAAAGGATGTCCCAGTGCAATAGCACCGCCGTTGACATTGAGCTTGTCCGGATCTCCCCCGATATCCGATAGCCACGCGAGCGGAACAGGCGCAAATGCTTCATTCACTTCATAGCGGTCCATATCTTCGATTGACAGTCCCGCTTTCTCCAGTACTTTTTTCGTCGCGGCGATCGGCCCCGTCAGCATCAAAGTCGGATCTGACCCCACAACCGTGCGGGCAAGTATGCGCGCTTTCGGTTTTAAGCCAAGTTCCTGCGCTTTTTCTTTTGACATCAATAAAACAGCGGATGCCCCATCGCTCATTTGGCTGGCGTTGCCTGCTGTGATGACGCCTTGTTCATCGAATGCTGGCTTTAAGCCGGCAAGCACGTCTTCGGTCGTTCCGGGCCTTGGCCCTTCATCTGTCGTGACTTTCTGGAAATCACCTTGTTCATCCGATACATCAATTGAGACGATTTCCTTGTCGTAAAGCCCTGCATCGATCGCGTGCTGCGCACGTTCATGGCTCTTTACTGCATAAGCATCCAGTTGCTCGCGGCTGAAGCCCCATTTTTCTGCAATACGTTCTGCCGACAGCCCTTGATTGATGATTTCGTATTGATCCGTCAGTTTTTTACTCGGCTTTGATCCTTGCATATTGGAGAACATCGGGACGCGCGTCATGCTTTCCACACCACCCGCAATGACAATGTCCATATCGCCCGAAAGAATCGCCTGTGCACCAAAATGAACGGCTTGCTGGCTCGATCCGCATTGGCGGTCGATGGTGACGCCCGGCACAAAGTCCGGGAATCCGGCAATCAATGCCGCCGTTCTGGCAATATTGCCGCCTTGCTCACCCGATTGAGAGACGCAGCCCAGAATAACATCTTCGACCATGCCTTTATCGACACCGGCTCGGTTCACCAATTCTTCTAGCACGACAGCTGCCAGTTCGTCCGGTCGAGTCTCCCGGAATTGCCCTTTTCGCCGGCCGACTGGCGACCGGACACCTTCAACGATGACTACTTCTTTCATTCCTGATCACTCCTATTTTGAAATCGCTTTCATTATATTAAACTGAATTGAATGACTATTCACTCACCTTCATTTATTGTACAAGAATCCCCCATGGATTACTACACGAAAAACCGCTAAGGGAAATTCCGCGCAAACAAAAAAACCTCCGCAGCAAAATGCCGCAGAGGATTCACTTATTCTTCAATCAAGCCTTTTTCAATGAGGAAGTCACGCGCTACTTCGTTCGGGATTTCCTGGTCCACGTCTACACGCGAGTTCATCGCGAGCATCTCTTCTTCTGTGATCTGCCCAGCCAGTTCGTTCAATAGATCTTCGAGTTCTGGATATTCTTCAAGCGTTTCGGTCCGAACAACCGGAACAGCATCGTATTTCGGGAAGAATGATTGATCGTCTTCTGTCGTCTTCAAGTCGAACAAAGCAATGCGGCTGTCGGTCGTGAATGCCGGGATGACATCAACGTCGCCATTTTGGACCGCTTCATACATAATGGCCGGGTCGAAACTTTCAGTCGCTGAAAACTCGAACGGGTATGTGGCGACCATATCATCGTAGCCATCTCCTTGGCGCTCATAAAACGGGTGGGGCGCCCCGAAGGTCATGTCTTCGGATTGGGAGATTTCCGCAAGGTCTGAATAGGTTTCCGCGTCGTAATCTTTGGCGTATGCCAAGGTATAGCCATTTTCAAACCCGAGTGGTTCGAGCCATGTAGCGCCGAGTTCCTCTTCATATCCTGCACGCACTTCTTCCAATACTTCCTCCGAAGACTGCCCTGGCGTCGACTTGCGTTTCAATACATCTTTCAGGCCAGTTCCGGTGTATTCGACGTACAGGTCGATATCGCCTTGCTCAAGTGCCGGTGTCAAGATCGACACTTCCCCTAGCCCTTCTTCGTATTCCACGCTATAATCCGAATTTGCTTCGATATACTGCCCGAGAATATGCGGCAGGATATACTGTTCTGTCCATGGCTTGCCCCCGATGACGATCGGTTCCGACTCTGCGCCACCGCTGCAGGCAGCAAGAATCGCAGATGTGCCAAGCAATACGCCAAATGCTGTTTTTTTCAATGTTGTTTCCCCCTTTTCGGTCCGTTTCGAACCTGTTTGCTCATTCATATTGCTGCCGCGCTTCAAACCACAAGCGTTAAAATTAGGTTTTCAAGCCTTTCGGCGTGGCGCGTTTTTCAATCCACTTCAAAATCAAATCAAACCCGATCGCCAACAAGGCAACCGGCAGTGCACCTGCTAGAACCAGCGAATTATTGTACGATTGCAAGCCTCGATAGATGATATCACCAAGCCCGCCAGCACCAACAAAAGTCGCGAGCGTCGCGATGCCGACTGTCAAAACCGTCGCAGTGCGGATACCGGCCATAATGAACGGCAGCGCCAACGGCAATTCAATCTGGCGCAGGATTTGTGTTCTCGTCATGCCCATTCCACGCCCTGCTTCAATGGTAGATCCATCCACTCCGACAATGCCGGCATAAGTATTGCGCAAAATCGGCAATAGCGCATAAATAATCAGCGCAATTAAAGCCGTCGGGGAACCGATGCCCAAGATCGGCACTAAAAATCCAAATAAAGCTAAACTTGGTATCGTCTGGAAAATAGCAGTGACTCCGATGATCGGTTCGGCAAAGCGCCGGTAGCGGGCGATCATAATCCCTGTCGGCAGAGCAATTGCAATGCCGATCGCTACAGCGACAAAGGATAAATAAATATGTTCGATAAAAGCATCTTGAATCATGTCCTGGCGGCTTACAAGTGTATCGAAAAACGCATTCATACGGTCGCCTCCTTCTCAACATGAAGGGCAGCTCTAAGCAATTCCCGCTCTCCGGCAAAGCCGACTAATGTTCCTTCATCGATTATAGCCAAGCGCGGTTTGCCGCTTTGCTCCAATAGCTGATGCGCATCGCTGACCGACAATTTGGCTTCCACCTCTTCCGCTTCTCCTGCCCAGTCCGTATCGAAAAGAAACGCGAATTCCTTCAAACGCCGGTCTCCAAATGAACGTTTCTGGTTGATGCGTTCAGTGCCGATAAAGTTGCGCACAAATTCATTGGCGGGTTCATCGATCAATTGCTGCGGCGTCCCGATCTGTTCGACTTGCCCATCTTTCATCACGACGATCGTATCGGCGATTTTCAAGGCCTCGTCCATATCATGGGTGACGAAAATGATCGTTTTATGGATTTCCTGCTGCAAATGGCGCAGCTCATCCTGCAATTGTTCGCGGCTGATCGGGTCGAGCGCCGAAAAAGGCTCATCCATCAGCACGATATTCGGATCACCCGCTAGTGCACGGACGACGCCGACACGTTGCTGCTGCCCGCCACTCAATTCCAGAGGATAGCGATCCATGAAAACAGCAGGGTCCAATCCGACTAATTGCAGCAATTCTTTCGAGCGGTCGTCGGTTTTATCAGCCGGCCAGTTCAATAGCTTCGGGACAAGCGAGACATTGTCAGCGATGGTCATATGGGGAAACAGGCCGATGCGCTGAATGACATAGCCGATCGACCGCCTTAACTTCACCTCATCCATGCCGGTGATCGGCTCATCGTCTATGTATATGGCGCCTGCTGTCGGATTTTCGAGCTTGTTCACCATTTTCATCAAGGTCGTTTTTCCGCATCCACTGGGGCCGATGATGGCAGTCAGCTGGCGTGCGGGCAAATCGAGCGTAACGTCTTTCAACGCTTCCGTACCGTCCGGAAATCGTTTTGTGACCTTGTCAAAGCGGATCATTCGCTTCGCCCCCTTTCAATTGGTCGTTTTTCTATACCCTTATACACAGGGCTTTACTCCCGTTACAGTTGCCCAAATTTCAAGTGCATTGGATTGGCGATTTGTTCATAGCCGATTTCCTGGTAAATCTTATTGGAGGTGCCATTCGCCAAGTCGGTATAAAGCATCGCAAAATCATATTCATTGAGCAGCTCTTCCGTAACTTCCGCGACAAGCGTACGTGCATAGCCTTTTTTCCGAAGCTCTCTCGGCGTAAAAACAAATGACACGGTGATGCCATGCTTGGACGGACGCGCTTTTTTCATGCAGGACACCACACGCCCCTCGTCTTCCCAGAGAAACACTTCTTTACGTGAAATGAAATCGGCAATTTTTTCTTCGGCTTCCTCTTGCGATGGATTGCCGATGCCGGTATCTTCACCGAATAATTGATACCAATCGACGAGCAACGGGGCATCAAGCCGGTTCGCCACACGCCAGCTGCCTGGGCTTTTCGCCAGTTTCTTCCGTACCGCGTCAATTCTGTACAAGCCTTGGTCCATCGCAATTTCCGCAAATTCTCCCCACGCTTCCGCAAATCTTTCAGCGGTCCTTTTATCCCCAATGACGCCGGGAATTTCGATTTCCGCCTGACGGAATGCATTCGCCGCCAGCGTTTCAACATTCGCGTCTTCCCGCAAGGCAATCAATTGCAAAGGATGTGGAGGCGTCATCAAAGCCAATGCAGCAATTCCTTGTGCGTCTTCCGCAAGCCCTAAATAGAAAGTTTCATAACGCCCTTGTTCAATTTGGCCAAGCACACCCAGAAATAAACTGTATAGGTCTTCCCTTTTTTCAAGCAGCGGCCTTGCTTTTTCCATATATTCGCCAATCTCCTGGTACCATTTCCATTCCATGTCTCCACACTCGTTTCCATTAAATTCATTTCTTCATTACTTATTAGCTATTTTTGGCTCATTCCCTCTTTTCACTTTAGAGAAAACGAAAACGCGGGCCTTATTCGGCCCGCGTTTCATCATTCCAATTCCATCTGTTTCGTTTCGGTCCCAAGGAAGGCAACCGCCAATGCGCCGATCAAAATCGAAACGCAGAAAATCGCAAAAATGATATTGATGCCGAATCCCGCCGTCAGCATCGAACCAACCAGGATCGGGCCAAGAATTCCGCCGATCCTGCCGAATGACGCCGCCATGCCTGTGCCTGTCGCACGGATGACCGTCGGATACTGCTCAGGCGAATATGCGTAGAGCGCTCCCCAAGCACCGAGGTTGAAGAATGATAGGAAGGCACCTGATATCAATAGCGTCGTAACGGTGTCCGCATTCCCAAACGCTAAAGCGGAGGCAGCCGTCCCGATCAGATACGTCACCAGCACGAACTTCCGGCCGGCGCGTTCGATGAGCCAAGCAGCCGAGAAATAACCCGGCAATTGCGCAAGCGTCATGATCAATACATATTGGAAACTTTGGATGAGCGGGAATCCTTTCATCACCATAACGCTCGGCAGCCATAGGAACATCCCATAATACGAGAAGACGACCGTAAACCAGACGATCCACAGCATCATCGTCGGGCGCCGATACGTTTTTGACCATACGTCACGAATATTGGTCGAAACAGAGCGCAGCACGTCTTTTTTCGCTGTGAATTGCGGCGAATCCGGCAGATTAATGCGCAGGTACAGCGCGTAAAACGCAGGCAATGCCGTCAGCAACAGCGCGACCCGCCAGCCGTATGCAGGAATGATGAAGTACGAAATGATCGCAGCCACCAGCCAGCCCGCAGCCCAGAAACTCTCCAGCAGCACCACCACCCGCCCGCGATCTTTTGCCGGGACACTTTCCGATACCAAAGTCGAGGCGACCGGCAATTCTCCGCCAAGCCCCATTCCGACAAAGAAACGCAGAATCAGGAAAGCAGCAAGCGTTGTGGTGAATGCCGAGATGCCGCTTGCCAGCGAGAACAGCAATAAGGTGATGATGAAGATTTTCTTACGGCCAACCCGATCGGCGTAAATGCCAAAAATGAACGCCCCGACGGCCATGCCGATGGAATTGACGCCGCCAATCCAGCCCATCTGCTGGGAAGTGAGGCCCCAATCTTCATGAAGTGCAGCAATAATGAACGCCAGGATCCCGACGTCCATGGCATCGAATAGCCAGCCGAGCCCCGCTACGCCCAATAATTTGCGTTGTGATACGGATTTTGTGTTTTTTTCTGTGGCAGTTGTCATGTTCTTTCCCCTTGTCTTGACACTTGTCTGTTATTGTTTACACCCTAACTATACCGTTACAAGCTTCAAGTGACAAGGGATGTCTGAGAGCTTCGCAATCAGCTCCCGGAATTATTGGAAGAAGCGATTACCGCACTCACGCCAAGCATCATCGCTGCCTGTTGCGCTTGCATAAGCATTTCCACGGAAGCCGAAAATACTGCCGCTTCGCTTTCACGCAGCTCTACCGATTCCGCCATCGCCAATTGGACTGCTGATGGCAAAATCCATCCGCCATACCAGCGGAACAATTTCGACGCATCCAGTGCGCGGGCCATTTCCACAACATCAGCCAGCGCTTGTCCGTCTGCATTCGCAATAGCCAAAAAACCAAGCACCGGATAATGCTCTCCGCGCACTTTGATGTTCTCCGCTTTGAGGAAATCACGGATCGCAACGACGCGCCCCGCCACTTCCGGTTGAAATACCGGCGAATCGAAGGTCATAACCTGGCTCAGCCATTGCAAATGATTGCCGGCTGAAAACCCTTGTGTTCGCAACTCTTTATAATAACGGTTCATCGTTTCAGCACGCTCCAGTACGCCGCCTTCCCGGTTCGAAAGCAAAGCCACGTATGGAATATCTTCGCTCGAAGTGAGGAATGGGTGATAGGCTTTCATCGCATCATACAACTCTCTCGCCCGCTGCGCTTGTTCAGGCGAGTCCATCATCAAACCCGCGAGATATGTATAGGCACTTTTCCAGAACTTACTGTTGTTCAGTGCCTGCTGATTGGCATTGAGCTTGGCCAACCCATCTTCAGCCGACTCATCACGAAGCACCAGATATGCCGCTGCAATGTGGTGAAGATGCGCACGCAGCGGTGAGGTGAACCCTTCTTTCTTTTTGATGAGCTGGGACGCTTCGAGATGTGCATCTGCATCAAATTCGTGCCCTCGGCTCAAATACATCATCGTGACTGCGAGCGACACTTGCTTGTCTGTCGCCCACCCAAGCGCTTTCGAGACTTGCCCATAAGTTTCTTCGATCTTTTTGACTTCCATTGAAAAACGCCTCCTTGACCATTTATACGGTCAAGAAGGCGTGAAGTTTCAAGTTACGCAAGAAGGACTAGGCTGAGAGCCATGACCGCCATTCCGGCAACCAATCCATAAATCGATAAATGGGCTTCGTCATAACGCTTCGCTGCCGGCAATAATTCATCCAACGAGATGAACACCATGATCCCCGCAACACCCGCGAAGATGATGCCGAACAATGTATCGCTCAAAAAAGGCATCAAGAATAGCCAAGCGGCAATGGCCCCGATCGGTTCGGATATTCCCGAGAGGAAACTGTATTGGAACGCTTTCTTGCGGCTGCCGGTCGCATAATAAATCGGCACGGACACCGCGATGCCTTCAGGAATGTTATGAATCGCCACAGCAATTGCAATGGCAATGCCGAGCGCAGGGTCCTGGATCGCTGACATGAATGTCGCGATGCCTTCAGGGAAATTATGGATGGCAATAGCCAGCGCCGTAAAGATCCCCATCTTGCGGAGTCGCGCATACTCGTCGTTGGTCGGGCCCTCGTCCATATCTTCTACCGTGCGCACTTCATGGGGGTTCCCCATCTGCGGCAGTATCCGGTCAAGCACTGCCATGAAGACCATCCCGCCGAAAAAGCCGGCGAGCGTCAACCAGTACCCTGCCGTCTCTCCTTGGGCAGCCGTCAGCGAATCTTTCGCTTTAAAGAAAATCTCGATCATCGAGACATAAATCATGACCCCCGCCGAGAAACCGAGCGACACCGACAGAAACTTCGTGTTGGTGCGCGAAGCAAAAAATGCGATCAAACTGCCGATTCCGGTTGCCAGCCCCGCGAACAGCGTTAAGCCAAGCGCGAATAAAACCGTACTATCCATAAAGCCAACTTCCTTCCAGTAGTAATGAATAAAGCTATTCTACTCCAGAAGTTTCCTTTGTGCAACTTTTTTCAACAAAGAAAGATTTTCCATTATTCATTCACTTCATTACGCAGCAATCGCCCCAGTTTTTCCCAATCGGCATCCTTATATTCCCGGACTGACGGGTTATAAAATACGCTCGCCGGATGGAAGGTCGGAAAGATGTGATAGCTCTCCTGCGTTTCCAAAAACGCGCCGCTATCTTCATCCCAGTACAAGATCGGCGTTTCCATCAGCGTTCCATGCAATTGCATGATCTTCGCCTCACGCCCGACGAGCCGCTGCAAGCCGATATTGCCGAGTGTCACGATTAATGGAGGCTTCACCGCACGAATTTCTTCATCAAGGATCGGGGCGTGGGCAATAATTTCTTTTTTATTCGGTGCCCGGTTGTATTTACGCTTCACCACTTCACCGCTTCGGGTGCGTTTTTCTCCCCACTTATACGGGCGACTTCTGACGGCGCTGGTAATATAGACATCTTCTCGTTCAAGTCCGATTCCTTCCAATGAAGCCATCAATTCTTTTCCGGCGCGCCCGGTAAACGGAATTCCCGTTTCCACTTCGTTCTCGCCTGGCGCTTCTCCGACCAGCATCAACGCCGGCGATTGCGGGCCACTCCCCCAAACAAAACCTTCCACAGCAAAATCCGCAATGCGCTTTTTACCTAGTTCAGCCAGTTCTTGTGAAATTCGATACACACTCATCACCTCTCCCTTTAAATAAGTTAAAATTTTAATTTTCTCTTTATTACCGCCATTTGCAATCGTTTTCACGTAATAAAACCTTACATAAATCAAAAATATAACTTGCATTGTCAGAAAACATTGATTAATATGTTAACAAACCTAACACGAAATACATGTTAGAAAACCTAACACGAGGAGGAAGAAGCATGAAAAAGATTGAGACTATCATTCGCCCTTCTGTTTTCGCCGACGTCCGGCAAGCATTAGCTCTTGAAGGAATTGATGGGCTGACCGTAACTGAAATCGCGGGAATCGGCAAACAAGAGGGGCGCGTCGGCTTGTTCCGAGGGAATGCCTTCCGAATGGAATTTTCCCCGAAACTGAAATTGGAAATGGTCGTCTCGGACGAAAAAGTCGAGGACATCATCCAAGCTCTGCTTGACTATGCCTCCACCGGCGAAGTCGGAGACGGGAAAATCTTCATCCTTCCTGTAGAAGAAGCCATCCGCATCAGAACAAAAGAACGCGGCACTGTCGCGATTGGATAAGGGGAGATCATTATGGAAGCTGTACAAAGTTCAGTCGATATGCTGTGGGTCATGCTCGGTGCCATGCTCGTCTTTTTCATGCACGCCGGATTCGCCATGGTTGAAACAGGATTCACTCGCTCTAAAAATACCCTTAATATTTTGATGAAAAACATGATCACCATTTCACTTGGCTCCATCCTTTATTTCATTGTCGGCTACGCATTGATGTTCGGGCCGTCATCGTTCGGCTTGATCGGCACAGAAGGATTCGCTTTATCGGGTGTCACGGATATCGGATTCTTCGTGTTCCAGGCAGTCTTTGCCGCCACCTGCGCCACAATCATCTCAGGTGCTGTCGCAGAACGCATGCACTTGACCGCTTATATCCTGCTGACCGTTGCCATGACAGCCATCATCTATCCGATTGTCGGCCACTGGGTATGGGGAGGCGGCTGGTTGTCTGAAATCGGCTTTATCGACTTCGCCGGTTCCACCGTCGTCCACTTGACGGGTGCCGTCGCTGCCTTTATCGCAGCTTGGAAAATTGGGCCGCGTCTCGGGAAGTATTCCGGCAAAACCGTCAATACGATCCCTGGCCACAGCTTGCCGCTTGGCGCGCTTGGCGTGTTCATCCTATGGCTTGGCTGGTTCGGCTTTAACGGCGGCAGCACACTCGCAGCAGACCCTGCGCTCGTTCCGCCCGTCATTGCCAACACTTTGCTCGCAGCATCCGCCGGTGTTTTGGCTACGGCGCTTTACACCCGCTTCCGCTACGGCCGCATTGACGGCACATTGACGATGAACGGTGCACTTGCAGGGCTTGTCGGCATCACTGCCGGCGCTGCCAATGTATCCTTCCTCGGTGCAATTTTGATCGGCTTGATCGCCGGCATCATCATGACGGAAGCTGTCCATCTATTGGATACGAAAATTCGCGTGGACGATCCAGTGGGGGCTGTATCGGTTCACGGAATCGCAGGGATTTGGGGAACTCTCGCGATCGGATTCTTCGATGTGAACGGCGGATTGCTTTACGGAGGAGGAGCTGAAATTCTCGGCATCCAGGCAGTCGGCGTACTGGCCGTCATCGCTTGGGCATCCTTGTCTACGGGCGCCGTCCTTCTATTGATCAGCATCGTGACGCCGTTGCGTGTGACAGCCGAAGAGGAAGAAACCGGCTTGGATTTTGCAGAACACGGATCACAGGCTTATTCAATGCAAGACGTGCTGCGCGGTTCATCCGGCAGAGCGGATAATTTTGCAGACCGCCTGAACCAGCTTGGCGAAGAACGGCCAGCTTCAGGGAAAGTATAAAATAGAGAGAGATAGAACGAAAAACTTGGGGGTTCTTAAATAGAAAAACGAACGGAGAAAATTTCTCCGTTCGTTTTTTATTGCCCTAATTCAATGCTCACCAATATCTTCCCGCTCAACAAGTCGCATATCCTTGCGCTTGCGGAATTGCCGCTCCCTCATTTCATACCAGATGGCTATCAGGACGAATAAGGTATAACCGAGAAACAGCCCCGCCACAACATCCGACAGGTAATGCGTGCCGCTTGCTACTTGCGATAAAGCCGTGAGCACCGTCAGCAATACAGCGCCCAGCCAGATCAGCAGGCGAACCGATTTTGCGGCGACCCTTTCACCAAGGAAATAGGCCAGCGTAAACAAGTACAACAAGCCGACCATCGCGTGATCGGATGGGAAGCTGTAGGACGCCACCTCTTCAGGAAATTCCGGCAGCGGGCGGCCGAACCATTGCTGCAGCAATTGATTCAATGCATTCCCTGCCCCGACCGCCAATAAAACGAAAAACATGCCCCGGTAGTTATGGCGGAACGCCCACAGGAAGACCAAAAGCAGAAAGCTCACAGTAAAGATCATCCACTGCTCCCCGATGAATGACATGGCCTCAAGCCACCCCACTCCCCCGAACAGCGCAGCGGCCCGTTCATCCAATTCCCGTACCGATTCTTGCTGATAATAGTAAAGGATGCCGAAAAACCCGAGCAGCGTCGCCATCGCCAACGGATAAAAGATTCGCTTCATACATGCACCTTCTTCCTTGCCGCATCCATCAGGCATTTTAGAAAATCATCCACAACCAATAAAAAAAACCCGCATGGAGTACACTTCCACACGGGTTCCGGATTTCCTTGTTTTCGCAGCCAATAACTTCCACTATCAGGAATTGAAATACACGCAAATCCGGCAATTATTCATTTGTTGAATCGGAATGTCCATATCGTAAATTTCCTTCAATGCATCCGATTGGATAATTTCCTCGGTCGGCCCGTCTTTAACGACGCGGCCATTTTTCAATGCGACGATGCGGTCGGAATAGACCGATGCGAAATTGATGTCGTGAAGGACGATGATGACCGTTTTGCCGAGCTCATCGACCAAGCGGCGTAAAATCTTCATGATCTGCACGGAATGCTTCATATCCAAATTATTGAGCGGTTCATCGAGCAGCACGTAATCCGTGTCTTGCGCGATAACCATGGCGATAAACGCCCGCTGCCGCTGCCCGCCTGACAGTTCATCCAAATACGAATCCTCCATGTCCCCAAGGTCCATGTACTCAATCGCCTGGTCGACCATCTGCTCATCTTCCGCATTCAAGCGGCCCCTGGAATAAGGAAAGCGACCGAACGACACCAATTCACGGATCGTCAAGCGCACGTTCATGAAATTCGATTGCTTCAAGATAGAGACACGTTTTGAGAATTCATTGGACTTCATCTGCTTTGTGTTGGTCTTATCGATTAACACTTCTCCAGTGTCTGCGTCCAACAGCCGGCTGACCATCGACAAGAGCGTCGATTTCCCCGCCCCGTTTGGCCCGATAAAGGAAGTGATCTGCCCTCGCCGAATATCGACGGAGACATTTTCCACGACTTGTTTCTTTCCATATAATTTCGTCAGTTCACGGACTTGGATCATTTAGACCGACTCTCCTTTAATAGCAAATAGATGAAATAGACGCCGCCGACAAAATTGATGATGACGCTGAGCGTCGTATTAAACGTGAAGACATGTTCGACGACCCATTGACCGCCGACCAGCGCCACGATACTAATAATACTCGCACCGGCAATGACAACTGAATGTTTATAGGATCTGAAAAATTGATAGGACAGATTGGCGACGATCAAGCCGAAGAACGTGATCGGCCCGACCAGCGCCGTCGCAATGGCGATCAATACGGCAGAAAGCACGAGCATCTTCTTGACGAGCGCGTCGTAGCCAACACCGAGATTCACTGCCGTATCACGCCCCAAAGACAGCACGTCAAGCGACGCGTTGTGGCGCCAGGCCAAGCCGATCAAGACGACAATGAAAAACAGCGAGAGCCAGACCAGGTCGGCATTCACATTATTGAAACTGGCGAACATCCGGTCCTGGACGATCTGGAATTCATTCGGGTCGATCAACACCTGAAGGAACGTCGAGACACTGCCGAAAAACGTCCCGAGAATGATGCCGATCAATAATAAGAAGTAAATCGGCTGGTTGTCTTTCTTAAACAACAATTTATAGAACAACAAAGCGAAGATGACCATGACCGCAATCGACAATAAGAAATTCACTTGCTTGTTGATGATCGTGATATGCCCCGATCCCAAGAAGAAAATCAAGACCGTCTGGAGCAGCATATAGAGCGAATCCAAACCCATGATGCTCGGCGTCAAAATGCGGTTATGGGTGATCGTTTGGAACACCACCGTCGCATAAGCAATCGCCACACCCGTCAGCACCATCGCGAAGACTTTCACGCCTCTTCTCGGCAGCGCATAATCGAAGCTGCCATTCAAATTATCGAATAAATACAAACCGCATGCCGCTGCGGCAAGCACAATCAAAATCCATAGTTTATGTATATCACGCATACGCCTTCCTCCTAAACAACATGATCAGGAAGATAAAGCTTCCGATAACGCCCACCATCAGGCTGATCGTGATCTCGTACGGATAAATCAAGACGCGCCCGAGAATGTCACAAACCAATAGGAAGATGGCGCCAAGCATCGCGGTATGCGGCAAGGTTTTCTGGAGATGGTCCCCCTTAAAGATGGAGACGATATTCGGGATGATCAAGCCGAGAAACGGAATCATGCCGACGGTCAAAACCACGGTCGCGGTAATAAGCGCCACTAAGGTCAAGCCGATATTGACGACACTGCGGTATTTCAGCCCCAAGTTTTTCGAGAAATCCTCACCCATCCCTGCGACTGTAAAGCGGTTGGCGTACATATAGGCGATGATGAAGACCGGTACACTTATGTAAAGAAGTTCATAACTGCCTTTCATGACCATCGAAAAATCACCCTGGAGCCAAGCCGACATATTCTGGATGACGTCTGCCCGGTAGGCAAAAAATGTTGTGATCGATGACAGGATATTGCCGAACATCAAGCCGATCAACGGAATGAAGATGGCATCCTTGAATTTGATGCGGTTGAGAATTTGCATGAATAAGAAAGTGCCGGCGAGTGCGAACAAGAACGCCACAGCCATTTTCTCGATCATCGAAGCGTTCGCAAACAACAGCATCGAAACAAGAATCCCGAGGCGCGTTGCATCGAGCGTCCCGGCAGTCGTTGGCGAGACGAATTTATTACGGCTCAATTGCTGCATGATAAGCCCCGCCATGCTCATGCCAGCCCCCGCAAGTAAAATTGCGACAAGTCGCGGAAAACGGCTGACGAGGAAAATCTGTGTTTCTTCCGATTGAAAATCAAGGAGATCCAGCGGGCTAATGCTGCTGACTCCGACAAACAGGGAGATGAACGACAGAAGGATCAATATGGGTATTAGAATACGTTTTTTCATGTAATGCCGCTCCCTATCTAGTGCTATTGCCAATTGAGAATGATAATGATTATCAATGACTAACTGTTTTTTAGTATAGCAGTATAAAAAATAGCGTCAAGGGATAATTGAGAACTATTGTCATTAAGAATGTCGGCGCTTTGAAATGTTCACTTGTTTTTCAAATTTGGTGCCCGACTTTTGGCTTCACTTATGGAGTCGCCGGCCTGCTTTGGGTTGGCCTCTTGCACCAAGCCAGGAAGAACGCCTGTCTTGGTGCTTCGGCTCACCCTTGACGCAGATCGGCTGAGACATTTCATTGTTTGTAGGTTGTTTAGCTAGATCTGCTTCTTTAAGCAGTTTCCGGCTAGCGGGGAACTCACTTCTTGGGTTGGGAATTTGGATGTTTCGAGGGGATTTGTCGTCGCTTTTGGAGTCGCCATTCTGCTTTGGATCGGCCTCTTGCATCAAGCCAGGAAGAGCGCCTGTCTTGATGCATCGGCTCACTCTTGACGCAGATCGGCTGAGGCACTTCATTGATCGAAGTGTGTTTAGCCGGATCTGCTTCTTTAGGGGGTTTCCGGCTAGTTGGGGAATCGCTTCTTGGGTTGGGGATCAGGATGTGTACGGGCATCAGACGACGTTTCTGGATTCTCTGTTATGCACGCCTTTCAGCGCACAAAAAAGCAGAGGGAACTTCCCTCTGCTTTCAGTTTCGTGTATTAAAATTCAATTTCCTGTGCTTGTTCCAATACTTCCGGTGGAATTTCGATTGGCTCGATGGCATTGTAGTCGCTGTAGTCCACTTGCATCTGCGATTCGATTGCCATCATTTCGCCGCGCACGTCGACGTCGAGTTCCATATCAACTTCCATGCGGTCCGCTAAATAAGTTTCCTTGTCCAGCGTGATGACGTAATTCACAGCGTGTACTTCCAGATCTTCCGGAGATAGAGGGGCTTCGATTTCCATTTGGCCCAGCGTTTTCTCTAATTGTTCATCCGTCAGTTCCTGGAACTCTTCTCCCGAGGCATCGAGCGTCAGGATGTAGGCTTCATCCGTTTCCTCCAGCACGAAATCCTCTTCGAAATCACCGAGTTCGTCCAATTGGCGCGCAGGGTCAGCCGATTGCTGTCCGGCAATCGACTGCATGTTTTCGTGCATTTCTTCCGGCATCTTCAGCCACATATCGACGGATGTCTCGTGCATGTACAAGCCCTTTTCTGTCATATACATTTCCGTCAACATCGGATTGCTGTTGTCGATATCATCCGAGACAATGCTGGTTTCGCCGGTCTGATGAAATGCTAAAGGCTCATAGGTCATTTCCATGTCAGAATCCACCGTCATGTCGATCTCCATGCCATCCGGCTGCATCTTCATCTGTTGTTCGGTGTTCGACTGCGCGCGCAAGCTTTCTACTTGCTGCGAAGCCTCCACCGCTTCTGCGTATACTTCCGAAGCACTCTTCGTTTCTTCGGGAGCTTCTTGTGCAGGATTCTCACTCTCTTCTTCAGTCGTCGGTGCTTGCGCATTGCTGCATGCGCCAAGGCCGATGACAGCGGCGCCCGTGCCTATGACTGCCACCCATTTTCTCATGGCGTTCACTCTCCTTATAAAGACTTGTCGTCCATTATACAGCATTCTGCCTTTACTCACAGTTTACCCAATTTACAGCCGGTTAATTGCTGGTCACAAATAAACAAGCCGGAGAGCTTCTCCGGCTTGTTTATGTTTCACCTATTTGTGTATAGCTTATTTGCCGACAACGAATTGTTCGTAGCGGTCATAATCTGCACGACTCAGTTCTACGGTAATCAACGTGCCTTCTTCACCGTATTCGGTCTCTTTGATGCTTGCATGGTCGTTCAAATAGGCGACGACGTCCCCGCGACCGAACGGAATTTCCATCCGGCACATGACATGGTTCGCAAAGAGCCGTTCGCGGATGCTTTCGACCAGTTCATCGAGTCCCGCTCCTTCTTTGGCGGATATCCATACCGCATCTGCGCTCTTTCTTGGATACACGACGCCCGCGAGGTCCGATTTATTATAGACATATAAAGTTGGAACGTTTTCGACGCCCACTTCCTGCAGCGTCGCATCGGTCACTTCCATCATGTAATCGTGCTCATCGTTCGAGACATCGACAACATGAAGCAATAGATCCGCATTGCGGGCTTCTTCAAGTGTCGAGCGGAATGCTTTAACGAGATGGTGGGGCAAACGGCTGACAAACCCGACGGTATCGGACAGCAAAAAAGTCTTATTATCTTCCAGCCGGATTTGGCGGATAGACGTATCCAAAGTCGCAAAAAGCATGTCTTTCTCGAATACCTGCTTGTCCTCATCCTGCCCCGTCTTCGACAGCAAGCTGTTCATGATGGTCGACTTGCCGGCGTTGGTATATCCGACCAGTGAGACGACCGGCATGCCTTTTTTCAGCCGCTGCTTGCGCTGTGTTGTGCGCTGTTCTTTTACTTGGTCGAGTTCCCGTCTTAGTTTGGTGATCTGGTCCTCGATTTTCCGGCGGTCAAGCTCTAGCTTGGTTTCCCCGGCGCCACGGTTGGCGAGCCCGCCGCTGCTCGCACCGCCTTGGCGGCCGAGCGAGGCGCGCAAGCCGACGAGGCGCGGCAGCATGTACTGTAATTGCGCCAATTCCACTTGCACTTGCGCTTCGCGTGTACGGGCGCGCCTCGAGAAGATGTCCAGGATCAGCATCGTCCGATCGATCACTTTGCATTCCAGCTCTTCTTCAAGGTTGCGGATTTGAGACGGCGACAGTTCGTCGTTGAAGATAATCAGGTTAGCGTCTGCTTCTTCGTACAACATTTTTGCTTCGTCAACTTTTCCCGTGCCGACGTAATGGGCAGGATTGACGCGGTCCAAGTTCTGGTGCAGTTCGCCCACGACTTCGACGCCCAGCGCTTCCGCCAAATTACGCAACTCTTCCATACTGTATTCAAAATGGGTATCTTTTTGCAATTGGACGCCCACGATAATCGCTTTTTCAATCAATTGTTCCATCTACGGTTGCCTCCCTCGGCAGAATCTGGGTTCTGCCTGATCCCTTATGTCTTTGTTCGTCAATTTGAAGTTTCCTTCTATCCTACCACAGTACCACCCATGCCCCTATCCGAAACGCGGCACCCAGTAGCGGCCCTCTTCAAATACGACTTCCTGTTCAGCTGATTCAAAACGCACTTCACGCAGCCGTTCTTTTCCCTTGCACGTCTCAAACTCGAAACGGTAATTTTCCAATTCCACGGCCCCTCCGAGCAAGCTGCTCCATCGCGCTTCACTTTGCGCTGGATTTTCTACCGAGAAAACGAGTGCCTCTATGCGCAGTGCTTCATTAAGATCTGTAATAGCGCCTTTTTGTTTCAAGCCAGCAAAACGCGTCTCGTCCGGCTCTTCCCACTCAATAAAGAACGGCAGCGGCAAAGAAGACGATATCGGCTCATCGATAAAGAGCAAGCGCCAGCGGATAGTTTCGCCTGTTTCAGTCAGCCTTTCAGCATCCATTGGGCCAATCGTCCGGAACCCCCGTCCTTCGATTTGTTTTGCCAAAAGATCCAGGTTCCCAGAACGCAGGCAAACCGTGCCAAAGCCTCTCTGGTCATGGCGTAAATGCTTGACAAGCGGATGCCCGGATCGCTCTGCAACGCTTTCGTCTTCAATTGTCAGCCACTCGATATAAAAATCAGGCCCGTACATGAGAGCATTTTGAGTTCCCCAGTTTTTATGGCTGCCTCCTGTCACTACATGGAAACCTTTTTCGTTCCAAAACTGGCTGCTGGCTTCCGGGTTGGTGTGGGTAAAATGGACGATGTGATCCAACTTCATTTGCAAGCACTCCTTTTCATTACTCGTTGATCGTTTTCTTCTATATAAATATAATACCCTCTAGCATTGCCAATTTGCTGTGTATATGGTCACTTTTTCCCTGTCAATTCTGATTTTTCCGGAAAATGGGTGGTTTTTAGTCATCATTTTCGATACGCTAGGGTATAGGAAAAGATAATTACCATATTTCAAAGGAGGTCATCATGGATAAAAAATTATTGAAAAACCCCGTGTTTATCATATCGACAGCCGTGATCCTGCTGTTGGTAGTTGCTGGGGCATTTATGCCGATCCGTTTCGGTGATGTTGCCGGCACCCTATTTAACTTCACCACTCTTAACTTCGGTTGGTTCTACTTGCTAGCTGTCTTCATCATCACCCTTTTCCTAATCGTTATCGCCATTAGTAAATATGGCAGCATCCGGCTCGGAGCCGACTCCGACCGCCCGGAATTCCCGTTCTTCACATGGATCGGCATGCTGTTCTCAGCCGGCTTCGGTGCCGGGCTCGTCTTCTGGGGCGTAGCGGAACCGATGAGCCATTTCTTTACGACACCGTTCGGCACTGAAGGGCAGACCGAAGAAGCCGCGCGCATCGCGATGGGCTATTCGTTCTTCCACTGGGGCATCAGCCAATGGTCCGTCTTCGCTATCGTCGGCTTGGTCATTGGCTTCTTGCAGTTCAGACGCAAAAAGCCCGGCTTGGTATCGACCGCACTCGAACCGGTCTTAGGTTCGAAGCCAGTGGTCAAACACACGATTGATTCGCTTGCGGTCATTGCAACCGTCATGGGAATCGCCACTTCACTTGGCCTTGGGGTCTTGCAAATGAACGGCGGCTTGAACGCCGTTTTCGGTATCGACAACGCCTTCCCGATCCAATTGGCGATTATCGGCGTCATGTTCGCCGCCTATACCCTATCTTCTTCCACTGGCCTCCATAAAGGAATTGCCTATTTAAGTAACTTGAACTTAGGCTTGGCACTGGTATTGATGGTATTCGTCTTCTTTGCGGGCCCGACAGTCTTCATCATGGACACGTTCACGCTCGCAATCGGCGATTACATCACTAATTTTGTTCAGTACAGCCTGCGCATGGAACCCTACACCGGCGGAGAATGGGTGCTCGGATGGACCATCTTCTACTGGGCTTGGGCAACTGCCTGGTCTCCATTTGTCGGAGCGTTCGTTGCACGGGTATCACGCGGGCGTACCATCCGCGAATTCGTCTTTGGCGTGCTGGTCATTCCGCCAGCCATCGCCTGTGTCTGGATCGCCGTCTTCGGTGGTACAGCTTTATGGTATGACTTGAACGAACAATCGGGCATCGCGGAAGCGGTCAATGTGGATTTGACTTCTGCCTTGTTCCAAACTTTTGATGTTCTTCCGCTGTCGACCATCATGTCCGTATTGGCGATTCTGCTAATCTTCACATTCCTTGTGACATCAGCTGACTCTGCTACGTACATCTTAGCGACGATGACAAGCTTCGGCAGCTTGAACCCGCCGACTTTATTCAAAGTCATCTGGGGCATTTTGATGTCAGCCATCGCAGCCGTTCTGCTTTACGCGGGCGGGCTTAACGCTTTGCAAACCGCCTCGCTCATATCGGCCTTGCCGTTTACGGTGCTCTTGCTTCTGATGCTTTGGTCATTCACCAAAATCATCCGTGGCGAGTCGCCACCGATCCGCAAATCCGAATTGCGCCGCTTCCGACGTTTGGAACGCGAAGCGAGAAAACAACAGAATAAGTAAACACAAAACCATCACTGCCTTAAAAGCTCAAGATCTAGAGCTTTTAAGGCAGTTTTATTTAGCGAAACTGATACTGCCCCCAAAAAACTGATTATTCAATAAACATTCCTTTACTTTTTCAGCTAAGGGACTATAATAAAGAAAGGGAATATTTGTTCGTATTTTACATAATCTTATAGAAAGGAGTTTTCACGATGACCGTCAATGTTTATATGATCTTTAATGGCAATTGCGAAGAAGCGGTTGCGTATTATGCAAAAGTATTCGCTACAGGTCCCGCGGAGCTTTCCCGCTTCGGGGATATGCCGCCAGAGCCTGGGCAGGAAATGCCCGAAGAAATGAAAAACCGGATTATGCATGCAAGCTTGGACATCCACGGGAGCGCGGTCATGTTTTCAGATGCCATGTCAGATGCCCCAATTGCAATCGGCAAGAACATTAACGTAACGGTAATATCCGATGACTTACACAAAATGACGAAAGAATTCAATCAGCTGGGGCAGGAAGGAAAAGTTCAGATGGAGCTGCAGGAAACGTTCTGGAGCCTCGGGTACGGCATAGTGGAAGATAAATACGGCGTCGTCTGGATGTTCAGCCATGACGATGGCCGGCAATGAACCGGCGATTCCGCTCCATCTGTGCCATGGCTGGTTGTTCATCAGGCATAAAAAAATAGGCTGCCCTCATTTAAGAGGACAGCCTATTTTTATGGATTAGTTCTTATCTTCTTGGATCAAACGCTCTGTTTCATCGAATTCGGCTTCGATTTCAGCGTTCGGCTTGTAAGTCATCAAGCTGACAGCCCATGTAACCAACCAGCTGAGGAAAAATCCTGGAATGATTTCATAGATGCTGCCGATAAAGTTCGTCAGGTCAGTTGCCCCTGGATCTTCAGGTACAGTCCCTACAAGGTCCCAAATGATGACCGTGACGGCACCGACGATCATGCCGGCGAGCGCACCTTTAGACGTGAGCTTGCGCCAGAACAAGGAAAGCAGGATAATCGGGCCGAAAGCGGCGCCGAATCCAGCCCATGCATAAGCGACCAAACCAAGAATGGTGTTGTTTTGCTCCCAAGCAAGCGCTGCAGCGACAACGGCGATGACGGCGACGGCGATACGGCCGAGCATGACATAACCTTTGGCGCTAGACTCTTTCTTAAAGGCGATTTTATACAAATCTTCGATCAGTGCAGACGAACTGACGAGCAATTGAGACGAAATCGTACTCATGATCGCTGCCAAAACGGCTGCCAGGACAAAACCGGCAACTAGCGGATGGAATAGCACTTGGCTCATGTCCAAGAACACGGCTTCCGGATCCACGAGAGTAGATTCTGGGTTTTGCTGGAAATAGGCAATCCCGACCAAAGCCGTACCCGTGGCACCAATGAGGCTCAAGATCATCCAGCCCATGCCGATGCGGCGGGCAGTACGAACTTCCTTCAAAGTTTTAATTGCCATAAAACGGACGATGATATGCGGCTGGCCGAAGTAGCCAAGGCCCCACGCTGCGGCAGAAATGACGCCGATGGTGGAAGCTCCTGAAACCAGGCTCAACATGTTCGGGTCGACTTCCCGGATGCTTGCTGCCGTTTCACCGAATCCGCCGGTAACGAAAATCCCGACGACCGGCACTGCAATAAGCGACAGGAACATCATGATCCCTTGCACAAAGTCCGTGTAGCTGACGGCGAGGAATCCGCCGAATAAAGTATAAGCGACAACTACCACGGAGCCCAAGATAAGGCCGAGGTGGTAATCCATTCCGAATGAGCTCTGGAAGAATAAGCCAGAAGCTACCATACCGGATGAAACGTAGAATGTGAAGAAAATCAAAATGATAATACCTGATACGATCCGCAAAAGGCGCGAACGGTCTTTCAATCGATTTTCTAAGAAGCTTGGAATGGTGATGGAATCACTGGTGACAAATGAGTAGATCCGCAGACGAGGCGCAACAAAGAACCAGTTTAGGAAAGCACCGATTGTTAATCCGATGGCGATCCAGACTTCCACGAGACCTCCGACATAAATCGCTCCGGGCAATCCGAGCAATAGCCATCCGGACATATCGGATGCGCCGGCGCTGAGAGCCGCTACGGATGGTCCGAGTCCCCTTCCCCCGAGCATGTAATCGGATAAGTCGGCTGTCTTCTTATACGCATACCAGCCAATGAATAGCATAGCCGCGAGGTACACGAGTAAGGCTATGATTTGATAGGTTGTATCTGTCATGACATCTCCTCCTTATTAAACACTTTAACATAATGAGCTTATATGAAAAGGGGGCTTTGCGTTTTATTTCCTATTTAAATGGGGATAGAGAGGCAAGGAGGCGATAAATATGCCGTGGAATAAGAATGATTACCCGGATTCTTTCAAAAATTTGGATGAAGGCGTTCGCAACAAAGCCATCGAGATTGCCAATGCGTTATTGCGCGATGGCTATGAAGAAGGGCGTGCGATTCCGATTGCTTTGGATCAGGCGCGTGACACTGTCCAAGGAGACAGCGAATCACCGGTCTACGAAATCCGCAAGCATTCAGAAGGCTGGCAGCTGAAGAAGAAAGACAGCAAAAAAGCCATCCTTATCGAAGAAACAAAGGATGACTTGATGGGCGAAGCGAAGCGCTATGTCAACCGCAATAATGGTGAGCTCCACGTCTACGGAGAAGATGACTCACTGCAGGAAAAATTATATGATTAACACCCAAAACAGCAGGACAAGGAAAGCCCTCGCTTTCCTTGTCCTGCTGTTTTGTCGTTCAACTTTTTTCACGGTAGCGGGCAATGGCCTCAATCCGATTGCTCGCTTCGAGTTTATCGAGAATCGTGGAAATGTAATTGCGCACTGTACCTGTCGTGATGAACAATTCTTTAGCGATTTCTTTCGTGCTGCGCCCTTCCGTGATCAACTCCATCACTTGCCGCTCGCGTTCAGTGAGTGGGTTGCTGCCGGCATACGCAAGGTCGACGAGTTCCGGGGCATAAATCCGGCGGCCATCCATGATGGTACGGATCGATGTCCCAAGTTCTTCGCTTGGGCTGTCTTTTAAAAGATAGCCGCTGACCCCTGCTTTTCGTGCCCGTTCGAAATAACCTGACCGCGCGAAAGTCGTCAAGATAATGGTTTTACACGGGTGGTCTTTCAAGGCTTCTGCCGCGTCCAAACCGCTCTTGACCGGCATTTCAATATCCATGATGCAGACGTCCGGGTTCAGCTCCTCGACCAAGCGTATTGCTTCCTCCCCATTGGACGCCATGCCAACCACTTCCAAATCATCTTCCAGGTCCAGTAACGACCCGAGCGCACCAAGCATCATGCGCTGGTCTTCCGCTAGTACAATTCGAATCATGAATTTCTCCCCTCCATATCTTGATAAAGAATGACATTCGGCACCCGGATATTCAAGGTCGTGCCATCCATCACTTCAATATCGACTTGCCCATTGACGAAGTCCAGACGCTCGCGCATGCCCGCAAGCCCATTGCCCTGGACTAGTGGGTTGCCTTCAGGAAATCCGACGCCGTCGTCTTGCACTTGCACAAGAATTTCGTTTGGCGTCTGCTTGATTAGCACCGTGCAGCGGGAGGCTCCACTATGCTTTACAACATTGGTGACCGCTTCCTTCAAGCACATACTCAATACGTGTTCCATTAACAGCGGCGTATTGTTGAGTTTGGCATTGCCGTAAAAGACAAAATCGATGTCCGCCGCCCGGAGAATTTGTTGGATGCGCAATAACTCATCTTCAAGTTTCGTGCCGCGCATATCCGTCACCAGTTCCCGCACTTCCTTCAAAGCGGTGCGTGCAGTCTGGCGGACATCCTGGATTTCGGCCGCGGCGCGTTCCGGGTCTTTACTGAGTAGTTTCCCCGCCAAGTCACTTTTCAAGCCGATTAATGACAATTTCTGGCCGAGTGTATCGTGGAGATCGCGTGCGATCCGTTCACGCTCCTCAATCAGCACAAGCTGCGAAATCCGCTTATTGGCATCTTCGAGCGCCCCTTCAAGCTTTTCGCGTTTATGCCGGTTATAGGTATTGAATGGCAATAAGATCACACCGAGAACGCTCAAAATGATAAACGGCAATTGCGTGATATACAGATTGAAATCGACCAGTAAGCCGTAGATGATCGCGGCAAGCGTAGTCCCAATATGCAAGCCGTAAATAATGAAAAAGCCGACTTTGCTGCGGATATTGCCGATGAAGAACGCCAAAAAAATCGCCAGGTAGACGTAGCCGAATAAAAAGATCATCGCGACATTGATAATCATCTCGACGCTTACCCATAAGTACACGAGAAACGAATGCGAACTGAACGACAAGCGGTAGGCGATGAAAAACGCCACCAATAGGATGATGCCTGCTGCGATTTCAGTTGGGGAAGACGAGCGAAAAATGAAAAAGAACGGCAAAATGCAAAAGATTGTCCATGCATAGATGCTCAACCATGTATTGCGGGGGAAAATTTGATACCAGTTTTGCATAACTGCCTCCTAAAGTTTCTTTGTTCCCATCATACCAAAGCTCGTAGACAAAGAGAAAACCTGCGCAGTTCCCTATTGCATACAAGGGTTGCCGCAAAGAAAAAACTGCGCTTGCCTCTTTGTTGAGGCAAACGCAGTTCTACTTTATTGCTGTACTGTCCGTGAGTCGCCAAGCAAGTGCTTGATGGCGCCGAATGTCACAAACCTCTTGTTTTCTTCATCGTACACTTTGTACTTCAAGGATTGAAAGCTTGTCTTCAAGTTGACCGTCGTCGCTTTTTGCAATGGCGGCGTGGAAACATGTGCTTTCTCCAAGTTGTAGTTCGGTACGCGAGGGCTCAAGTGATGGACGTGGTGGAAACCGATATTGCCAGTCACCCATTGCAGCACTTTCGGCAATTCGTAGTACGAGCTGCCTTCGATTGCTGCTTTCACATAATCCCATTCGCTTTCATCCTCGAAATAAGAATCTTCGAATGTGTGCTGGATGTAGAACAACCAAATGCCTAGCGCCCCAGCAGTGAACATGATCGTACCTTGAATCAATACAAATGCCTGCCAGCCGATTGCCAAAATCATGATCGTATAAAGAACGACCAATGCAGCATTAATGAAGTACGTATTGTTGCGTTCTTTCTTGCGTGCATCTTTACGGTTGAAACGGCTTGAGATCAATACGAGGAATAATGGCCCTAACCCAAACATAACGAGAGGGTTGCGATACATACGGTATTTGAAACGTTCCCATTTGGAAGCTTCTACGTACTCGTCAATCGTCATGACCCAGATATCGCCGACTCCGCGCTTGTCGAGGTTGCCGCTCGATGCGTGATGAATCGCGTGCTCGCGTTTCCATTTTTCATAAGCGAAAAGCGTCAATATGCCGGTAATCGTTCCGACGACCGCGTTCGCTTTTTTGTTTTTAAAGAACGATCCGTGTGTACAGTCATGGAAAATGATAAACATGCGGACGACAAATCCAGCTGCGACGATGGAAATCCCTACTGTTAGCCAAACAGAAACATCCAGTGCGAGATAAGCTAAAAACCAAAGAATGAAAAATGGGGGTATCGTGTTAATTATTTGTTGAACACTTGCTTTAACATCTGCTTTTTCGAAAGGGGCGACAAACTTACGTAATTGCGCTGTCTTTTCTTTGCTCATATCTTGTCTTCCTCCTAGAATGGGCGTCGTGCCCATCGGTGTACTTGTTAATCATCATATTACGCTCCTGCCGTCTTCTTCATAAGACATAAACGTCTGTTTCTGAGTATGACACCTGTCATGGTTTTTGCTTTTTCCATAACTTTCTAAAATCAAGAAAAACGTGTATACTGAATTATATGCAGAATAATCTGAATAGAGGTGAACACTATGACAGGACTGGTAGCCGTCATCATGGTCTTTTCCATTCCCCTCGTCGCTATCTGGACGGACTATTTGACCAAAAAGAAGAAAATGCACCAGCGTGCGCTGGAGACGGAAGTGGAACTCGAAAAGCTCAAGCATGACAATTACCTTATCGAAACACAAAAGCTGCGGCTGGAACTTGAACAAATGAAACTCGACGATGCCTTAAAGCACCAACCACTCATAGCCGAACGGCAAAAAGACGCGTCTGCATAGACGCGTCTTTTTTGTAGCGCAGTTTTCGGCCAGCCTGAACAGCTCAGACGAAAACTTGTTCCTCTATTTTCTTTAAACCGTAGAAATAACCACGGCGGTCCATTAATTCCTGGTAATTGCCCTGCTCGATCAAGCGTCCGTTTTCCAACACCAGGATGCGGTCCATGCTTTCAAGCCCCGATAAATCGTGGCTGATGATGACGAACGTGTCCTGCGGATGGCGGGCGAACAGCTCGTTGTAGATCGCTTGGGCGGTTACACCGTCGACCGATGAAAACGGTTCGTCCAGCAGCCATAGCCGCTCGCCTTTCAGGAATGCCCGTGCCATCGCGAGGCGCTGCTTTTCACCGCCCGATAAATTGCGGCCCTTTTCATAAACTGGTGCAGACAGCTCCAAATGTCCCAAGCGTACGAGTTTGAGTGCTTCGTGCAATTGTTCTGTGTCCGCCTGCTCATTCGCAATGCGCAAATTGCTCTCGATTGTCCCTGAAAAGAAATGGTTCTCCTGAAGCACGATGTTCATGCGCTCCCATACATTTTCTGGGCACATGCCACTAAGCGCTTCATTTCCGAAACGGATTTCGCCATTCTCGGGTACTGCCACTTTCAGCAATAGCTGCAATAAGGTCGACTTGCCTGAACCGCTCGGTCCGACAATCGCCGTTTTGGATCCTTGCGGCAACTGGAAACTGACTTCATCAAGCGACAAGCGGCTGTCATTCGGATAGCGGTAGCTTAGACGATCGGCCTGAATATCCACCGGCCCCTCTGGCATCGTACCGGCGCTGTTATCCGGCTCTTCATCCACCACTTCGTCAAGCCTGCGCGCAGCGATCCGGCTTTCTTCATAATACGCCGGAAGTGCAGCGAGTGGACCGACATTTTCAAATGCCCCAAGCGATACCATGACAAGCATCGCCAAATACAGACCGGACAATTCCCCGATGGACACGAAATACGCCCCAGTCGCCAAAACGAAAAACGAAGCCAGAAAAGCCACAAGCGCATTCACGGATTGGACACGGTTTTCTTCAAGCCCTTCGTTTTGCTGGGCCTGTTCGTAACGGTGTGCGCTTTCCTGTAATTCTGCGCTTTTTTGATCGAGCGCCAAATGGATTTTCAAATCCTTGAATCCGTAAAGAAATTCCGCCGATGCGGCCGCAAACTCTCCACGGGTTTCTCCTGTCGCATGTGTTTTCTTCCGTCTCCGGAGAGCGAAGAATGCCGGCAGGACGACGACCACAAAAATTGCGCCTGCCAAGACGATCAAGGCCATGGGCAGTGAATAAAACGAAGTGAAGAACACTGTGGCCACCAAGACCATGCCCACGACAATCGGTGGGTACAATACGCGCAGCAGGAAATTTTGCAAACTTTCCACGTCGCCAACGATGCGCGATAACAGATCACCGCTCTGATGGCGCTGAAAAATGCCCGGTGCGAGCGGTGCCAGCCGCTCAAAGAAACTGCTGCGCAAATGGCCGAGCATCGTAAATGTTGCGCGGTGTGAAAACAGCCGTTCCGCATAACGGGTAATGGCGGCTGCAAAGCCGAATAATTTAAGCGATGCTGCCATCACGACCAAAGTCGTCATTTGGGCAGTCAGCGCTGCCTTCGAAATCAAATACCCACTTGACCCGAGAAGTGCCACACCGGCAAGCCCCGCCAGGAAGCCAAACATTATGGCAAGAGCAACGTCCCGTTTTTCTTTCAGCGTCAGCCAAAAAACCGTTTTTAATTCACCCATGCCTGTTTGCCTCCTTGCTGCGCCTCAATCATGGAACGGTACGGACTGAAGCTGTCCATTAGCTCTTCGTGCGTGCCGATGGCTTCCACTTTCCCTGCTTCCAAGACGATAATGCGTGATGCGTTGCGGATCGTGTGCAGACGGTGTGCAATCGTGATAACGGTAGCTTCTTTCGACAGCTCTTCGATGGCATTTTGCAGCACTTGCTCTGTATGAAGGTCGAGCCCTGCAGTCGGTTCATCAAAAAACAATAACGACGGCTTCTTGAGAAATGCACGCGCTAACACAAGCCGCTGCTTTTCGCCGCCAGACAATCCGCGCCCCGCTTCACCGATCACCGTTTCGAATCCTTCAGGGAGCGACTCGATCAATTCCAGAATGCCCGCTTTCTGTGCCGCTGCAATCAATTCTTGTGGCGCCACGGCTTGATTCGCCCCGAGTTCGATATTTTCTTTAATCGTCCCTGCAAATAAATAAGGGTCTTGCGTAATGTAGCTCAATTGCCCGAACCATTCATCTTCGCCCACTTGTTCTTGCGGGAGGCCGTTGATCAGCAATCGCCCGCTCGTAGCCGGCAATAACCCCGCTACAACATTCATCAAGGTGCTTTTGCCGGAACCGCTTGCCCCGACCAGCGCGGTAGATGTTCCCGCTTCGAGCTTGAAACTTGCCGGTTCGAGCTGAAACCCTTCCCCGTACTGAAAGCCGACTTGCTCTAACGCCAACTCAATCGGTGCATTGACTGGGGATTCGCCCCACACGACCGGCTGATGGTTTTTCGCCAATTCTTCTGCCAGCAGCTCAGCAGATGCCGCACTGCCTCTCGCCGTATGAAAAGCGCTGCCAAACTCCTTCAATAAATTGAAGAAATCCGGCACGAGCAGCATGACGAGAAAAGCCGGGAAAAAGGTGATGCTATCGAAAACGACAAGGCGCAAACCGATTTCGAGCGCCACAATCCCGATACTCAGCATGGAAATGTATTCAAGCGTCAAAGAAGACAGAAAAGCTGATTTCAAGACGTCCATCGTCGAATCGCGGAATTTCAAGCTATTGTCACGGATCGTGTCGCTTTGCCGCTTCGCCTGGCCGAATAAGCGCAACGTTGTCAGCCCTTGCAGGACATCGAGAAAAGCGCCTGAAAACCCAGCCAATTGCTCGACTTTTTCATCTGCCTTCTGTTTCGTTCTTTTGCCGACGATCGCCATGAACAAAGGGATGAACGGCGCGGTGATCAAGATGATCAGCCCCGTTGTCCAGTTCAGGTAAAAAATCACCCCGAGAAGCATCAGCGGAATTGTATAGCTTTGGATCATCTGGGGAATATATTTACTGAAATAACCATCCGTGTCATCGACTGCTTCGAGCAGCAAGCCGACTTTCCGCCCCGACTGCCCGGCAATCGACCCTTGCAGCGGATTTTCTTTATACGAAGCAATCAATTCCCGGCGCAAACGGCGTCTCGCTTCCACAGACAGCGTGATGCCGAGCCGGCCGATCGCATAACTTGCGCCAGCCCGCAGCACAATGACCGCCAGCAGCGCAGCCAATAACGGCAGTACGTCTTCAAAAGAGGCGGATTTCAGAAATACTGAATCAGCTACCCATACAAAAAACAAAGCCTGCCCGATCATCGCAAGCCCTTTTGCCAATGAGGCTAGAAACAACAACCGTATGCGATTGTTCTGGCTGTAGGCCATTTGCTTCAAACTTCCCATTCCCATCGCCCTTTCTTTCACTTACCCCTATTATAAAGGAGCAACAGGTAGATTCCTTTGGGGACGCACGCCCTGAAAGCCATTTCCCGGGAAATTGTTACAAAACGGTTCACATTTCATAAAGAAAAGCCACGCAGCAAGGCTGCGTGGCTGGAATATCGGATATTCGCTCATTTCACGGCTTTCTTCGGGAGCTTGGGAAAACGATTGCCTGTAACCACAAGGCATCATCTTGGATCTTTCTCTTTAAAGAAGTATCCAGGCATTCCTGGCACTCTGCCGTCAATTTCTGAAGTTCATATTCAAAGACTGCCTCTTCCTCTTTCGTGATCATGGCATAAACATCACCTTTCGACACTAACGCGAGGATTGCGCACGTGATTCATTACCTAATACTCTACCCGATATCCTAAAGATTATTCCCCTTTTTTATAAATGGCATCATTTTTTTATTTAAATGAACAATAGCAATACAGAGTATACGGCCAGTCCTATTATAAAAGCACCTAGACTACTTTCACGCTCTTCGGGCAATTCTTCTTTCAGTACGTTTAGAATAACACCGCCCGCAATCAAGGCCATGAGAAATGCAATGATCAATTCATGCACTTCCGTCATCCAGCCAATGAACCAGCCGGCGACGATTGCCGCAGCGAGAAGCCACCTGCCGTAACGGTCATACTCGCCTTTATGCGCTTCCCGGAGGCCTTTGTCATTGGTAATGAAATGGACGCCGAGCGCAATGAAAAACAGGGCCATCCCGACCACGCCTTCATATTCCTCGCGCATCATCAAGTAGCCAATGACCCCGTTGTACATAGCAAAGGAGCCGATATGGATCCAGAAGACGCCTGAAGAAGACTTGCCTTCCGCTGTCCGGCGCTTCGAACTTTTCACCATTTGCTCCAAACCGTAAAAAATGACCAGCCCCGCCATTGCAGCTAAGTAAATATGATTGCTCAGGAAGCTTTCCCCCGGGCCGCCGAACTCCTCGTGAACCTCTTCTTGAAATTCGCCTAACTCAGGCAATAAATGCAAAAATACGTAGGCGACAGAAATGCCGCCTGCAATCGATAAGAACCGGCTGCGCGGTACAGCTTTCAAGAAATTCATGTTTTTCGAAAATAGATGGATAACGACAAATCCCATTACAAACAGCAAGCTAAGCCATTCCAAACTACCACTCCTCGACTAAAAAAGCAGACAGGCGCATTCGCCTGTCTGCCAGCATTCGCCTTTTTGGCGTGTAGTTTTTAGTTACCCGTTCAAGCCGTTTTTAACCCATCCAGCAACTTGCACCGTACGTTTTGCCTGGTGTGCCACGGCATCTTGTACATCTTCGACCATATTGCCGTCCTGGTCGACCGTGACGCTCGTGCCATAAGGGTTGCCGCCTGCTTTAAACAATACTTCATCTGTATAGCCAGGCGCCGCAATGATCGCACCCCAATGGTGCATCGTCGTGTAAACCGAAAGTACGGTCGCTTCTTGCCCACCGTGCGAATTTTGCGCAGAAGACATGGCGCTTACCACTTTATTCGCCAATTTGCCTTGTGCCCATAAGCCGCCGGTCATATCAAAGAATTGCTGTACTTGTGAAGAGACATGGCCGAAACGCGTCGGCACACTGAAGATGATGGCGTCTGCCCACTCAAGCAAATCATTATCGGCTTCCGGCACATCTTGCGTCGCTTCGTAATGCTCTTTCCAAGCGGGGTTCGATTCAATCGCCCCCATCGGCGCATTTTCTTTCACTTTTGCAATCTTCACTTGTGCTCCTGATTCTTTTGCAGCCGATTCTGCCCATTGTGCCATTTGGTAATTGGTTCCTGTCGAACTGTAATAAATAATCGCTAAGTTTACGTTGCTCATGTCATAACCTCTCCTTTATCGATTTGCTCCGTGGCTTGCACGAATTATCCTATATTCAAGATAACTTCTTTTACTTGTGTGCCCTAATTGGCGCGACATTAAACTTTCTTTTCTGAATATCGCTGATTATTTACAAATGAACAGTCGAAGGGTCTATCCAACAGAAAACCAGATGAAGGATTGCCTTCACCTGGCCATTTTTTTCATTAGTTGACGTTCTCAGCGATTTCTTCCGACATTTCGCGCAGCTTGAATTTTTGAATTTTCCCGGATGCAGTCATCGGGTATTCTTCGATGAATTCGATATAGCGCGGGATTTTATGATGGGCGATTTTTCCTTTGCAATACGTCCGCAGTTCATCCGCACTGAGCGTCTCGCCCCCTTTCAAGATAACCCAGGCCATCAATTCCTCGCCGTATTTTGGGTCCGGCACCCCCACCACTTGTACATCTTGTACGGACGGGTGCTGATAGAGAAATTCCTCAATTTCACGCGGGTAGATATTTTCCCCTCCGCGGATGACCATGTCCTTGATGCGGCCCGTGATCGAGATATAGCCATCTTCGTCTTCAACGGCAATGTCGCCTGTATGCAACCAGCCATCAGAATCGATTGCTTCTTTCGTGGCTTCTTCGTTTTTGTAATAGCCTTTCATGATCAAATAGCCTCTCGTGCACAATTCGCCAGGCATGCCTTTCACGACTCGTTCGTCAGTCGCCGGATCGATGATTTTCACTTCGACGTCGTCATGCGGCTTGCCGACCGTCGCGACGCGTTTTTCGATGGCATCGTCTTTGCCGGTCTGCGTGATGACCGGCGATGATTCGGTTTGCCCGTAGGCGATGGTGATTTCGCTTGCACCCATATCGCTGATGACTTTCTTCATTACTTCGATCGGGCAAGTGGAGCCTGCCATGATGCCCGTGCGTAATGTCGAAGTATCGAACGAGTCGAAATCGGGATGGTTGAGTTCGGCGATGAACATCGTCGGCACGCCGTGAAGCGCGGTGCATTTCTCGTCCTGCACCATCTGCAATACGCGCTTCGGCTCGAACTGTTCCGCGATGACCATCGTCGTCGCGTGCGTCACTGCTGCGAGCGTCCCAAGCACACAGCCAAAGCAATGGAAAAACGGCACCGGGATGCACAGGCGGTCGGTTTCATCCAAATTCATCATATCGCCGACGAGACGCCCGTTGTTAACGACGTTGCGATGCGTCAGCATGACGCCTTTCGGGAATCCGGTCGTCCCGGATGTGTATTGGATGTTAATGACTTCGTCCGGAGCCATCGAACGAAAGCGCTGTTCGAGCTGCTCATCCGTCACTCTTTCGGCGAATGCTTCAAATTCACTCCATGTGTAGATGCCCGGATAGCTATTTTCGCTCATGACGATGACGCGTTTCAGATGCGGAAGCTTAGGCGAATCGAGCTGTCCTTTTTCTGCATGTTCCAGCTCCGGGCAGACTTGATTCAACACTTCGATATAATCCGTCCCCTTGAATTCTTCCCCCAGAATCAAGGTTGTGGAATCCGATTGCTTCAGCAGATACTCCAGCTCATTCGCCTGGTAGCTCGTGTTGACGGTGACCAGTACGCCGCCCATCTTGCCTGTGGCATATTGGCTAAGCAGCCATTCACGTTTATTGTCGGACCAAATGGCGATATGCTCGCCTTTTTCAATGCCTAGCCCCATGAACGCTTTCGCCAGCGCATCGGTCTCTTGGTCAAATTCGGCATAGGTTTTGCGGATGCCTTTTTCCGGATAGACATACGCTTCCGTCTGCGGAAACTTTTTCGCCTGCTCCCGTACAATTTCCCCTACTGTTTGATCGAGAATTGCCATTTCTTTGTCCCCCTTGTTGAAAACGGTTTCATCCATTTCATTATCACAAAATTCCAAATAAAAGGAAAGCGCCATTTCCAGCTTGCGAAGTCGCCCCAGACTGCCAGCCGTGCTAAAATGAGGCTATCATAAAGACGGAAGGGATTTTCCATGGAACTCCAAACTATGCACGCCCAACTTGCAGAAAAACTGCACAGCCACGCACTCGTCACGGCCACCATCAGCCAGCCACGCCAAAAATCGAACGACTTGAAACGCATCAAATTAAAACCGGTCGAACTGAAAGAAGGCTACCGCATCCAGTTCGAATATCAATATGAACAGATCTTGAAACACCAAAACCTGACAGTCGAACAGGCAGCTGCAGAGGTCGAACAATTATTCGCCGACTTCCGGCAAGGCTTGTTCCAGTTCACCGACGAAAAAGTCCAGATCCAATTGACCAAAAAATTCAAAGTGAGCTATAAATCAGAAGCGGACGTACACGCTGCCGCCGATTTGTCCCACAACCGCAAGAAAGATTATCTGCTAGCGGATGGCAAGCCGTACCCGTTTCTTGTGCGACTCGGCGTCCAGTCACCGGATGGTAAAGTCAAGAAACAGAAATACGATAAATTCCGCCAGATCAACCGCTTTATCGAATTCATCGACGATGCACTCGAGCATTTGCCGAAAGACCGCCCGATCCGCATACTCGATTTCGGCTCCGGCAAATCCTACCTGACCTTCGCGCTGTATCATTATTTGCGCATCGAAAAAGGACTCGACCTGCGCGTCACGGGGCTTGACTTGAAAAAAAGCGTCATCGAGGAATGCCAGAACATCGCCCGTGACCTCGACTACCAGCAGCTGGAATTCCTCGTCGGCGATATCAACGATTACGACCAAGACACCGCAGTCGATATGGTCGTCACGCTTCACGCATGCGACGTTGCGACTGATATGGCGCTCGCCCGTGCTGTTAAATGGAATGCCGGTGTCATCTTGAGCGTGCCGTGCTGTCAACACGAGCTCAATGGCCAAATCCAATCATCCCCGCTTGATATCATGCTGCAGCATGGTTTGATCAAGGAGCGCTTTAGCGCACTCGCGACCGATTCCATCCGTGCGGAACTGCTTTCTTTGGTCGGCTATGAAACCCAATTGATGGAGTTCATCGATATGGAGCACACGCCGAAAAACATTTTGATCCGCGCTTACCGCACGAACAAAAAACCGGCAGCGGGACAATTGGAGCGCTACCGGGAATTCACCAAACTGTTAAATGCCAAACCGTTTCTTGAAAACGAATTGAAGGAGCTCCTATGAAACGAAAAAATTTAGTCAACGGCATGATCCTTGCTTTCTCGGTCATCTTTATCCGTTTTATCGACGTCCGCGTCTACGATATGCCGCTCATATTGACTTTAGCCCTTTTGATGGTGCTGATCTACGGGGGCATCCGCCTCGTCGAACGCTTCCCGGCACTTGATGAACCCGTCAGCAAACGGACCTCGCTGATCACCAACACTTTGGTCATCGTCACCATCTTCCTTGCATTCTTTGTGCTCGGACTTTAACTTCAGATATGTGTGGAAGGAATCAATGCTTAGCATTGGTTTCTTTTTTTGTGAGAATAAGTTTGATTGTGGAATTGTTGCTGATGTTGATTTAAGCTTCATCTACTAGTTGCCGGCTAGCGGGGGAATCGCTTCCTGGTTTGAGCGCATATGAGGATAGCGAGGGTTTGCGTGTCGAAGTGTTTCTGCATTCGATTCGGGCTTCACCTTGCTATTCGCCGTCCGGCTTTGGGTTGGCCTTTGGCAGTAAGTCAGGAAGAGCACCTGTCTTACTGCGTCGGCTCACCCTTGACGCCGGCAGCTGAGAGATTTCATTGCAAGCTGACTGTTTAAGTAGATCTGCTTCTGTATGGAGTTGCCGGCTAGCGGGGGAATCGCTTCCTGGGATGCAGCATCTGACATATTATAGCTTGAGTAGAAAATCTTGTTGATGGAACAGAAATAATCAGACTCTCTGCATCAAAGATGATTTAAACTGCAAAACATGAAGCATTTCTACATTTTCTGTCGAGTAAACAGGAAAAAATTTCCTTCCACTCTAAAACTAGAGACGCAGTGGAAGGGGGCTGACGCCTGTGGGACCGCGCGGGCTGGCGAGACAAACGTGCCGCGCTTTTTGGCACGTTGGCTCAACACCCGCCCCACGGCAAGTAGCCCCCTGCAACGAAGTCGAAAAGCGGAAGCTTTTCAAATCTCTTCTTTCTATCTAACAGTTCTTGTCGCATCAGCTGCATGACTCGCATCCTGTGAGCCTCAAGCAGCCTCCTGTAACGCAGTCGTAAGCGGAAGCTTTTCCACTCCGCTTCCCTAAATTTCGTTCCATCTTGCAGTTGAATATTTGCCAACTATTTTTCACACAAAAAAAGCCGCTTCTTTTTTTCAAGAAGTGGCTTTCAACTATTCAAGGCGTGTTGTCGTTCGGCTTTTCATCCGCCTGTTCTTTGACGACCGACTCAATATAGCTCTTCACCGGCTCCAGCGTCAGTTCCAGGTGGCTGGTTTCCAGATGCTTCGCCAAATAATCGAGCTGGTGGTCTTCTACCGCATCTGACTGCAGATTGAGGACATCATTGATATAGAGCATGCCTTCATTTGTCGCCATCGGGGAATCGACGCCGTCTTGATTTCTTTCCTCGACCGCTTCCAAGCCATGGACCAGGCCTTGTTCTTTCAATTCGGCCATCGCCTTTTTATACTGCTCTACCCCGATGCCTTGCGATAAGCGGCGGTCGAGCTCTTGAATTTCCTCCAAAGATGCGCCTTTGTAATACTGTGCGTAATACGCCATGAGCACTTGTTCTTTTTCCTGCAATTCATTCATAAAGCCAAACCCTCCATATATTCGTTGTTAATTGGTTTATTCCCGTTGAGGCGATAGTTAAGCCTGCCGGATTTCCAGAAAACTGAAACTTTCTGGGAAATGAATCGTTAGTACTGAAGGAAGCAAAACGGAAAGAGGTGGCTCATATGAGCAATGAGAAAATTGTTGAGATTCGCAAGCTCTCAAAGACGATCGGCAAAAAGCAGATCATCAAAAACTTGAACTTGGATCTCCATAAAGGGGAAATTACCGGGTTTCTTGGGCCGAACGGGGCAGGTAAGACGACGACGATCCGCATGATGGTCGGATTGATGAAGCCGACGCAAGGCGATATCCTGATTGGCGGTAAATCGATCCGCACCGATTTTGAAAGAAGCATCGAAAAAGTCGGCGTCATTGTCGAAAATCCGGAGATGTATAAATTCATGTCCGGCTACAAAAACCTGGTGCATTTCGCGCGTATGCATAAAGGTGTGACAAAAGCCCGCATCGACGAAGTAATCCAGCAAGTCGGGATGCAAAACCGCATCAAGGAAAAAGTCGGTTCGTATTCACTCGGCATGCGCCAACGCCTTGGCCTTGCACAAGCACTCCTCAACAATCCAGAGTTTTTGATTTTGGATGAGCCGACAAATGGCCTCGACCCTGCAGGCATTCGCGAATTCCGCATGTATTTGCGCAAAGTGGCACGTGAGAACGATGTCGCCATTTTCGTCTCCAGCCATCTATTGTCAGAGATCGAATTATTGTGCGACCGCATCGCCATTATCCAGAACGGCGAATTGATCGACATCAAAAATGTCAACGAACATCAGCAATCCCGCTATTACATAGAAGCCAAGCCGGCCGACCAGGCGAAACAAGTGCTCGAAGAAATAGGCTTCACGGTGCATCCGCATGAAAACGGCTATTTGATCGATACAGAACCGGAGCACATCCCGGGCGCCATCAAGCTGCTCACTGCTGCAGGCGTTGATCTATACGCTGTCCAGCCGCACCGCACCACCTTAGAAGATCAATTCCTTGAAATGACTGGAGGCGGCGAAATTGCTCAAGCTCATACAAAATGAATGGATGAAATTATGGAGTAAAAAAGCGACATGGATCATGGCAGTTTTATTGATTGTCATCTTATTGGCAAATGCGGGCATCACCAAATGGATCGAATCCACCTCCCCGGTGCCAGAGATGGATTGGCAGGAGATGGAAATGATGAACTTGGCTTCAGCCGAGGATCAATTGCAAAATCCGGACATTGGCCCTGCCCAACAAGATTATTACGAAGGCCAGGCAGCCATCGCAGAATACCGCTTGGCCAATGATGCTGAGCCTTTCAAAGTTGAAAGTCTGCAGCAGCAAGTGCTGGATGGCCATATGATGCTATCGCTCGTGACATTGTTTACGGTCATCGTCGGCGCGGGAATCGTTGCTTCTGAGTTCTCACAAGGAACGATCAAGATGCTGTTGACGCGCCCGGTTAAACGATGGAAAATACTGACATCCAAATACATTACAACGATGTTGTTTGCCTTATTATTTGCCATTCTTACTTTCGTATCGATCGCTTTGTTCAGTTGGATTTTCTTTGGAGTTGGAGACGGCGCATTCCTGGTGTGGAACGGATCGGAAGTGGTGGAAGGCTCTTACTGGGCTGAAGCATTGAAACTATCCGTGCTTAGCTTGGCGAGCACATGGATGATTGGTACGTTCGCGTTCATGCTCGGGACGGTTTTCCGCTCCAGTTCGCTTGCGATCGGCGTATCGATTTTCTTGATGTTTGTCGGCGTGCAACTCGTCTTCTTGTTGCAGCGCTTTGAAATCGTCAAATATTATTTGTTTACACATACCGATTTGACTCAATTCTATACTGGCTTCATGCCCATCCCAGATATCACGATGGCCATGTCGCTCATCGTTTTGACTGTTTATTTCCTGGTCTTTATGGTGATCAGTTATTGGACATTCTCAAAACGTGACGTTACTGCCTGATGCATGCAAAAACCCCTTGAACTTTTCATAGTTCAAGGGGTTTTGTCATTCAATATGCAATGCCGACGCGGCTTTTCAGGAAATCATCCGAATCCAATTGCTCATAGGCGAATAATGCCGTATCACCGGCCGTGATTTCTTTGCCGTCTTCAGGCAGGTAATTTTCTTCAAAACGGAAATAGCCTTTCGGTTCGCCGTCCGGCAAATACGTTGGGCATACGATTGTCCAGTCCAATTCACTTTGTTCCAGTGATTTATAGGCTTTTTCATGTTCTTCCGCCGCAAAGGTCAGTTGGCGCTTGGAATCGCCGCCCTGGTAGCGGAGCAGCCCTGGACTCAAGCGGCTGTTCAAAATACCGGCGGTCCCGATAGTGATGATGCGCCGTATGCCTTCCGCTTCCATCGCCTTCACGATCAGCGGCGTCGCATCCGATAAGGTAGTCGTGCGATCGGTGCCGATTGCGCTAATCACAGCATCCGCCCCTTCGAGCGTCTGGCGAATGTCCTCTTCGTTGCGGACATTTCCGACGATCATATCCAGATTCGCATGGGGTTCAAGGTCTGCTCTCCGAACCAGCGCTTTCACTTCATGGCCGTCGCGAAGCGCCATGTTCAAGACATATCTGCCGACTCTTCCCGTTGCTCCAAATAAAGCGATTTTCATTGCTTCTCAGCCTCCTCAATCATTCCAGTTATTGATGAATGCACTTCTTATTTGAATAGATATCCGCGTTTCGCCAAGACATCCTTCAAATCGGGGCGATGCGGCTTGTTCAAGAACGTCGCCATCTGTTCGCTCCATTTCGCAGTTTTTTGATTGTTTGAACGTGCAGCATAATAGGCCATGATCGTTTCATCATATGCCGGCAAAATTTCTGCGTATTTCGCTTCGTCGTATTCATTTTCATGAAGCACAGCTTCTACAGGAAGACGCGGCTTCACTTCGTTGGCTTCGTTCGGAACGCCGACCGTTAAGCCGTAGACCGGGAAAACGCCTTCTGGCAAACCAACAAGTTTGCTGATTTCTTCCATATTGTTGCGCACTCCACCGATATAGCAGATGCCATAGCCTTTGGATTCAGCGGCAAGTGCCAAGTTCTGCGCGAGCAACCCGACGTCCGTGACCGCGACCAACAAGTTCTCCGCCTGGTCGAAGACAATGTCTTCGCCCTGCAGTTTCGCGGCGTGCCCCAACCGGTTGTAGTCTGCGCACATTAAGAACACAGCTCCTGCCCCTTCCATCTGTTTCGGGTTTTTGGACAGCTCACCAAGGCGTTTGCGCTTGTCTTCATCCGTCACCCAAACGATGGAATAAGCTTGCACGAAGTGGGACGTTGCCGCATATTGAGCCGCTTCGACCAATTCATGGACTTGCGCGCGCGTTAGTGGCTGGTCTTTATAGTCGCGGACCGATGCATGTGATTTCATTAATTCAATGACCATTATGTATCCCTCCAAAAATTCTGTTTCTCTTATCGTACCAAAAACTCCTGCCGGATACTTGCTTAAGGATTTTTGCTACAATCATGTTACGAGGTGAAATTACTTGAAAACATTCCGCACCGTCTTTTCTTTGCTATTCTTGCTCATCCTCGGTGCATTTTTGTTCATTTGGATCGAACGCGAAATTGAAGAGCGCAACGAACGCGCTGATCGGCCGCTGCCGACTGGACTGCACCCGATCGTCGAATCTAAACGCGACCAGCTCATCGCTCAAGCTGAAGAAGCCGGCATCGATATCCTCATCACCGACGGTTTCCGTTCCGTTGAAGAGCAGAACGAGATCCATGCCCAAGGCCGCTCGCGGGGCGGGAACGTCGTCACTTATGCAGAAGGTGGCGAGTCCTACCATAATTACGGACTGGCCATCGATTTCGCGCTGCGCTTGCCTGATGGTTCTGTCGTTTGGGACATCGAGCGCGACGGCAACGAAAATGGCCGTCCCGACTGGTTTGAAGTAGCGGACATGGCCAAAGAGCTCGGCTTCGAATGGGGCGGTGATTGGCAACGTTTCAAAGATTATCCCCATCTTCAACTGGATTTTGGCTTGTCGATCCGTCAGCTGCAGGATGGCTACCGCCCCGAAGATGTCATCTCCGATTAAGTTGCATGCGGGATTATGAATCGATTCCTACCAAAAACCGCCAAGCAATTCCTGCAGGGCACGACTAAAGAACCGGAATTGGGGTAGTATCATTATATAGAGATAGAAACATATGCCAGTATCTTATTTCTGGATGCCAGAAATGGAAAGAGGTTGCCTGTGGAACAATTCGCTATCGTCATTCCGGCTTATAAACCGGAAGAGCCATGCAAACTTATAATTGAAGAAGCGATATCAGCCGGCTTTTCCCGGATCATTGTCGTGAATGACGGCAGTGGAGCCGCCTATGAAGGCTTTTTTGATGAGCTTAAAAAGTTTCCGCAAGTAACTTTATTGACCCATGCAGTCAACCAAGGAAAAGGGCGCGCGTTGAAAACGGTGTTCCATTATATCCTCAATCATCAATTGCCGATCGAAGCCATCATTACTGCTGATGCAGATGGCCAGCATTTGGTGTCGGATATGGTCAAAATTGCCAACGAGCTGGATGCTTCGCCGAACCATGTGGTGTTGGGGTCTCGAGATTTTTCTCAGCCTAATATCCCGTTCCGCAGCCGTTTCGGCAACCGGTTTACGCGCCTGTTATTCCGCTTGTCGACCGGTGCCGACCTGAGCGATACACAGACCGGCCTGCGGGGAATTCCTGTGAAGTTTTTGCCAAGGCTGCTCGACGTGCTCGGCGAACGCTTTGAATATGAAATGAATATGCTCGCGGCGTTGAAAAAGAATTACATCCCGGTATCGGAAGTGACGATTGAAACCGTTTATTTGGACGAGAATAAGTCGTCCCATTTCCACCCGCTCCGAGACTCTTACCATATTTACAAGATCTTTATATTCTACGGGATATCAGGCGCGGCCTCATTCGGGCTCGATATCGCCTTGTTCTGGCTGTTCGTCCAGCTCTTGCGAGACGAATCGCCGGAAGCGTTCATCATCATCGCCACAGTGGCGGCACGCATCCTGTCTTCCCTATTCAATTACTATATCAATCGCAACAAAGTCTTTAAGCAGGGCTCTAGGCGATCCTTGCTGCGCTATTATATATTGGCAGCTTTCATCATGGGCGTTTCGGCTGCCTCGGTCCACTTCTTGTATGCAGAATGGCTCGGCCGCGGAGAAGTAATCTTGAAAGTGATGGTCGATACGGTGTTGTTCATCTTCGGTTTCGTGGCCCAGCGCGCTTGGGTTTTCCGCAAAGAATAAAGACCGTCACTCCCATTTGGCGCACGTAGAAAAGAGCGGAGGCTTGAACTTCCGCTCTTTTCAACTTATCGAGAAAGTTAAGAAATCGTATTTTCCGAAGCTTATCGCTCGCTTTCCGTGGGCTCGCGCCCAAGCCTCCTCGTCACTACGCTCCTGCGGGGTCTCGGTCGTCTCGCTGATCCACTGGAGTCGAGCGAACGCTTCTCCAAATACTTAGATAGGTCATTGATTTTTAAATGTCAAAACGCAATCACGTTTTTAAAAGTTTAGTGGACCCTAGACTTATTCAACACTATGAAAAGAGCGGAAGCTTAGGCTTCCGCTCTTTTTTCAATGCTCCGGACGTTTGGTTTCGACCGGGTCGGTGCGCCATACTTCACCGTCTTTATATGTCATGCCTTCTGGATAGCGCAAGTCCAGCACTTCTTCTTGCGTTTCTTTCGATGGCGGCTTCGTCGCCAGTGAAACGATGATGATCGTCAAAATTGCCGCCGTTGCTCCGAAGACCCCGGCGCCTGTATCGATAATGCCAAGAATCGTAAAGCCGCCGAATTTAGCAGCGAAAATATACGTCAAGGTAACCGTTAAACCGACCAACATGCCGGCAATGACGCCCGGCCCATTCGCCCGTCTCCACCATACGCCAAGAATCAGCGCTGGGAAGAACGTGCCGGATGCAAGCGCAAATGCCCATGCCACAATCTGCGTGATCGCGCCCGGCGGATTCAACGCCACGATGCCGGCTGCGACAGTCGCGATGATGATTGACGAACGACCTACGAGCAAACGCTGGCTTTCCGTCGCTTTCGGGTTGATTGAACGATAATAAATATCTTGTGATAACGCGGCGGAAATGGCAATCATCAGCCCACCTGCTGTTGAGAGTGCCGCGGCCATAGCACCAGCAGCCATCAAGCCAACAACAAAGACGCCGAGATTGGCGATTTCAGGCGTTGCCATGACCACGATATCGTTGCTGATAACGATTTCTTCCCACTGCAGGATGCCGTCACTGTTTGTATCCGCCACCGACAATGAGCCGGTGTTGACCCAAGATGTTGTCCAAGCCGGAAGATCGGCGATCGAAGAGCCGGCTACTTGAGTCATCAGGATAAAACGGGAGAATGCTGCGTAAGCCGGTGCAGACAAGTAAAGCAAACCGATGAACAATAATGCCCACGCCCCGCTCCAACGAGCTGCTTTCATTGTAGAAACCGTGTAGAAACGCACGATAACGTGAGGCAACCCAGCTGTTCCGGCCATCAATGTAAACATAAGTGCCAAAAACTGCCATTTGGTCGCTTCCGTAAACGGCACAACGTATTCAGAAACGCCAAGCTGTTGATCGAGCTGCTGGAGTTCACCGATAATCTGCCCGTAAGACAGCCAAGGAATCGGGTTGCTCGTCAGTTGCAGCGACATGAAAATAACAGGAATTAAATAGGCGATGATCAAAACCAGGTATTGAGCCACCTGTGTCCACGTAATCCCTTTCATCCCGCCAAGTGCTGAGTAGAAAGCGATCAAAACGACACCGATGATCGTCCCGACAGCTGTCGGCACTTCCAAAAGCCGGCCAATTACGACGCCTGACCCTGAGAGCTGCCCAATAGAATATGTAAAACTGATGATGATGGTGGCAACTGCCGCGATCAAGCGCGCGGTGCTGCTGCTATAGCGGTCGCCAATAAACTCCGGCACCGTGTAGCGCCCCGATTTCCGGAGCTGCGGCGCCAATAGGAAAGTCAAAAGCAAATAACCACCTGTCCAGCCCATGATATAGGCAAGGCCGTCATATCCGAGCAACATGACCGTCCCCGCCATCCCGATGAACGACGCGGCACTCATCCAGTCGGCACCGATCGCCATCCCGTTGAATACAGCAGGAACATTGCGCCCCGCTACATAAAAGTCGGATGTTTGCCTGGCCATATTATAGACGGCGATGCCGATATACAAGCCGAATGTTGCCAGGATCAATACAAGTGATACGAGAAATTGTGAATCCACTGCTTCTCCCCCTTGTCAATTATGCAATTTTATCCATCGCTTGCAGTCAGTCGGAAGCACTTTGCTATTTTTTGTCTTCCAAGTCTTGATCCAAACCGAATTTCTTGTCGATCCGGTCGTTGACGATGGCGTTAACGAACAGCAAGATGATGAAGGTCAACACTGCTCCTTGCGCTCCCATGAAATAATGGAAAGGCATTCCATTGACGCTGAAGCCCGACAATTCCTCCGCGAACATGACAACCCCGAAAGATGCCGAAAACCCGATCAGTAAATAGATGGTGACCAACGTGGTACGAGTCCGGAAATACGCATCTGCTTGTTTTTTATCGATTTTCCTCAAATTACTCACCCCTTTGCCGGTTTAGAAGCCGAATTCCTCTATTGCGAAGTTCACCCCCTCAACTGGAAAATAAAACGGACCGTATCCAGGAATGGGAGTGGCACCATAATGACTTTGACGAGCATGAATGCAAAAATCGATGCAAATGGAAGGAAGAAATAGACTACCTTCCGCCTTCTTAACCCTGCTACTACAGACACGATGGTGATAAGGCTCAATATAAGAACCCAAATCATCGACTCACTCCTTCTTTGAAAACGCTAACAAATATGCCTACGGACGGCCTATCACAGCTAATGATTCGCCTTTCCCCCTCCCTTTCCATTTTAAGGATAATAGATGGTTTCTTTTTTCATTATTCTAAAACTTCTGTTAATTGTCAATGCATTATTATAATAAGATTTAAACAAAATATCTTTTGAACTCGATATATTACAGGTCGAAATTTTATCGCTTTGCTATGCCATCAAGCGAAACGCCATAAAAAAATGAGCCTACATTCATAAAAGAATGCAGGCTCATCGTGTTTATTCACTTGTATTAAATGACTGATAGTCAGAAAATATCTGGTTCATTCCGCCAATCTAAAACCTGTTTTCAGCTCTTTGGGATCAGTCGAATGCTTTCATCAAATTGCCCATTTCAACTGCAGAAACCGCCGCTTCGTAGCCTTTGTTTCCGGCTTTCGTGCCAGCGCGTTCAATCGCCTGCTCGATCGTTTCCGTCGTCAAGACACCGAAAATGACCGGAACGCCTGTCGACATGCCGGCTTGCGCAATGCCTTTTGCCGCTTCGCTGCAGACATAATCGTAATGCGTCGTCGAACCGCGAATCACGGTGCCAAGTGCGATGACGGCGTCGTATTTTTTCGTTTCCGCCATTTTTTTCGCGACCAGCGGCAATTCAAATGCTCCCGGTACCCAGGCAGTATCGATGTTTTCCTTATTGACGCCGTGGCGCACCAAGCCGTCGACGGCACCGTCCAGCAGGCGAGACGTGATAAAGTCATTGAATCTCCCTGTAACGATTGCTATTTTTAAATCCGAGCCAATCAAATTTGCTTCGTAAACTGTTTCCATTGTAAACACTCCTTAGTCGATTAGATGATGCATCCGTTGTTTTTTCGTTTTCATGTATTGTGTGTTGTCTTCAGTCGGCGGGATGACGAGCGCGAGCCGTTCTTCCACTTCGATGCCGTATTCGATAAGCGCATCTGTCTTGGCTGGATTGTTCGTCAACAGCCTAACGCGCGACACGCCCAGATCTTTCAGCATCAAAGCGCATAATGTATAATCGCGCATTTCCGCCGGGAAGCCTAGCTGTTCATTGGCTTCGACGGTATCCAAGCCCTGCTCTTGCAGCTCATACGCTTTCAGTTTGTTCAACAAGCCGATGCCGCGACCTTCCTGGCGCATGTAAAGGACGATGCCCGTCCCTGCCTGTTCGATCAATTCAAGCGATTTCGTAAGTTGCGCCCCGCAATCGCAGCGGCGCGAGTGGAAAATATCGCCGGTCAAGCATTCTGAGTGAATGCGCACAATCGGCGCTTCCACCGATTCCGGATTTCCTTTGACGATGGCGACATGCTCTTCTGTATCTAACCGGTTGGAGTAGCCAACCATGCGGAATTCACCGAAGTCGGTCGGCATGTGGACACTCGATTCCCGCTTGAGGATCGGGTCTTTCTCCGCGCGATACGCATAGAGATCCTCGATGGTAATAAGTTTCAAATTGAACTCATCCGCCAGCTTTTCCAGTTCCGGCATGCGCGACATCGAGCCGTCAATGTTCATGATTTCACAAATGACCGCTGCCGGTTCGCTGCCGCTGAGACGCGCCAAATCGACTGACGCTTCCGTATGGCCTTGGCGCTGGAAAACGCCGCCTGATTTTGCGACAAGCGGAAAGACATGCCCCGGCCGTTTGAAATCCTGCGGCACGGCTTTTGTGTCGAGCATTTGCAAAATGGTGTCCGACCGTTCGAATGCACTGATGCCCGTCTTGGCATCTTTATGATCGATGCTGACGGTAAATGCTGTTTCATGATGGTCAGTGTTATGGCTGACCATTTGGTCGAGTTTCAACCGCAAGGCGATATCGGGCGAGACCGGCGTGCAGATGAGCCCCCGGCCGTGAGTGGCCATGAAATTGATGTTTTCAGGCGTCGCATGTTCAGCAAGACAGACAAAATCGCCTTCGTTCTCCCTTGATTCGTCATCTACTAGAATAATGACTTTTCCTGCCTGCAAATCCTTTACTGCTTCTTCGATTGTATTTAGCATCGGTTTGCTCCTTTAAAATCCGTGGCGCCGCAAATAATCGGCGTTCATCGGTTGTTTTGGCGCATGCTCCATAAAACGCTGCACGTACTTCCCGAACATATCGGTTTCAAGATTGACCGAATCGCCTACTTTTTTGCTGCCCAAAGTCGTTTCTCCTGCCGTATGCGGGATAAGCGAAACGGTCAAATGATTTTCGCTGAGTTCGAAAATCGTTAAGCTGATGCCGTCGATCGCGACGGACCCTTTGACGATCGACTGCGCAAGCAATTCAGGAGGCGCCGCTATATCGATATACATGGCATTTTCCTGTGGGCGCTTGCGCAAGATCTTGCCGACCCCATCGATATGGCCCGCGACAAGATGTCCGCCGAAACGGCCATTCGCCGCCATGGCACGTTCCAGATTGACAGCACTGGATGTACTAAGTGAAGAAAGGGTCGTGCCGTGGAAGGTTTCCGGCATGACATCCACCGTGAAACGGCCGCTTGATAAAGAAGTCACGGTCAAACAGACCCCTTCGACTGAAATGCTATCGCCGATTTTCGTCTCTTCTAAGACAACATTTGCACGGATCGTCATTTCCATGCTGGATGCGCCGCGCTTGATGCCGGCGAGTTGCCCCTTTTCTTCAATAATGCCTGTAAACATTTGTGTCACTCCTTTAAGGTGGAGATGATCTTCAGATCCGTTCCGAGGCGTTCTACCTTCTGTGTCTCCAAGCGAATGCCGTTTGACGCAGAACTGGTTTGCAGGTCGCCGAAGACGGAAACGGTTCCTTCGCCACCGAGAATAATCGGTGCAATATACGTAGCAACTTCATCCACTTGCCCGCTTTTCAAGAAAGCGGTATTGATTTTTTGGCCGCCTTCCACAAGGACAGACAACACCTTTTGCTCAGCAAGCAATTCCAATGCGGCAGCGATTTCCACATCCGGCGTGTCCAGTTGGAGAATGCGGACATGATCCGGAAATGTTCCGCGGCTGTCGATATCGGCCTGTGATCCGACGATAATCCAAGTAGGGGCATCAGGTACTTGAATGACGTGGCTCTCTATTGGGATGCGCAGGTGGCGATCCAAGATGACGCGGATCGGCTGCTTCGGGGAACCGGCAAACCGATTGGTCAAACGGGGGTTATCGAGTGCAATGGTCTGGGCCCCGACGAGGATGGCGTCGTGCAGCAAGCGCAGTTTGTGGACATCGCGCTGCACTTCAGGCCCCGTAATCTTTTCTGAACGGCCGCCGTATACAGCGATTTTGCCGTCTAGCGTGATGGCATGCTTCAATGTGACGAACGGCCGGTTTTTGCGGATAAAGGTGAAGAACATCCGGTTCAACTCCGCAGCTTCCTGCTCGCAGACACCGGTCTCTACAATAACCCCGGCATTTTCAAGCTTTTGGATGCCCTGGCCCGAAACGAGCGGATTCGGATCCAGCACTGCGACGACGACACGGCGAATGCCGGCTTTTATAATCGCATCTGCGCAAGGCCCAGTCCGGCCATGATGGCTGCAAGGCTCCAGCGTCACATATAAATCCGCGCCCCGCGCTTCAGTGTCTGCCATATTCAGCGCATGGATTTCTGCATGCGCTTGCCCTGCTTTTAGATGCGCGCCCATGCCGATGATGCGCCCATCTTTGATAATCACCGATCCGACGAGCGGGTTGGGGGACGTCTGCCCGGCAGCTGAACGCGCCAACTCCAGTGCTTGCTTCATGATTTGCTGATCGTCCACTTGATCACACCTTTCAGAACAAAATAAAAACCCATTGATTAGCCAATGGGTTAGAAGACAATAGGAAATAGAACTATAGAAAACTCTATAATTTCCGTGTTCTTCCTTCTCCCATCCAGACTCTAACTGTCGGCTTTGGACTTGCACCAAATCCTGCCCCGAAAGGCTCACGGGCTTCGAATTGCTTCGTTACCGTCGATTGGGAATTTCACCCGACCCCGAAGGAATACTATTCAGTTGATCATCCATAGTATGCAAAAAAGGCCCCTTCCATAAAAAGAAAGGGGCCTTGAAAGTTCATATCAAATAAACCTAAGCGATTGCTAGTAGGCTGCTTGACGGTTCTTCTCCCATCCAGACTTTAACTGTCGGCTTTGGACTTGCACCAAATCCTGCCCCGAAAGGCTCACGGGCTTCGGATTGCTCCGTTACCGTCGATTGGGAATTTCACCCGACCCCGAAGAACGCTATAGATGATTATCTGTAAGTTTAGCGCAAGCTTCAGGGGCTGTCCAGAAAAGAATCTTCATTTGTCGCCCACAGCCAACTCATTCCCTATAAAGAAACTCGGATTTCACCAGTCACCACATCGGCCCACGCTCGTCTGTCAATTCGATAAAAAATGGGTAGATGCCCATGATCACTAAAAAGGAAGCCAGGAACAGGGCGAGGGAAACGAACGGGTCAATACCGAAAGCGACCGAAATAAACATGATGAGCGGAGCGGCAAAGACAAACAAACTGGTCTTTTTCCGCGATTCCATCGTCATGAATTGCTCCTGCCTGCAAGACGGGCAAGGTAAGCTCTCCCCAAGTGTGAACAGGCGGCAGACGGTCTGTCCCCATGTCCATGTTGTTCCGCAATTTTGGCATTTCGGCATTGCCCTTCTCCCCTTCCCTTGTACTATCTATACTTACGAACATAAGTGGAATAAGTTCCCAAAATCGTCCCATTATTTCAGTTTTTTGGACATTCTTTCCTCTTTGTCTTCTCATAAAAAAGCACTGCCCATTGTGAGCAGTGCCGGATTTTTCTTATAGGTATTCTTTTTCGATATCCTTCGTGCTGCGCACCGTATCAATCGGCCGCACCATGCTTTCGATCTGTTCGCGCTTCGGTTCCAAAAACGGCGGCAAAGAGAGTTTCTCCCCAAGTGTTTCATATGGCTCGTCGCCCATGAAGCCCGGGCCATCCGTTGCCCATTCGAACAATAGACCGGGTGCGACCCGTGCATACAATGATTCGAAGAAGAAGCGGTCGACATAGCCGGAAGTCGAGAATCCGATTTCCTGCATATGGCTGGTCCATTCGTTCAATGCTTCGCGATCCGCCACGCGGAACGCGGCGTGATGCACCGTGCCAAAACCTTGCTGGCCGGATGGCAATTCTGCATTATGTTCGACAATCACTTGCGCACCGTTGCCGCCTTCGCCCATCTCGAACAGATGAAGCGATCCTTCTTCAGCGATTTCTTTCATATGCATCGCCTTTTCGAGCACTTCCTTCAAGTAATCGAATTGCCCGATGCGGATATGGATCGGGCCAAGGCCGGTAATGGCAAATTCAAGCGGGACCGGGCCTTGCTGCCACGGCGTGCCTGCCTGTACGCCTTCATTGTTCTCATCCGATACGAGCATATACTGCTGGTCATCGAAGTCTGTGAACGACAAAGTTTTGACGCCGAATTGCTCGGTTATGGCCGTATGCTGCACTTCGTATTTGTCGAAACGTTTTTCCCAATAGCTAAGCGCTTCATCCGTCGGTACCCGGAAAGCTGTCTTGTAAATTTCGTTCGTGCCGTGAGAGCCTTTCGGGATTCCCGGAAAATCAAAGAAAGTCATATCAGTCCCGGCTGAGCCTTTATCGTCAGCGAAAAACAAGTGATAGGTTTGGATATCATCTTGGTTCACCGTTTTCTTGACCAATCTCATGCCCAATACATACGTGAAAAATTCATAATTCTTCTCGGCGCTGCTCGTAATCGCCGTTACATGGTGGATCCCTTTCAATTCGTTCATGCATACCGCTCCTTGTCTTTTAATATTCTATCTTTCGGTTCCATACTGTCTTGTGCCTCGTAGCCGACTTTTTTCAGCTTCTCAATCAACTCCACTACTTCCTCTTGCCCAAGTCCGGCAAACACTTTATCCATCTGCCGTTCATGTTCAGGAAAAATCCGCTTCATCAATTCCTGGCCGTCGTCCGTCAAAAGCGCATAAGTCACGCGCCGGTCTTCTTTGCACGCTTCCCGTTCGACATAGCCCTTGTGCTCCAGCTTATCGACCACATAGGTGATGCTGCTGCTTGCAATCAACACTCTCTTGCCGATTGCCTGTATCGGTTGCCGGCCTTGATGATAGAGCAGTTCGAGCACCGAGAATTCGGTCGCATTCAAGCCGTATCCCGCCACGTCGCGTTTAATGGCATCATGGACCGCATCCGCAGCGCGAATCAAAACCGTTACAGCTTTCAGGTTTTGGTTGGAGAACTCCATTTATATTTCACCTCTTTACTTCGAATTAAAATATCTTTAATTAAAAGTAATTATAACAAGCCGCGGCTGGTGGGTCAAGAGAACGGCTTCCAATTGCAGCCAATCAAAAAACTCCTATTCGCTAGAAGCGAATAGGAGCGATCACAATTTATAATTTGAACGTGCCTGTGCTATAGGCCAATAATTCATCTTGATCACTGACAACGCGTCCTGTGAGGACCGCTGTACTGTTCGTCTGATGCAGCATTTCAGCGTGGAAAATGGCCGTTCCCTCCGCCAAGCTTTTGATGAAACGAACTTCCATTTGAATCGTCGAAACCGCATCGCTTCCGAGCGAGCGCGAGGCAAGCCCCATGACGATATCGATTCCCGACATGATCGCGCCGCCGTGCAGCATATTTTGCATATTGTCATTTTTAGGTTTTTTCTTCAAACGTATGGACGCCTTGCCATACTCTACCCGGTCGATTTCAAAACCGAGCATTTGGAAATAAGGGCCGTTCTCGAACTGCTCGATCAATTGCGTATATTCCTGTACGTTTTGCACGCGATCTCCCCCAGTTGATTATTCTTCCATTAGTATAGCATTCCTTTTTGAGGCAGTTGAATGGGCAGGACTTTCCCAAAAAGCAACGAATACTTAAGGACTACCTAAAAGGAGGTTTTTGGATGACACACCATTTTGATGTTCTTCCCGGCGCAGAGCCGTTTATTTCCGAAGGCGGGAAAACAGGGATTCTCGTATCCCACGGCTTTACCGGCACGACTCAAAGCATGCGCCCGCTTGCTGAGGCTTTCGCGAACGAAGGATATAGCGTCTATGCCCCGCGCCTTAAAGGGCATGGGACGCATTATGAAGATATGGAAACCAGCACGTATCAGGACTGGATCGCTTCTGTCGAGGAGGCCTACGCTTGGCTGTCGGAGCGCTGCGATAAGATTTTCGTGGCTGGCTTGTCGATGGGCGGCACTCTCGCACTTTATATGGCGGAAAACCATCCGGAGATCGTTGCCATTTCCTTGATCAACGCTGCTGTTGAAGTTCCAGACATGGAGGGCGTTAAGGAGTTGCAGGATGTGCGCTTTTTGGACGCCATCGGATCCGATATCAAAAAACCGGGAATCACTGAGCTTGCCTACGACAAAACACCGGTCGCTTCCGTTAAGGAGATCCTGCCCTTCATGGATTTGGTCCGAAAAAACCTGTCGGCCATCCATTGCCCTACCCTGCTGTTCGTCTCGCCGGAAGACCATGTCGTTCCACCGGCTAATTCAACATTCATTTTCGAGCATATTTCATCTGAAGAAAAAGACCTTATCGAAATGCCGGATAGCTACCATGTGGCGACGCTTGATCACGACCAACAACGGATCATCGACGGCACGCTCGCCTTTTTCCGCAAATACGAATAAATTCTGCTCTATTTATCGAGCAAAGGACGGAAGGCTCTCACGCCTTCCGTCCTTTTGTCATTTTTTCACTCTCGACACGAGCAATCCATCGCCGACCGGCAGCAGGATCGACTCCAATTGCGGATGCCTTGCAGCCGTTTCGTTGAACTTCTTCATCGCTTCGGTATGCTGGCGCTGAATGCCCGCATCTGCCACACTTCCCCCTGCTAATACATTATCGGCGACAATCAATGCCCCGTTTTCTGCAAGCTCCAAGCAAGCGGCTAAATAATTTTCGTAATTCTCCTTGTCGGCATCGATGAAAAAGAAATCGAATGTTCGTCCGTCGTTTTTCAATTGCGCCAAGCTCTCCAAGGCAGGGCCAGTCAAATAATCGACTTGCCCACTGAATCCCGCTTTTGCCAGATGGGCGCTTGCCAGTTCCGCATAGTCCTGCTCCAGTTCCAGCGAAGTCAAATGGCCTTTTTCGCCAAAGCCTCGCGCCAGGCAAATCCCACTATAGCCGCCAAGTGCGCCGATTTCCAATACCCGTTCCGCTTCCGTCATCGCCACGAGCATCGTCAGCAGTTTTCCGGACGCTGGCGATACCGAAATCGGCCGCATGCCTTGTGCGTTAATGGCGGCAAGCACTCCTTCCAGCACCTCGTCTTGCTCGACAAACACTTTATTGATATAAGAATTGATTTGTTCCATATCTCTATTCCTCCTTATGATTGAGAAAAAGCCCCGGGAATGCCGGGGCTTTTATACTCAAAATGCAGATTCGATGGCATTGACCATTTCGCTGACAGACTGCAGCCCACCGCCGGATAGGTACCAGTAATCCGGATCCAAATAAATGATCTTATCGTTTTGATAAGCATTCGTTTTCTGGACCAATTCATTTTCCAATGAATCTTTCGCGCTTGCGTCATTGCCGACTGCTGCATTGCGGTCGACGACAAACATCATGTCCGGGTTCGTATCGAGGATGTATTCATACGTGATGCTTTGGCCATGCGTAGACGCTTCGATGCCTTCGTCCGCTTGTTTGACGCCAAACACGTCATGGATGATACCGAAGCGTGAAGCTGCTCCGTATGCGCTGACTTTTCCTTCATTGGCCAGAACGATCAAGCCTTTTTCATCAGAAGTCGCTGTTTTCTCTTTAATGCCTTCGATTTGCTCGTTGATGGCTGCAAGCTCTTCTTCAACTTCCGCTTCTTTGCCAAAAATTTCCCCGACCGTTTCCATATTCGTTGTGAACGAGTTCATATAATCTGTTGTATCTACGCCTAAGTGAATAGTCGGTGCGATGTCGCTGAACTCGTTATACATTTCCGCTTGGCGCCCGGAGATAATGATCAAGTCCGGATCCATAGCGTGGATCGCTTCAAAATCTGCTTCTTTCAATGTGCCGATGTTTTCGTATTTCTCAGTGTCTTCGTATTGCTCCAAATATGTAGGAATATTCCCTTGTGCAACGCCTGCAACAGATTCTACTCCCAATTGATCAAGTGTATCCAGAATCCCAAAATCGAATACGACGACTTTTTCAGGGTTTTTCGGTACTTCCGTCTCACCCAGTTCATGCGTCACTTTAACCGTTTCCGTTGTTTGTGCATCCGCCGTTTGGCTGTCTGTCGCCTCTTCTTCTGCCCCACAAGCTGCAAGAACTGCAAACATCATTGCTACTAAAATTGCCGTTATCCATTTCTTCATTTTTTCCGTCTCCTCTTCTATTGAAATTATTGGATGATGGACATCCGTTGTGCATTATGTAATCTTTCTTCGGTAACTCTTGAAAAATCGCTCCCTTCAATGATCAGATGATACTGATAATCATTATCACTTAACCACATTTATTAGTATAGCAGAATAAAAACCACTTTCAATAACTAAATGAGAATTATTTTCAATTGTTTTTTCGTAAATGAAATAGCCGAAGCTGTTCACCATAAAAAAGACCCAGTACGAACTGCCTCAAGGCCGTTAGTTGTTCCTAACGGTTCTGGGGCAGCCCGGTATTGGGTCTTTTCTTCACTCAGTATTTTTGAACGTTTCTTGCAAAATGTAATAGGACTCTTTCAAGCGTTCCTGTGTCTGCGGCAGCTCCCATGCTTCCCATGAATAAAGCTTGCTGCTGTCCAGTCCCATCGATTCAAGTTCTTTTCCATTTGAATTCTCAAGAACCGCTGCGGCTTTTATGCCTTCAACGGTCATGCTCGCCGCGATGCCGTCTTTTTGCAAATCGCCCGTGAATTCTTTTTTCGCCGGGTCTTTGGCATTCAGCAGCATCCACGGAATCCGGATTTCCAAAATCCCGGTTTCTTCTGAATAGTAATAGTCGTTTAAGGAATCGTATTGATCGGCTTCAGGATCGGCTATGCCAAAGCGCAGTTTCCCTGTTTCATAATACTCGAAAGGATAGACTTCTCCTGTGTCTGGCCGCGTGAATTCCTTATTCAGCGCTAAGCGCATTGGGTGGAAGTTGTTTTCAATATTCGGCTCTTTTGGAATCATTTTAAGCTGTTCGTAGTAATCGTAATAGAAGGTGTCGTAATCGCCAGCGACATTGATCGCCGACTCTTCCCCATCGATGGTCAGTTCGAAATCAGCCAGGAAACTATCTGCCACTTCGATTCCTTGATCTTCCCGCACACTGAAGTACAAGTTCAAGCGGTCTTCATTCCACCACTCCTGTTGTGGATCGAACTCTGCTTTGACGTATACATAGCGCTCATCGGAATCCATCGATAGCGAGCGCAAGGCGCCTTGCTCTTTTTCATACAGCGGTGATCCATCCTGCCAATCGTCTTTGCCGTCGACTTTCACTTTATGGCGGTCAAAGCTGAGCAAGCCGAATTGCTGCTCGTTTGTTTGGGCATTGGACCAGAACGGGCGCTCATCGGGATTGTCATAATCCATCGTGTTCCATGTGCGCTTGAACCATTCATCCTGCCAAGTGAATACCAAACCGCCAAGCATTCCTTCTTCGAGGATATCTTCATACAAACGGCTGGCGATTTCCCCTTGCTCACTCTCGGAAATAAAGCCTTGGTTCCAGCCGAAAGGATTTTTATGGGTCATGCCCCTTGAAGCCGGCACACCGAATTCCGCGATCAACAATGGCATATCGTGCGATTCGTTCAAATCACGTAAATACCCCGCGTAATTATTGCGTTCGCCGCGGTGGTCGATAAATTCCGTATATTTCTCTTCTAAGTTCAGGAAATCCGGATAGTATGGATAGACATGATACGATGCAAACATGCCTACTTCGTCCAATTCACCGATCGTACGAATATGGTTTGGATCGACCGTCGCCAAGTCTTCTTGTTCACTCGGCTCTGACGGTTGGTCGACATTATCGGTCGTCACCCAATTCGTGAAGCTGAGCGGTCGCATGCTGTCATAGGTTTCGTATTCATAGGCAGCTAAAACTTCCAGCTGCTCCGCAATCCAATACTCCATCGGATTGGCATCTTCGGTTTCGATATATGTGCCCGAAAACTCGCCAAGATCCGGATATTTACGGTTCATCTCGTCGACTGTAAACGGATACCATTCAATACCAATCATCCAGCCGATGACGTAATCGGAAATGTCTGCCGTGTAAGTTCCGGAAGCATGCCCCGGCTCTTCATCAACTTCAGCATCACCATGAACGGCATCCGCCACTTTTTTCATCTCTTGCTGGAAACGTTCCGTAATTTCAGGCGTGAACGCATCCAAGGTTTCTTCTAGCGGCCCTTCATCAATCCATACACCGTGATAGACATAGAGTGGCGTTTCGGCTGATTCATTGTACTTGGCCAAGGCTTCATAGAAAGCAGGCGGGTGGAGCGTATAGACGCGAATCGCATTGGCGTTCATTTCCCCGATTGCCTTGAACCAGCGGTCATATTCCTCGCGAGTGATCGCTGCTTCGCCAGGGAAGGTGCCGGGTTTTGCCATGCCCATATTGACGCCTTTGACGGTGAATTCTTTCCACTCACCGTCTTCGAACACTTCAAACTGCTCGCCGTTTACACGCGATGGATAGGAAATCCCGTCTTTTTCAGCTGCCGACGACACTTGTGACGGCGTTTCCCGCTCTTTTCCTGAACTGTCCGCAAGAATCGATTCCATCATTGGCACATACGTTTTCCAATAAAAACTATCGTTGCCGCCAAATGACATCCAATCCCGCATCTTGGCAAGCCCCCCGTATTGGTAGAATGACGGCACATCCTCGACGTCAACAAAGTCGCCAGCAAAATAATAGACGTCTGCATCATTTACAGTCGTGTACATGACGGCCGGAAAATTCTCCGGAATCCCGCGTTCAGAAAGCGCCGCTTGGCCTTTTTCGCCGAGAGACCATTCGTATTCGGCAAGCACTTCGGTCTGTCCTTGTACTTCATTGATATCAAACCAATAATCGAATGTCGGACTTTCCTGAAGACCGAAAGCCGTTTGCCCAGGCTCTGTGAATTTCACGTGCAGTCCGGCATTTTCGATATCGCCCCGCTCTTCAGACAACACAACAATCTCGCCACTGGCATCTTCAACAAGCACGAACCCTCCGCCCGTAAACTGCCAATCTTCTGCCTCCTGTTCATAATTCTGGACAATCCATGCAGGCACCTCGGCACCTGCTAAGTCAGGAAAATAGCGCCCACTCCAGCCACTCCACTTGATGCCTAAAAATTCTTCCATATCCGTGCTGACAGCAGCATCTGTCGGGGAAGCGAATGTATTGAATTCAACGACTAAATCACTGCCCTTATTGATTACTTGCTGCTTGATCGCTTGCCATTCAGCCATCTCCAAGCCGCCATAGATGAGCTCGGAGCGTTCACCTTTGGCCTCTTGCCAAGGGAGATCGTCTTCATATACCCCATAGGCATCAGCCAAATAAATCAAATCATAGCCCGATCCGAGTTCCTCGATGCCCCGAATTTCATAATCCTTGTCGTTTTCATTCGGCATAAAACCGAAGTAATCGGTATCTGCGCGGTAGTCCGACTCATCCTCTTTAACATAACGGTTATGGTTCAAGATCCAAGTCAGTCCCTTATGTTCGCGGTAATTTTCCGTTGGGACGGTTTTGTCGACAATCGCCACGTTCAAAGGCTCGCTTCCTTGAAACAGCCAGATAAGAAATGGTGATAGCAATAACAGCACGACGATTGCTGCCCCGATGAATGTCTTTTTCAAAATGATTCCTCTTTTCCTGTAAAACCCATTTACGGTTATTATATAGTATAAAAAAATTGTTTAAATAGAAAATATTTCTAAAAGGTGAACGCTTTACATTTTTTTTATTATTTGATTCCGCTGATGTGTCCAGACGCAAAGAAGCCCGTCCTTTTTGAAAGGACGGGCTTCTCTATAATTTCATCAATGGGTGGGTAGTTTAGCATTCGAGCTTTTAAAGATCGCCAATTGATCGATCAGTTTCTGGCTTCCGGCATCCAGGCCGGTCACTTCCACTTCATTGGCATTTTCGCGGAACTTCAGCACGACCCTGTCGACGGCGCCGACGCCGGAATCGTCCCAAATATGGGCATCCGTGAAATCGATAATCACTTTCTCGCGTTCGATATCGAAATCGAATTTCTCTAGGAAGTCTTCAACCGAAGCGAAGAACAATTGCCCTTCCACGCGGTATTGTGTAGCATCCAACAAGCGTTTTTCCACTTTGATCTTGGAAATCTTCGAGACGAAGAAGATGGCGCTTAGCAAGACGCCCGCCAGTACACCAATCGATAAATCGTGCGTATAAACGACGATGGCGACAGTTGCGACCATAACGATGGAATCGGTTTTCGGTGCTTTTTTCAAGTAAGTGAACGAAGCCCAGTCGAATGTCCCGATCGATACCATGATCATGATGCCGACAAGCACCGGCATCGGGATTTGCACAACGACATTGCCGAGAACGATGATCAAAAACATCAGGAACGTACCGGCAACGAGTGCCGACAAGCGGCCACGGCCGCCCGATTTGACGTTGATGACCGATTGCCCGATCATCGCACAGCCCGCCATTCCGCCGAAGAAACCGGTGACGAAGTTGGCAATGCCTTGCCCTCTGGCTTCTTTGTTCTTGTCACTTGTTGTATCGGTCATGTCATCGACGATATTCGCCGTCAAGAGCGATTCGAGCAAGCCGACAATCGCCAGCGCAAGTGAGTACGGGAAGATGATCGACAAGGTTTCCAAGTTGAATGGCACATCCGGCAACAAGAAGCTCGGGAGCGTCTGGCTGATCGTGCCGAGATCGCCCACTGTGCGCAATTCGAACCCGGAATAGATGGCCACTGCCGTCAACACCACCAGCGCGATAAGCGGGGCCGGGATGGCTTTGAAAAAGCGCGGCACGATGTAGATGATGGCCAGCGTGATAGCCACGAAGAGATAGGTCATATTGTTGATGCCGATGAAATGCGGCACTTGCGCCATGAATATCAAGATGGCCAGCGCGTTGACAAAGCCGATCATGACAGCGCGTGGGATGAATTTCATCACTCTTGCCACTTTGAAGACGCCGAACAGGATCTGGATGACCCCTGTCAAAATCGTGGCAGCGAGCAAGTATTCCAGCCCGTGGTCACGGACAAGCGGCACCATCAATAGCGCCATCGCGCCTGTAGCGGCCGAAATCATGCCGGGCCGCCCGCCGACGAAGGCGATGATGACCGCTATGCTGAAGGAAGCATACAAACCGACCATCGGATCGACCCCTGCAATGATGGAGAAGGCAATGGCTTCCGGAATAAGTGCAATAGCGACGAGAATCCCTGACAATATATCGCCGCGGATATTCCCGAACCATTGGGTTTTAAGACTTTGTTTCACGTAATCGAGCTCCTCTATTCTTTATTTGAACGTTTCTCCATATCCTGAAAACCTTATTTTTTCACAATGAAAACAGTTTAGCACCGACACTCCATTAATGGAACCTTTTTGGGTCCATTTTTACAAAAAAATTAATATGTTATAATATATTCACTTTGTACAGTGAGGAGTTTTTTACGTGCGAATCGGTTATGCAAGAGCCATTGAAGAAGATTTAGATTGTCAAAAGCAGCGCACCCTATTTGAAGAATTCGGCTGCGATGTCATCCATATAGAATCCCACAGTTCCCCGAAACAGCGGATTGAGCTGGAACGCATGCTTGAAGCTGTCGGCCCTGGAGACCGCATCATCGTGATGAAACTCCATGTGCTGGCAGATTCAACCCGCCAATTGGTGGACCTGGTTGAAGCGCTCGAAGAAAAAAGCGCGTTCCTTCATGCCGTTAAAGAACATATCGATACCGCGAAAGGAACGTCGTTTTCATTTTTGGAAATCGCGAAATCCATCGCCGAATTCCAGAGCGATTCCATCAGCGCGAAGACCAAAGCAGGCTTATCGGAAGCCAAGCAAAAAGGCATGCACGCCGGGCGACCGCGCAAGCCGGATGCCAATGTCAAAAAAGCGATTGAAATGTATAAAAGCAAATCCTATAGCTTGGCCGAGATCAAAGAACAGACCGGCATCAGCAAATCCACTCTGTATCGTTATTTGGAGAATTAAAAAAGAGCGCCTGAGCGCTCTTTTTTATTGTCCGGTTTTCAACTCTTCTTTCACGGGCGGTTTTGCCAGGATGGAAGCGACGATCGCTAAGGCCGGAATGATGAGCAGAAAACTTAATGCTTCATCGTAGCCGCCAAGGAAATCGTAAAACAAGCCGAACGGCAAAGGCCCTAAAGCAGAGCCGATGACCATGATCGCCATCGCGATGCCGCTGATGCTGCCGATATACTGGCGGCCGTAATAATTGGGCCAGACAATACTTAAGGTGACCCGCTCAATCCCTGACACAACTCCCCATACGACGCCGAACAGGATTGCTAACGACAGAACCGTCGCTTGCTGGAGCAGCAAAATGAAAATGATTTCTCCAACAAACAAGGCAACCAGCATCCAGCGCACTTCGATTTTATCCAGCAAATAGCCGGCCAAAAACGTTACCGGAAATCCGACGACCGCCATCAAGCTAAGTACCGTCGCTGCTGCTTCAGGCGTCAGCGATTGCTGTGAAAAAATCGATACTAAATGGAATGTGATTCCGGTGTTCACCAAGGCTGGCGTGGCGACGCAAAACAGCAGCAACCAAAAGGCGCGGGTTTTCTGCGCTTCTTTCACGGTCCAGCTAATATCTGCCGACAAACTCTTCTCTGCGGTTTCCCCTTCAGGAATCACTTCCCCGTCAGGACGCAAGCCGATATCTTCGGGTTTGTTGCGGATCAGCAAAAACGCAAGCGGCGTAAAAATAACCAACACGGACGCGCCGAGCAACATCCACGCAATGCGCCAATCGAAGGTTTCGATCAGCCATACATTGAGCAATGGAAAGACGGCAGAGCCGACCATCGCCCCGAGTGCTGCGAGGCTGAGCGCGCGTCCCCTTTTGGCGATGAACCATTGCGGCACGAGCGACTTCGGCGTGAGTGACATCGAGCCTTGCCCGAGCAGGCGAATCAAAAAGAAGCCGATGAACAGCATGAAAGTGTTGGCGATCAATCCGTTAAACAAACAGGCGAGCCCCAGCAAGCTGGAGATGATGACCGCCATCTTGCGTGCTCCCTGGCTATCGAATAGCCTGCCGACCATAAAAATCAGGAAACCTGCGAGCAATGTAGCCGCAGAATAAATCCCTGACACCGTGGAGCGGCTCCATCCGAACTCTTCAATATAATAATCGATGAAAATGGCATTGGAAAAGGTTTGACCGGGTCCCGAAAAGAAATACGATAACGCCGAAATCGCGACGATGACCCAGCCATAATAAAACGGCGTATGTATTGGCGCAGTATGTTTCACCTTGTTCTCCCTTCTGCCTGCTACAGCAAAAAGGGCTCCACTCGGGAGCCCTTTTTCTTATTTTACGATCAGTACCGGGCAGTTCGCGCGCTTGACCACTTTGTGGCTGACGCTGCCGAGCACCATCTCCTGCAAGGAATTCAAGCCACGGCTGCCAATAACCAATACGTCAAACGATTCTTTATTGGCATACTCAACGATTGTTGGTCCTGGTGTACCGTGTAGTATTTCTACGCGGTATTTGATAGTGGCTGCTCCGATTGCTTCTTCTACAGGCTGCAATTTCTTGCGGCGCTGGAAATCCAACTCTGCTGAACTGCCGCTATGAAGCACTTCGTTTTTTGCATTGTCGTGATCTGCTACAAAGACGATGGTAATCTGCGAATCATCCGATCCTTTAGCTAATTTCACAGCTTCTTTAGCTGCGCGGACTGAATGGTCGGAACCATCTACAGCAAGTAAAATTTTCTTGTACACTTCTCAACACTCCCCTTTAATGAGTCGGTAATTTGGCGTGCTTGTGTGTTAACACAGAGATAGCAAGCTGTGAAATCGATAGCGATACCTTTATCTTCCACGCTAAAATCGAATTTGTCCAGAATTTCCTCGGCACATCCGAGTCCTTGCATTAAAAAAACCCAGCTCCCTCATGATGGGGAAGACTGGGTTTATTCAATCATTCGACTAATTATTCACTTTTCGTTTTCTGTTTTGACCGTTTCAAAGGCGTTTCCTTGTCTCGCACATTATTGAGCCACGCACGGTCTTGGTCCATCATTTTCTTCGCCGAATAAATCATCAGGAAAGTGATGAAAATGATCGGCAAGCCCATCAAGCCGGACACCACTTCGAGCGGTGCCAAGCCGCCGATTCTCATGAGCACCAGTGAAATGACGGTGATGATGCCGGCAACGAGGATGCGCAAAATTTTCGGCGGTTCGTTTTTGCTCATATCAAGCGTACTCGTATAAGCAGCAATCGTGTAAGTCGTCGAGTCGAGCGTAGTCGTCAGGAAGATGAGCGCGACGATAATGAAAATCACAATCGCCAATCCGCCAAGCGGCAAGGTCGAAAGAATTTCAGGAATGACCGCCATCCGCTCTTCTTTCACCATATCCAAAATCGGCAGTTCACCCGTCAAATACCGGTGGACGCCGAGCCCGCCAAGAACGCCCGTCGCAATCCATGACAACAGCGTCGGCGCCAATAGATAGGTCATGATCATCTCACGGATGGTGCGCCCTCTTGAAATACGGGCCGCAAACACCGAATGCAGCATCGCCCATGTGGCGCTGTAAGCAAACCAGAACACCGTATTGCTTTGCACATGCGACGCCGCACCTTGGTAAACTGAGTCCGTATTGAGTGAAAAACTCAAGTAATTCGTGAACAGTGACGCAACGCTGTCTGAGAAATAATTCAGGATAAAGACACCAGGCCCAGCCAATAGAATAAACAGCGTAAAGGCACCAGCTAAATAGATATTGAAGGTACTGAGCCGTTTGATGCCTTTTTCCACACCGAGATAAGCGCTGATGGAAAACAGCGCCACCCAGACGATGGTGACGATGAGCGTCAACCCGAACGTTACGTCAATGTTCATCAACGCAGAAAGATTATACGTGATGATCGGTGCGCCCAAGCCGAGCGTTACCGCAGCCCCTGTCATGATGCTGAGCAAGAACAGGATGTCGAGCAGGCGCCCTGCCCAACCATCCGTCAACTTATCGCCGAAAACCGGACGAGCCGCTTCGGACATACGCATCATCGGCTTTTTCTTGACGTGCAGCGTATAAGCCATCGCCGGGGCGATCATGACGAAAATCGCGAATACTTGGAAGCCCCATAAGAACATGCTGTAGGCATTGCCCATTAAAATCGATTCCGGTGAACCCGCGTCCATTCCGGCCGGCGGGTTGTTCGCCACGGATGTCCATTGCAACATGCCTGTGCGCATGATCGTCGAACCGAGCCCCATGGCAATCAAAATGGATGCGTACTCGAACAAAGTTAAACGCGGCTTTTCTGCTGGGTCACCGAGAACGATATCGCCGTATTTGGAATAGGAAAAATACAGCGCCGCCCCGACCAGGATAATGCCGTACCACAGATAGCCCCAGCTGAATACTTCAACAATTGTCGTAAAAATCCCATTCAGCAATTCCAGTGAACGGCTTTCATAAAGTGCGAGCGGAACACTGATTGCGATGATGATGATCAAAGCCGGAAGAAAAATCCGGTAATCGATCAAGCCTTTCTTTTTCATCGAATCCCCCTCAATTATTTAATCCCTTTCTTGCCTTCCCGACAGTTTTGCACTGTAATCGTAAAAAAAGAAAAAACTACACAGAAATGTAGTTTTTTCAAGAAAAGGCCTGGGAAATATCGTCATTTCGAACGCGCCTACGAGTATAACGAAGCTAGTTTCCACGAGCAAGTAAAGCGATGCTCACTATTCAATCATGGCCATGCGCCCATGAAATGCGTGGGTCGATCTGGCGCGACATTCTGACCATGACGGGCTGGAAACCCATCCGCGGCCAGAAATAGGAAGCCATTTGGTTTGGTGTATGCCAGTCGGCAAAAATATAATCATAGCCCTCTTTCTTCAATTCACCGAAGCAATGATTGGCCAGTGCGCGGCCGATGCCGCGACCGCGCATATCCGGGTTGGTCGAAGCAGCTGGCAGCTCCACGCAATTTTCAGGCGTCACCAAACTAAAAGGATCCTCCTTGCGGAAATACACATGGAAGCCGGCAGCCTGTTCACCTTGGTTAACGAGCCATAGATAGGCTTCTTCGTCTTCCGTCAGCGCGACATAGCTTTTCTGAACGTTTTCCATCGTTTCTCTCGTAATTGGATGCCAAGAAGGTGCAGCTGCCTGATGGATGCTATTCCACACCGCCATCTTTTTTAAAAGCGGCGCATCTGCCTTCGTGCCGCGCCGAAATTCGAGTTCGGGCAACGTGCCGTTTTTCGGTTCGTAATCATCCAGGGACAGGATCGCGTATTTTTGCTCGAACGCGAATCCTTGATCGAGCCATTGCTCGAACACCATTTCATCCCCAAGCGGCGCCATCAGCACATGGTGGAAATAGCCATGCTTAACCCATTCCGCTCCAGCATCCGCATATAATAAGCGCAACAGACGCGGGTTTTCATGCTCGCTGATGGCGATCGATTCATAATCCATCCATACATAGCGTCCGCGATGGGCTTCTTCCTTGAATTCATAAATCAGGTATCCAATCACATCAATGCCGCGGACAGCGACCACGCCACTGACGTATGGGCGCTCGAGCAATTTGCGGATGACAATCTCCGCCTCGTCGATTTCCTCGAACTTATCCGGCAGATACGGGAAAATCTTTCGCTCCCGCGACTGGCGTTTTGAAAGCAATGCAGACATTTGGCGGATATGCTTTTCTTCTACACTGATGATCTGGATCACATTCGATCACTCCCCTGTTTGAAGTTTCACTTCAAGCATTGCGTATTGCCCGTTGCGCACGATATCTCCGAACTCCACTGGCAACGGTTCAACAAAAATCGGGCCGTCCACCAATGTGGTATGGAATTCCCCTTCCTCTCCGCAAGCATCGATGCCGAGTGCCTCGAGTTCTTCAATCAGCTCACGGGTGAAAGCACGTCCGAGAAACTCCTCCCCGACACGCGCAGTATCCACCACTGTAATGACGGCTTTAAACTCTTCTTCGACCAGTTCTTCCAACAGTGAGCGGCGGGCTTCTTGCCATAAGGGATGCAAGACATCAAGTTCTGCCTGTTTGCTGACCTTTTCAACCCAATCAAGATGATCCTGCAGGTCAATATCCCCGTACACACCCATTTCGATGCCTTGTTCCTTGAAATGCTGCAAGTGGCGAATAAATTCTTTTTCATATCCTGACCAGTCGGCTTGCCCGATCACTAAAGGCAAGCCCATCCGTTCCGCTTGTGCTTCCAAGATCTGCTTTTTCAGCCCATGGGATTTCGAGCGTTCTCCGTCTTCTTCAAACATGGTGAACAACGCAATCGGCACATGCCCTTGCTGAACCGCGCGGTAAAATGCTAAAGCGGAGTCTTTGCCACCGCTCCATGATGTAATAAATGGTTTTTGCATACTGCACCTCTTCTGTAATTTCTTGTGTCTTACTTTTTCATTTCCTTGTTCCCTCTACTTCTATTTCCTGCCGCCAAACTCCTTGTTCCACAAAAAAAACAGCCGGGAAAATCCCGGCTGTTTGCATTATTTTCCTACCATATTCTCCGGGCGAACCCATTCGTCGAATTGCTCCGCCGTTAAATGGCCGCTCTTAACTGCTGATTCTTTCAGCGTCGTACCTTCGTTATGTGCTTGTTTAGCAATCGCTGCCGCTTTTTCGTAGCCGATATGCGGGTTGAGCGAAGTGACGAGCATCAAGGAATTCTTCACGTGGTTTTCGATGACGTCCAAGTTCGCTTCGATGCCGATTGCACAATTATCGTTGAAAGAAACAAGTGAATCCGTCAACAGGCGGACCGATTGCAGGAAATTGTATGCAATGACCGGTTTGAAGACGTTGAGTTCAAAGTTCCCCTGGCTTGCTGCAAATCCGATCGCAGCGTCGTTGCCCATGACCTGGGCCGATACCATCGTCAAGGCTTCGCTTTGCGTCGGGTTGACTTTCCCCGGCATGATCGAGCTGCCCGGCTCATTTGCCGGAATCGTGATTTCGCCGATGCCGCTGCGCGGACCGCTTGCGAGCCAGCGTACGTCGTTGGCAATCTTCATCGCATCCGCCGCAAGCGCTTTGACCGCACCGTGCACATAAACCATTTCATCGTGGCTTGTCAGTGCATGGAATTTATTTTCCGCTGAAGTGAACTCCGTGCCGACCGCTTCTGCGATGAATTCCGCAACATAGCCGCCGAATTTCGGGTCTGCGTTGATGCCCGTTCCGACAGCTGTTCCGCCGATCGCAAGTTCACGCATATGCTCGACGCTTTCTTTGATCATGCGCTCGCTTTTCTCCAACATATGGCGCCAGCCGCTAATCTCTTGGCCCAATGTCAGCGGTGTAGCATCTTGCAAGTGTGTGCGGCCGATTTTGATGACGTCGTCGAATTTCTTCGCTTTTTCATCCAACGTCGCTTTCAACTTCTGGACCGCTGGAATCAATTGCTCCGTAACCGCTAGAACGCCCGCAACGTGCATCGCCGTCGGGTATGTATCATTCGAGCTTTGGGACATATTGACATCATCGTTCGGGTGAAGTTTTTCATCCGATCCCTGTTCCGCCAAAATTTCGTTTCCGCGGCGTGCCAATACTTCGTTCATGTTCATATTGGACTGCGTGCCGCTTCCTGTCTGCCAAACGACGAGCGGGAAATGGTCGTTCCATTTGCCTTCGATCACTTCGTTCGCAGCTGTTTCGATGGCGCGCATTTTTGCGTCAGACATCTTGCCGAGCTTGTGGTTCGCTTTAGCTGTCGCTTTTTTCAATTGAGCAAATGCCATGACCACTTCATGGGGCATACGTTCTGTTCCGATGGCAAAGTTTTGGACGCTGCGCTGAGTTTGCGCGCCCCACATTTTGTCAGCTTCAACTTGAATTTCACCGATCGTGTCTTTTTCTGTACGATACTGCATTCCATTCACTCCAATTCTTAGTCTTTAATTAGCTTCTCTTCTATTAAACACATTCCACCCGAAAAAAGCGACCCTCGCCGCTAAAATCCCCCGGTTTTGCTCGAGAAAAACGCTTCGATTATCGCTTCATCTGAATGCGGGATATGTTCCCCTTTAATAATCTGGGCGCCGTTGATACAGCCGCTCGACAGCAAGATGATGTCTTCCGGCCCGCTTTCCGCGAGCGCTTTTTCCACTGCCTGTTTGCGCGTTGGCGCCTTCAGCACTTTTTGCATGTACGGGACACTGAAGCCCTTGATCACTTCCGAAACAACTTCTTCCGGATCGTTGTAACCCGGATGGTCAACTGTAACGACCAAGACATCTGCTTTCCCTTCAGACGCTTTTGCCATTTTCGGCATCTTGGCAAAATCCCGGATACCGATTCCGGCAATCAGTGCAATCAGGCGGCGATGGGGCAATTTACGGGCTTCCGTCAAGACCGCATCGATCGCGACTGGCGTATGGGCATAATCCAAAATGATGGTCCGTTCTTCAGGGCCTCTGATCACTTGAAAACGCCCTTCTACTTGAGGCATATTCGGCAAGACCGCAATGATTTGGTCGATTGAATGCCCTGCGTGTAAGGCAGTCGCAATCGCCGCCGTCAAATTCGCGGCATTGTAGTCGCCAAATAGCGGAGCTTCAATGATCCGGATATCACCTCTATAATTCAACTCAAAGCGCATGCCTTGTGCAGATGCGCTGTAATTTCCCCAGATCAGGTCAGCGCCGCTCGACGGATCTTGGCTATAGCTCAGCACCGGATAATCCGCCACTGCTAAAATGCCCCCGCTTAAACCGGGATCGTCAAGATTGACGACAGCTGCTTTCGCACGTTCAAACAACTTCAACTTGGACTCCCGGTAATGCTCAAAAGTTTTATGATACTCGAGGTGCTCCTCGGATAAATTCGTATGGATGGCTACATCGAAAACGATTCCTTCCACCCGCTGCTGATCCAACGCAGTCGAAGACACTTCCATCGCCACTGCCTGCGTGTCGGCATCGACCAGCATGGAGAAAATCTGGTGGATGTCTGAAGCGATTGGCGTGGTTGGCGTACTTTTCTCAAACGGCACTTTGCCTTGAGCTGTCTCGACGCCCGTTGTGCCGATAAATCCACAAGGTGTTCCCAGCAAATTGAATAAATTGCGGGCATAGGTAGCCGTTGTAGTCTTGCCATTTGTTCCCGTCACGCCGATTTTAAACAAATCATGCTGCGGCGAGCCGAAAAAGAAATCTGAGGTGTGTGCGAGTGCATTGCGCACATCCGCCACCAACACAAAGCTGACAGAAGGATAAAGCTTGGCTTGATGGGATAGAATTTCCTCGTTGGAGCCGATAATCGCCTGCGCACCGTTTTCGATGGCAGGCTCTATGTATAGATGTCCGTCTGTATTTTCCCCGATGACGCAAAAAAATGCAGAACCATTCCGTGCAGCCGAAGAGTTATAGACAATCGCTTGGATGTCCACTGACTCTGGCCCGAATGATTTTAATATGCGTACCCCGGGGATTTGTGCAAATTGCAACTTCATATCGTAACTCCTCTTGAAGATAAATTTATGTGAATTTCTGATAATTTTACAGGAAAGCGCTGGAGTGTTCCACAATTCGAGTCGCTTTTTAAAAAAAATTACCGATCAACTAAGAGGTTTGGCAAATTGCAGCGCATGAAAGCCTTTGACCATCTGGAAGCCGATTCCAACATATCCTTCATTTAGTAATTCTTGCTGTTTTTGTAGATCGTCGATCGGTGCCGTGACTTGATTGCCGTAATCTGCATTTGGCTGTTCGAGATCTTTTACAAGGATATAGCGTTCCAAGCCGTCGTACTTCTTCTTTAGCGCAGCGATGTGCATGTGCTGCGTAAATTTATCTTTCAGGCTCGGGATATTCATCGGTGCCACTGTGCAGGCCACGTAGCGGAATTTTTTCTCCAGTTTCTTCAATTCCTTCATGACCACTTCGGCCAACTTCTGCTGAAGGCGGTTTCCACGGTAATCGGGAGCGACAGCCGAAATTTCCTGATAAATCATGTTGCCAAGCTCTTCTTCAGAAAGCCCGATATCGCGCCCAAGATGCTCCTCGTCAATTTCCGGAACGAGTAGTGCCCGAAAAGCCACTAGCTCTCCTTCTACAAAAGCCCCGACAATCAGCCCGTTATGCTGCAAAATAAACAGAAATTCTTCAGTCGACAACGGCTGCAACGTATTTTTCTCTGGCAGCGAGTCGATAACCGTTTGCTGAACCCGTTCGATTTCAGCCAAATCCTCCAGGTACAGGCGCTTCATATACATTGGCACCTGTTTGTGCATACGCACATTGGTCAGTGTACCTTCATATAGGCGGTCTTTCAAAGCCCATTCCCCCTCGTTTCTTTCGTACTATCAGAATACCATGTTCCCTATCCATCGTCTCCAAGTTTTTTCAATTGACTGTAAAATTGAAACTATTTACCGACCTGTTCCAAAAAAGCCTCAATTTCCTTTTGTGTACGGAGGATATACACCTGTTTTTCAGGATACTTCCTAATAAATTCTTCTATTAAATGGTGTTGCGATTTTTGCCGCTCGTGATAGGTCGTCACAATAAACTTCAAAAACTCGTAATCCAGCTTTTCAGGACATCCTGGCGCCATATCCGGCCTAGCTTGTTTACGGTATTGAATGCGCCTTTTCAATACCCGCCATAAACAGCGCCACAGTGGAAGCTGCAATTGGATAAGGGCATCGCAAGCTGCCAAGCGGATAGCGGCCGTGCTATTATAGTTCCCTTCCATGATCCAGCGCGGCTCGTCCGCTAGCTCCTGTTGCTTGTGCTGAAATTCTTTTTCCTCTGCTTCAACCCAGCCCGGCTTCCAGTAATACGCATCCAAATGATGCACCGGCAGATTAGCCACTTTTCCTAAACGTCTTGCAAACGTTGATTTGCCAGCTCCAGCTGACACACCGATCACCATAATCCGCTGCATCGATCCCCCTCCTATCCCTCTTCATTCAACTATAACGAATGGCGGGAAAAAGAAGCAACCGAACTTAATCCTTGCATTTCAAATAGTACCGTGCTATTCTAAGGAAGAATTATTTTTGTTCGATGGCTTTTCATTAAGTATCAGATTTTATCTGAAGGATTTGAGCAAGGATAGTAATACAATGTATGCATTAGCATACGAGGAGGAAACACACATGGAACAAGGTAAAGTAAAATGGTTTAACTCAGAAAAAGGATTCGGCTTCATCGAGCGCGAAGGCGGAGACGACGTATTCGTACACTTCTCAGCTATCCAAAGCGAAGGATTCAAAACTCTTGACGAAGGTCAAGAAGTTACTTTTGACATCGAGCAAGGCCAACGCGGTCTTCAAGCTACTAACGTATCAAAAGCTTAATTAACCCTTAAACTTTCAATGGACTCTTCTTCGGAAGAGTCCATTTTTTATTGTCTAAAAATATATGCATGCAATGAAGCGCGTTCTTTAGGTGAGATAGCGAGTTTTTGTGTATGGAAATGTTCCGGCGTATTGATATAAGCGTCGCTTTAGTATTCGCCGCCCTGCTTTGGGTTGGCCTTTGGCGCTGGGCGGCTGAGAGATTTTATTGAATGATGCTAGTTTATATAGCTTTCTTTTTGTATTCAGTTGCCGGCTAGCGGGGAAATCGCTTCCCGAATAGAACAGAAGTGAAGATAGCTAGGGTTTGCGTGTCGAAGTGTTTCTGCATTCGATTCAGGATTCACCTTGGTAGTCGCCGCCCGGCTTTGGGTTGGCCTTTGGCAACAAGCCAGGAAAAGCACCTGTCTTATTGCGTCGGCTCACCCCCTTACGCTGGCCGACTGAGAAATTCCATTGATTCGGATGCGTTTAGTCAGTTCTGCTTCTGTAACTAGTTGCCAGCTAGCGGGGAAATCGCTTCCTGCGATGAAGCATCTAGTCCTATAGCATTTGAGTTAAGAAGCTTGTGGTGAAACTAGTACTCACTATCGCCTTCTCTTGTTCCAAATGATATGAGCTACAAAGCATGAAGCATTTCCACATTTTCAGTCGAGCGGATAGAAGAAATTCTCTTCCTTCTAAAACTAGAGACGGAGTGGAAGGGGGGCTGACGCCTGTGGGACCGCGCGGGCTGGCGAGACAAACGTGCCGCGCTTTTGGCACGTTGGCTCAACACCCGCCCCACGGCAAGCAGCTCCCCTGCAACGCAGTCGAAAAGCGGAAGCTTTTCAAATCTCTTCTTTCTAACTAACAGTTCCTTTCGCATCAGCTGCATGACCCGCACCCTGCGAGCTTCCTGCAACGCAGTCGAATAGTACAAGCTTTCTCCACTCACTTCCCTCCCTTATTTCATCAGTCACAAAGAAAAAAGCTGCCCAATGGCAGCTTTTTTTAATTCATGATGAAATACAATTGGAAGACCAGGAAAATGATCGCGACCAACAGGAGCGTTCCGACCACTACGCTCATGGCCAGTTTTTTTCCGTCCATCGACTCACCCTCTCAGTTTTTTCTCGCGTTCAATGGCTTTCACTATATCATACGCGCCTTCCCCGGCATTTGACAATACAGTAACGATGGATTTTTGCTGGGGATAATAGCCCGAATGGAAATTCACGCCAGGGTCGTACCCCATTACATGATACTTCACCGCTACTCCTTCTTGCTCCTCAATCCACACACCGTAGCCGTAAGCTTCGTCACCTTGTTGCGCCTGGACCGTCAGCAGGCGATTTTTCATCTCTTCAGACAATAAAGTCCCATCCATCAACCGGTTCCAGAACTTCGCCATATCGCCTGCCGTGACGAAGGCGCCTCCGTCCGCTCCACCGCGAACTGGAATCGCGTATTGGTTCGTGCGCCAAGAGCCGTCTTCCTCAATATATCCATACGCCGTATTTTTCGGCAAACGATCCAGGCGGAAATAACCCGAGTCCGACATATCCGCTTTCGCCAACACTTCCCGCTCGACGTAATCGGCGAATTCTTCGCCAGTCACTTGCTCGATGATCAGGCCGAGTGCGATATAGCCCGCATTATTATATCGGAAACGTGTCCCCGGTTCTTCGACAGGTGGCAAGTCGCGGAACAATGGTACAAAATCAGCTGGCGTCTCCATCCGGTACATCGGAGTCTCTTGCCATAATTGTTCGAAGTCATCCATCGCCTCTTCGTCGAAGTAATCAGGAAGGCCTGATGTATGGCACAACAGTTGGTGAACCGTCGCGTTGAAATTCGGGAAGGTCTTCGGCAATAGCTCTGACAGCTTCGCTGAAAGTTCGAGCTTGTTTTGCTCCACCAATTGCAACACAGCGACAGCTGTAAAGATCTTGCTGCCGGACGCGATGCCGAAGCGGCTGTCGACAGCAATCGGCCGTTCATCCGCACGGTTCGCGAATCCTTTGGCAAGCGACCAATTTTCATTGCCGGCCATATGTGCAGTCCCTGAAAATGAGGCCGATTCCATTAAGTCGGAAACCGGATTATCTGCTTGCTTTTGCACCATATGCCCTTCCGCATCGATCTCGATCATCCGTCCGTCCGTAAGTTCGATTGCCAGGGGATGCGTTTCACTTTTCAGCTTGGAGAAGAACCACGTACGTTTTGGCGGTACGAGCACCAGAAAATGGGGATCTTTGCCGAGAAAATTCAGCGTTGTCGGATCGATCCCTTTATTGCCGCGTACGGGAATTTCCATCCGTTCCAATGACTCGCCCACTTCCTTGACATATGGCGAAACGATGCCGACTTCACTGATGTCGAGTAAGGAATCGATTGTGAAATCATCCATGATGTCGACGTGGCGGCGTCCGATAAACTCAACGATATTGCCGGCAGGATCCTGAAAATAGAAGGCATCGGAATTGAAATTCGAATAATAAATTTCGTCCATGCCTTCCTGGCGGTTCAGCTCAACGCGCGCACGCGCCCAGAATTTGGCCAAACTGAATTGGTTGCCTGGAATATTGATTGCATAATGGTAAAAAGACGCACTGTCCGACTGGCGGAATTCCAAAACGGACGTGCCGATTGAAAGCGCAAAGCTGGTGTCGTCTTCTTCAACAATCCGGAAGCCCAACTGGTATTCGTAAAACCCTTTCATTTCATCCAAACGGTTTGTGTACAGTATCACTTTCTTGAACATGTCCTCACCTCTTCTCTCAGCATACCGAAAATGGTCAGAATTTTCCTCTTTTTCGTCGCATACAAGCCGGCCTTTTGACATTTAAAGACAAAAAAAGCGAATGCATCTGCTGCATTCGCCTGTTACCACCGATAATCGAGCCGGACCATATCCCGGCACTGCAAGCCATTTTCAAAAATCGGCTCTTCGTAATGGCGGATGAAAAAGTCCCGGTCAATCGATTTCATACGGAAGCCACATTTTTGGTAGAGCGCCAATTGCGCCAAACTCGAATTTCCGGTGCCGATCTCGACAGCCGAGAAACCGAGTTTTTTTGCTTCTTCGAGCGCCAAAAACACTAAGCGCTTGCCAAGCCCTTTGCCGCGCTCACGCTCAGCAAGGGCAATGTTTTTAATTTCGACTGTTTCGGAATCCAGCGCAGTCAAGACGAACACGCCCACGACGGTTTCCTGCCATTCGGCGATAAAGCAATGACCGCCAGTACAATAGTCGCGGACTAGCTGCTCAGACGGATCCGCTTCCAGCAACAGCCCGATCGGCAATTCCTCGTACATACCCAATTTTCGGATGTTCATTATTTTCGCTCGCTGAATCCTTGGTCGAGCAGATAATCTTCAGCGTCATCGAACGTGCCGAAACTTTCTTCTAAGTTTTTACCTGTATAGATATTCCAGAAAGGCTCTTCGTAGACAAGATCAAGTTTTTCACCTTCTCTATTGGTCCACCGTTTATCATAAGGGGGTTCTGGTTCCTGGCCCAAATAATCGATCGAATCGGCGATGATGCTGCGCAACTGGCTCGCTGAAAAATCACGGATGTTGACCAAGCCGCGGTTGTCCGCTTCGTATTGCGGCAAATCACCGACGAAGACAAAACCGTTGCCGTTCGGGTGAAGATGATAGACCACATTTTTCTTATCGTAGAGGCTTTCTTCAAATTGGAAGTTAACTCGTTTCATCGATACTTCTTTTCGTGTCAGTTCCGGAAACGCTTCGATCACTTCTAGTTTTTGCTCAAATGTCAGCACTGGACATCCCCATTTCTTCTTTGGATTTCTGACTTCATTATAACATGCATACGGTGTGCTTCGCCGTTTGCGAAATAATAGAAAAAGGGCTGCCCATAAGAAATGAGTGATGTCCATTTCGACGGACGCTTTCCGCGGGCACGGCTTCAGCCGCTTCCCTCGCTGCGCTCAGTCCAGGGTCTTCAGCTCGCGTCGCTCCGTCGCAAGGCTCCGTCACTGCTCCCGCAGGAGTCACCGTCTCCATTCCCATCACATGTTCTGAATTGAAGAGATTGGACGAACACGAACATACAAATAAAATATCCGAAGAAAAAGGACTTCTTTTTCTCCGGACATTTCAAGGTAATTATAAGGCAGCCTTTAAAACTTATTTTTTCTTTTTCAATCCGAATGGCCACCAAGCGCCGCCCGCAAATGAAACGGTAATTGCCGGCACGAGCAGCGGCAAGACGATCAAGCCGTAAAGCAGCAAGCCAGTGATGACGATGGTTGCGATCTGCATCAGGCTGAGCACTCCGGATGGCAGCATCGCGCCGAACGTTCCGGCGAGCAAAATGGCAGCCGTGATGATGACTGTTCCCATTTTCGCCATCGACCGGTGCATCGCTTTCGAGAAGTCTGCGGCCGTTAAAGCTTCTTCACGGTAACGATCGAGCAGGAAGATCGAGTAATCGATGCCGAGCGAGACAAGCATGACAAAGCCAAAGAACGGAACGGCCCATGTAATGCCGTCATAACCGAGCCATCCGACGAAAATCAACTCGGTGATCGCAATCGAACTGTAATAGGTTAATAAGAGAGAGCCGATCATAAACAGCGGCATGATGAAAGAACGCAACAGCACTGCCAATACCACGAACAAACTGATGAGCATAATGCTGACCGTACGCGTAAAGTCACTCTCGGAGATGTCCTTCAAGTCGCTATTGATACTTGGCACCCCGCCGTATGCAATGTCCACTTCTTCAAGAGGCGTACCGTTAATGCTTCTCTCAGCCGCTTCTTTTAAATTCGTGACGATGTCGATCGCTTCCGGAGAATAGGGATCTTCTTCGAGCACCACTTCCATCAACATGCCTTCGCCATCGGCAAATGCATACCGATCAAGCAGCGGTTCGAACTCTTCTTGTTCCAAAGTGCCTTCAGGCAGGTAAATGCCTGTGCCGCGCACCGCTTCGCTATCGCTGATGCCTGTCAGTGTATCGGCGATTTCAGTCAAGCCGTCGCTGATTTCCGTAAGGCCGTCTGATGAAGCGCCGACGCCTTGCGCAAGTTCCCCGATGCCAGCAGCTAATTCATCGTATTGGCCAGCGCCGCCGTTTAAGCCTTGTTCAATTTCTGAAAGCCCGGCATTCACTTGAACGAGCGCACCGACGGTCTGTTCAATATTGCCGGTCTGCAGGAGGCCGCCTGAAATCTGTTCAAGCTGCCCGTTCACTTGCGACAAGCCTGCAGCTGCTTCGCGAAGGCCAGCGCCTCCTGCCTGTCCACTGATCGTTTCCAGGTTTGTTTCAATTTCACCAAGGCCGGACTGGACTTCGCCAATTCCAGCATTCGCCTCTTCAAGCCCTTCTGCAATGAGGCCAAGCTGATGATCGACGAAGAATTCATCAATCACCGAACCGGTAGGGCGAGTAATGGCACGAACCATGTCGACACCTTCAACTTTTTCCATATCCTGCGCCAAAGCATCCAGATACGGGATCGTTTCTTCTGCCGTCAGGCTTTCTTCGCCTTTAATGACGACTTGGACCGGCATCGTATTGCCTGCGCCGAATGCCGATTCAATGGCATCGAGGCCTTTCACCGATTCATAATCCGAGCTGATCTCGTCTACTGTATTGAATGACAGGTCGTTGTTATAAGAGAACAGCAAAGGAACAGTGATGGCCGCCACAAGCAGCATCGACCAAAGTGGACGGTTGACGGACAATTTGCCGATCCAGATCCACAACTTGCTGTCTTTATGGGACGCTGAGCCCTTACTTGGCCAGAACAGCTTGTCTTTTAGCACCGCCATGAAAAACGGCATGACGGTAAACAGAACGACGAGGAGGACGGCGATGCCGACCGCAACGGCAACTGCCGATTTGAAAATCGGGAATTCCGCAAAGCCGATAGCCGCAAAGGCAATAAAGCCGGAGAAGCCGCTGATGAACAAAGTCTTCCCTGCCGTCCGGTATGTGTTCAGAATCGCTTCCTGTACACCTTTTCCTTCTGTCAGTTCTTCTTTATAGCGGCTGAGCAGCAAGATGCAGTAATCGGTCCCGAGACCGAACAGAATCGCCACCAGGAAAATCTGCGTGTAATTCGAAACCGGGAAGCCGAACCAATCGATGAAAAACGCCACGAGCGATTGACTGAGCAAATAGCTGAGCCCTACCGCCACCAGCGGGATGATCGGCGTGATAAACGAACGGAACACCGCCAGCAGCAAGCCGAAAATCAAAACTACCGTGATGATCTCGGTTTTCTTCAGGCCTTCCTGGGCACTGGTGTTAACGTCTTGGTTGATGATTGCCTCACCCGTCAAGTAGACGGTTAAATCGTCCGGCACAATCGTTTCACGGATTTCATCCGCGAGTGCCGCCGCTTCTTCATCTGTTCCTTCAATCGATACCGGAAGCAAGACCGTCTGGCGATCTTCCGCCACCAGCTGCGCTTCCAATTCTTCATTTTCAAATGGGTCCAACACTGTCGTCACAGGATCGCCGAGCGCTTCGATTTCCGCTCTCATGTCCGCGATCTGCTGCTCGCTTGTTTCATTGAGTTCCGACTCCAGTTCGATCACCAATGAAATCGTCTGCCCTGACACATCAGCCGATTCCAGTATCGTTGCCGCACGCTGCGAGTCCGCTTGTTCGGACAATTGGAACGAACCTGCTTCTTCCGCTTGTTCCGTTAAATTTGGCGCCACTAAAAACAATGCCGCTGTCAATACGATGAGCCCGATCATGATCGGCCATTTTAATTTCAGTATCGTTTGCATCCTTTACACTCCATCCGTTTTCATGATTGCGCTGAGCTTTCTGAAAATCACCAGGAATTGCTCGATCTCCTGGTCGTCGACTTGTTCTGACATCAGCTTTTCCAAGTACTCTGCTAGAATTTTATCCGACTCCTCGAGGACCGATTTTCCGGCATCGGTCAATTCAAGCAGCTTTTCCCGCCGGTCTGCCGTCTGGACCACTTGAATCAATTCTTTTTGCAATAGTTTTTTTGTCCGGTTCGAGACGGCGCTTTTATGTACACCTTGCAGCACCGCAAGTCTTGCCGATGTGATTTGGCCTTCTTTGCCAATGAGTTTCAGCGATTGCATCTGCTCAGGGGAAAACTCTTCCCATAACGGATTGTCCACTGAACGGATGACCCGCTCCGTTCCGTAAAATAATACTTCCTGAAACAATTCGACTGCTTCTTTAATGCGCATATCCATAAATAGTTTACCCCCTCAACTAATAGTAGTTTAGGGGGTAAACTATTTGCCGTCAAGCAATTCGCCATAAGAAAAACCCGCAGCCTGGACTGCGGGTTCTCACTTATACTTCTCTTGTTGCGGTCGAGCGGATTTCCTGACGCCTTGCGTAAATATTTTTGATGATCGTTTTCACGACCGCGTAGAACGGAATCGCGAGGATGATTCCCCAAATGCCCGCGATGTTTCCGGCTGCCAGGATCAATGTGATGACTGTCAGCGGGTGGACATCGAGTGCGTTGCCCATGACGTTCGGCGTGATGAAATTACTCTCGATCTGTTGTGCAATCAACATGATGATGGCAACATACACTGCCATGATCGGATCCTGCACCAACGCGATCAATATCGCCGGGATGACGGCGATATATGGCCCGAGAAACGGGATGACATTTGTCGCCATGCCGATCAACGCCAATAATAGCGCATAATCCAAATCGATAATTAAATATCCGATTAACAGCATTACTCCAACTAAAAAGCTGACGAACAGCTGACCTTGGATATACGAACGCAAGGTGTGGTCAATGTCTTTCAAGGTCTTAATGACCCACAGCTTGCGCTGTCCGCTAAAGAAGCCGGAAATGAACGGCACGAATTTGCGGTGGTCAATCAATAGGTAAATCAAGAAGAACGGCACGAGAACGAGCGTAATGACCCCCGAAATGAAACTTGTAAGGAACGACACGACCCAGCCGCCGATATCCCCGATGCGGTCGCCAATTTGACCGCTCATATCATTGATTTGCTCTTCCAGCGAATCCGGCAAGCGGTCACGCTGAGCGAGCAGATACTGCGCGTAGTCTTCTACGTCATTGATAATGCCCGGGGCATTGTCGACAAGCGAGTTGACTTGCTTTGTTACCGCCGGCCCAACCATTGCAAATAATAGATAAAAGACCAAAACAATCAAGAAAACGATAGTTAAAATGGCGGCCCATTTCGGGAATTTGCGTTTCTCCAAAAAATACAGCAGCGGACGCGTCAAATAAAACAACACGCCCCCGAGAAGCAGCGGCACGAAAATCGTTCCCGCAATGATGAACAGCGGGTCGAAAATCCCCTGGACTTCGATGAATAAACGAATGATGACCAGTGTCAGGATGATTCCGACGCCCGCTTGAAACCATAATTTATTTGTCACCTATTACACTTCCTTTCTTTCATGTGTATACCCAGTTTATCACGATTATATGGTATTATATGTTTTTATGTAAGGTGAACTTTTTCGAACACTGCACGTCTTATGACTGTAGTTGCAAGAATGAATAGAATTTGGAGGATACATACAGATGGAACAATTATGGCTTACCATTAAATTTTTACTGCTCGGGCTATTTCAAGGGCTAACGGAACCGATCCCGATTTCTTCGAGCGGCCACTTGCTGATTGCGCAATATTTTCTCGATGTGGAAATCGAGGGAAGCAATTCGACTTTTGCTTTGCTCGTCAATAGCGCATCCCTGATTGCCGTCTTGATCATTTACCGCGAAGACATTAAACGGCTGGTCATTAACGGCTTGAAATTCTTCAAAGAAAAAACGCCGGAAACGCGGCGCGATTTCATGTTCATCGTTTATTTGGTCGTCGCGACCATTCCTGCAGGCATCATCGGCGTCTTATTCCAGGATACGATTGATTCCTATTTGTCGACAATCGTCACGGTAGGTATCACCTTAGTGGTCACCGGTCTTGCGCTCTGGTTCATCCGCAATATGCGAGGCCAACGCAAAGACGGCAATATGACAATGAAAGATGCCTGGATCATCGGCGGCGCACAGGCTGTCGCTTTGATCCCGGGCATCAGCCGCAGCGGTGCCACAATTGTTGCCGCTATGGCTCGCGGCATCAACCAAGAGACAGCATTGCGCTTTTCGTTCCTGCTGTTCATTCCGGTCAGTTTTGGCGGGGCTGTGCTGAGCATCACCGATATCGTCAATGACGATAATCTATCGACAATGGCCGTGCCGTATATCATGGCCTTTGTCGGCTCGCTCGTTGCTTCGTACTTCTCGCTGAAATGGTTCATGAACATCATGGCAAAAGGCCAGCTCAAGTATTTTGCGATCTACTGCTTTATCGTCGGCCCGCTCGTCGTGCTCGCTTGGTTCTTACTGAACTAATGAAAAACCCCTCTATTGCGCAGATGCAATAGAGGGATTTTTTCTTAGCGATTAAAGAAGTTTGCCGTGAAATACGGCTGCTGGTCCGAGTTGAATGCAACGCCGACACCGAGATAGCCGAAGTCGGGCTTGACGATGTTTTCCCGGTGGCCCATCGAATTCATGAGCCCTTCGTGGGCGAATACGGCGCTATACTGCCCGTATGCCAAGTTTTCACCGGCGATAAAGAACGTAATGCCATCTTCTTTCATGCGATCAAAAGGTGATTGGCCAGCCGGGTTGGTATGGCTGAAATAACGCTCATCCGCCATTTCCTGACTATGGTCACGCGCCGTTTCCATCGTTTCACCGTCCCATTTCAAAAGCGGTAGCTCGCGCTGGATTCTTGCTGAATTGGTCAGTTCGAACAATAACAATTCATAGCCTTCTTTCACTTCCTGTGAAGGCTCCGCGTAAATTTCGCTGCGCTGTTCTTCCAAATCCTTGTCGATGACCTGGACCGCCGTGACCGTATCCCCTTCGTGGACATCATAGAAAACCGTCGTATAGGAATCCGCCGTTTCAAACAAGTCATACTCATCGCGCGAATCCAGAATATATTGCACACGCCCTTTTTGCAGGCTCGTCAGCGGCGTCCCGAATAACTCGCGCACTTGCGTTTTGGTCGAATCCATCGAGAACCCTTCCGTGGAAGAGATGAGATCCTGGTTGGTGAACATGCCGTTGACCTCGCCGTTATTGTCATAGGACAGCAACACATAGTTTTGGTAATCCTGATGGTAGCTATGCCAGTCGGTTCCATATTCATTCTCCATCAAACGCAGCGGCAAGCCGACTTTTTGCTGGGCTTGCTCCTTGCTCATGCCAAGCGTGACATTATGGACCGCCACCATGGAATCCGTATCCGATAGCTCTGGTTTTGCGACCGCTTCAGGCAAGACAGCTGAGCTTTCTGTCACCATCGCCTGCAATTGATGGCTGATGCGCGTCGTGAAATACTTGGCTTCATCGAGCGCTTTGGAAACATCCGTGTCAGCTGTTACATTTCCGATCACTTCATCTACAGAATCCAAAAAGCCCAGGTCGACGTATTCTTCGACAGACGCTTCCCATACTGGGCGGGTGAAAAACAATAAGACTATGAGCAACAGGATGCCAAATAATTTCCGCACACGCATCACCTCTTTCTCTTCATTTCAGTGTAATCGCAAAAGCGAAATCCGGAAAGCAAAAAGCCTTTTTTACTTTTTTCCTTAAATAAATACCAAAAGCGGACGGGAAAAGGAGTGCTTTTCACCGTCCGCTTTGCTATTTTCATTTGTTAAGCTTCCACATTGTGTTCGCTCGTAATATCGGTTTTCTTCGGCGAACTGAACCACAGTGTGAACAATAAGCCGACCGTGAATGTAATCAGGCTAGTCACCAAGGTCATTGGGTCAGCCGCAAATCCTGGGAATACGACAAATAGCGAGCCAAGGATCAAGCCGATGATGGCCGCATACGTCACATACGTGAAATGCTCCAACAAATAGCTGATCGCTTTACTTGAGACGACAAATCCAACCATGACGCCGGCACCGATTGCCAAGACGATCGGCAAGTTCAATGTCGATAAGGCGTTGATGGCCGTCGAATAAACACCGATCAACAACAAGATAAACGAGCCGCTGATGCCAGGCAACAGCATCGCCATGCTCGCGATCCAGCCAGAGAAAAACAGCAGGAAGAACGTCGGCAAGCTCAATTCCGTAATCGGCGCTACATTATCATCGGTCTGGATAAAGGCCATGGAAGCAAGCGCTGCCCCGATGACCAGCAAGATGACCAAATGGCGCGCCGTGAAATTCTTTTTCACTTCCGCTTGCTTCATAATATAAGGCAAGACCCCAAGGATCAGCCCCATGAAGAAAAATTGCGTCGCTTCGTAATGGTTTTCCAGCAAAAATTCGATAAATCGGCTGAACAATAATAAGGTGATAACGATCCCCATGCCTAGAGGTACGAGAAAGCCCAGCTGTTTTTTCCATTCGCGGCTGAAAAAGCCGCTGATCGATTCAAGCAGGCGATCATAAATCCCAAGGATAAACGCAATCGTCCCTCCGCTGACCCCCGGAATCAAATCGCTGATGCCCATCAAAATACCGCGGTATATATTTTTCCATTCCATTCGTTCAATCTCCTCGTTTCAAAATCACTTTTAACAGTATAGCACGCAGAAACAGGAAACTCGAGCCGTATTACCGCAAGAGCGCATGTGCTTGATCCATCATGGAAGAGACGATTTCCGCCGCGCCTTCTTCCTGCGTCATACCTCTTGTTGCCTGTCCTGCCCATAACGACATGAATTCCGGATTGTCGGCTTTTGCCGCTGCTCCGCGTATTTCTTTTGTTACTGTATTTTGGGACGGAAATGGCAGCGGTTTGGTTCCCGATGATTCGAATTGTTCGATGAAATAATTTTTGATGCCGCGTGCCGGGCGTCCTGAGAAACTTTTCGTCACGACGGTGCTTTCTTCATCGCTTTCGAAGATCGCTTGCTTGTATGCCCGATGCGCACCCGATTCCTTCGCTGCAACAAAACGCGTTCCGACTTGAACGGCTTGTGCGCCGAGCGTGAGCGATGCCACTAACCCTCGACCGTCCGCGATGCCACCAGCCGCGATAACCGGCACATCCACAGCGTCTGCAATTTGTGGAAGCAGTGCCATCAAGCCGACCTGTGCACCCATTGGATGGCGATCGAACGAAAAGCTGCCACGGTGCCCTCCCGCTTCGTTGCCTTGTGCCACGATAGCGTCGGCTCCTGCTTCCTGCGCTTTCATTGCTTCACTGACTGTCGTCGCCATGGTGATGATGGTGACACCTTGCGCTTTGGCTTCTGCCATGTGCTCAGGCGACAGCGAACCGAATGCTGTACTGATGATCGGCACATTCATTTCAAGGCAAATGCGGAACAGCTCTTCCCCGTGATCCGGAGAGCTGTATTCAGCGCTTTTGCCGTCAATTGCCAGCTCCTCGTAGATCGGCTGCAGCGCTAGTTTCACTTCATCGATGCGCGAGAAATCATCTTTTGGCACGGGCGCGAATAAATTGACTGCAAATGGCTTATTGGTCCGTTTGCGTATCTCCATAATGTCTTCTCTCAGCTTGCCAGGCGTCAAATAGGCAGCGCCTAGCGTCCCCAGGGCTCCGGCTTCCGAAACTACCGCTACCAGTTCGGCAGTGGTCGGGCCGCCCGCCATTCCTGCCTGGATGATCGGATACTCGATCCCGAGCAAGCGGCAAATGTCTGTATTCAATGAAATCATGGTTTCCCCTCCCGTATGTCTGCTTACTTATAAGTATCTCAGTCTTTGCGATTTCTTCAACCGGGAACCTTTTCCGAACGGTTTGCGTTCTTAATACCAGCATCTATGAGAAGGCGGGATTGAATCATGAAAGGTTTCCTTTCGTTACTTGGCATCACATTGATTGCCGTATTTTGCGGATTGATCCTATTGGGCTTTTATAATGAACCTTTTGAAGACTGGCAAAACCAGGAACGGCTCCAGGCTTATACGGAAACAAGAGATAACCTGATGCCCGAACAAACGGGCAATGTCCAGCAAGCCGTTGCGCCTGGACGTTCCACACAAACCTTATTATATGCGGATGCATCCGCTTCGTGCCCGGCACCTTAATGCAGAAATCCCCGAGACACCTTGGTCTCGGGGATTTTTTTATGCAGTTAAAATACGAATGCGGTTGCCGGATGGGTCAGCTGTCTCCAACGCCGCACCGTCCACGTGAATGTCAGCGCCGTATGCCTGCAAGCGGTCGCGCATGGCATTTTGTGCTTGTTCATCTGCGACACGGATGACGTAATGCGCGAGTCCTGCCGTCTGATCCGGCAAAGCCGGAATGCCTGTGCCGTTCCAGATATTCAATCCGATATGATGGTGATAGTTTCCGTCCGAGACGAACAGCGCTTGATTGCCAAGGTTCGCGACCAGGCCAAAGCCGATCGCCCCGGTATAGAAGTCGTGCGCTGCCTGGAGATCCGAGACATGGAGATGAATATGCCCAAGCACAGTGCCCGCTGGCATGCCGCTCCATTTCTCGCCATTTGATGCTTGTGCGACTTCCTGAACATCGAGCGGATCGACCGTCATATGCACTTGGTCTCCGCGCCATTCCCATTCACCGGGTTCGCGGTCGCGGTAGATTTCGATGCCGTTCCCTTCAGGATCCGACAGGTACAAAGCTTCGCTCACTTGATGATCGGAAGAACCGATCGGAATCTGTAACTCATGAAGATGGAGCAATATTTTGCCGAGTTCTTTCCGGTCGGGCAATAGTACCGCGAAATGATACAATCCGGCAAAGCGGCCGGCTTTCGCCTTGAACTCCGGCGCGGATTGAAGCGTCAGAATTTCTTGCCCGCTTACCCCGAGAACGGTCTCGTTTTCCTTTTCTTCGATGGTTTCAAACCCCAACACTTCCGTATAGAAACGACTCATCCCTTTCAAATCCAAAACTTTCAATGCTAGGCTTTCGACATAATGCACAGGCTTTTGATGAAAACTCATGATAACTCCTCCATCCACTTACTATTTGTAACTAATTTTATTTTAATAACCTAGTTACGTCAAGTCATCTGTTTTTTAATTCTTTTATGGATATGCTATTATGAAGAAAAAGGAGCGGTGACCATGAAAAGCCAGGAAATTTGCCCACGGTTTGAAGCAGCTATTTCCTTATTGGGACAGCGCTGGACAGGCCTGATCATCTATCAATTGATGGATGGCTCCAAACGTTTTGGCCAATTAACGGAAGAAATCGGGATCAGTGGCCGCCTCCTGTCCGAACGGCTGAAAACGCTTGAAGGAGACGGTTTGGTCGAACGCATCGTCTATCCCGAAACGCCTGTGCGGATTGAATATTCGTTGACTGAAAAAGGCGCTTCGCTGCAGCCGGTCATGAAGGAAATCGAACGCTGGTCACAAAATTGGATAGAGACTGCAGAGAAGGCGGAAAGCACTCCATAATGAGGAGAATTTCCGCCATCTTTTTGCCTATTATTATAGACAGAATATTCTAATACCTGTTAATGTAAGAGTATAAACGGCGGAGGAGGAGCATGCATATGTCGATGTATTCCAATATGACCTATGAGAACGACACGCGGAAAATTGACAAGGCATTGAAAAAGTATGAAGAGAAAAAGAACGCCGCATTGGTACTGCTCGCAGAAATCGATATGCTGAACAAAATGGAAGACGTGGAAGATACAATACTTTGGAAGCAGAAGTCAATGAAAGAAAAACTCATCGCAGCCGAACGTCAACGGCGGGATGTCGAGGAAATGCTGATCAATTATATTGGCAAATACGACGACCGTGACTTGCATCGCTACACCGAACTGCTCGAGGAACTGAAAAAAGACAAACCGAAATGACAAAGGCAGGACTGAAATCAGTCCTGCCTTTGTTTTTCTTTGCCTTTGTTATCGATCGAACGGAGAATGTCGCCCGTCCAGCCTTTTTGTTTGAAGTACAAATAAAGCATAAATGTAGAAATCAGGATGACAGCAATCGACATTACATAACCGTATCTTAAATCAAGCTCCGGCATTATACGGAAATTCATGCCCCATAAAGCGCCCCACGCCATGACCGGCGTGAACAAAGTTGTGAGCACTGTCAGCGTTTTGACAATTTCGTTGCCGCGGTAATTGGCGACGACATTTTCCATATCGACCATGTTCCTGATTTCATCTTCATAAGATTCAACGAGCATGACACAGCGATCAATCCGCTTAGCGGTCCGCTTATATTCTCTACCTTCATGGATATCTCCACCGAAGGTTTCTTCAATTGCCATGCTAATTTCCCGGAACCCCATGATCAAATGCTTCCATAACAAGATTTCGTGACGCACTTCCTCGATGCTTTCCAAGGTTTTCCGGTTATTATGTTCTTTGATATTCCATAGCAAGTGATGAAGACGCTCTTCAAACCCGTCGATTTTATGCAACACCGAACCGACCATGCCCCAGAGTAAGATCATCATCACTTCGATCGGCGATTCTGCAACTTCCATTTGTTGAATCATCAAATGCCTCGGCATATCCAAGTCTTCCTCAAAATCAAGCGTGCTCGTTACCAATAGCTCCGAAGATACGTAAAAATGAAAGACATCCTGTGCATCGCGTGCATGACGGCTTTGCTTATAAATCAATGAGCCCCATAAAACTTCCCTGTCGAGCTGGGAAGTATCGGCATGAAGAATATTGACGGTTAAGCTTTTTGACTGATCGATCCATTGCTGCAATTTCGGGTTATCTGTGAGCAGTTGGCGGAAATCCGCCGACTCCATCGCGTTCTCCTCTTGCCATACTGCATTCGCAAATTGATGCCGCGGCATAAGTCTCCCCCTTTTCTTCCTGATGAACAGGCTTCGAAACCTTCCTTATCCAAACCACGTAAAAAATGCCGCTCTATTACAAGCGGCCGGTTAATCTAGTCATTCTGGTTGTCATTCGGTGTCTGGTCCCGGTATTTTTCGTTAGAGTTTTCTTCGTATTCCAAATCCCTGTCCGGCATCGGATCCAATTCCTTGTCAGGTGGCTGATGGCGTCTCGGTTCCACATCCGGCAGCAGTTTCTCGCCTTCTTTGTCTTTCCGTTCCTTGTCCATGCGATCGCCCTCCCGAAAAATTCGTTTGTAGTTCTTTACCCCAGCCTCATTTTTTAAATCCTGCTGAACTCAAGCCGCAACAAGCGATTTGAAAAGCTCCAAATCATCCGGGTAGGCAAGATCGATCTTTTCAATTTCATCGATAGATTTCCAGGCGATATCTTCAATCAAAAAATCCTCTTTTGGGATGGTTAGTTCGCCGCCTGTCACTTCAACCCGAAAATAATGCAAATCAAATGATACAGCAGCATCTTCGTAATTACCGTCCCGCGTCTTCAGGAGTTCGCCCGCCTTGACCGTAAGCCCTGTCACTTCCTCGAACTCACGCTCACAGCATTGTTCGAGCGTCTCGCCCGCTTCAATACCGCTTGCGGGAACCGACCATTTGCTGTCTTCTTCCGGTGCTTTCATCAGCACCAATAAAATTTCGTTTCGATCGTTTACACAGACGCCGGCAGCGCCTTTCCAATTCGCCATTTCCATCAAATCTCTCCTATCGCCTTTTTCTCAATTTCCTGGACCATCGCTTGTTTTCCATTTATGTATTGTTCGATGTCCAACGGGTATTGCTTCGCTAACTTCATCTTTAATTCACCATAGGCTTCGGCAACTTGCGGATTCACCATCAAGAAATCCCGGAATGCCAAATGGCGCAAGATTTCGGGATTGCCTTGTTCATAACAATGGACGTGATGCGTGCGTTCATTGCCGCCTCGCTCATAATAACGCCTCCCTGCCAGCCCGTTTTCGCCTTTGGCTTGATAGCCGAGCTTTCGGAAATCCTCCTCAAAGCGGTCTATAGCTTCTATATCAGAAACGATCACGAGCAAATCAATCACCGGTTTGGCAGCAATTCCCGGCACTGCGGTACTGCCGATATGCTGCACATCCAGACAGTTGGATTCGAGCATGCTGCGAATTTCTGCTGCGGCATTTTCAAACGCATTTGGCCATCTTTCGTCATACGCCGATACAATCACTTTACGCATTCTCTTCCACCTCCGATGCAATTCAAAAAAAAATCACCTTTTCCCAAATGGCAGCCCTCCGACTTCCATTGTACAAGAAAAGGTGATTCTGCAAACGGCTTTTTAGCCGTTCGTTCAATTGAGGAATGATGTCAAAAACGTTCGATTGGAAAATCGGCCTTATTTTTTAGCAGCGTGTTGCTCCAGAACGAGCCGGTGCGTGACATCCGGCAAGCCGACGTCTCCAGAGAAACCATTCGCACGGTAAAAGGCATCCGCTGAAGCTGAATCCGTCCTTACCACAAGTTCACTGAATTGGCCTTTGGCAAAATCGATGATCGCTTGCAATAATTTTGTTCCGATTCCTTCTCTTCTTACAGCTTTCGCAATATAAATACGCCGCAGCCTGCCGATTCCTTCTTTCGTGGAATAAGGATCCCGGTTCAATCCTCCGATTGCGACCAATTTGCCATGAGGGTCGAACACACCATACAATACTTCACCTTGTTGATCGAAGCGATTGCTTCCGTCCTCGTACTGATCGACGAGCCTCCTCAGGAAACGGTACCCTTCTGATTCACTTTCTTCTACAAGGTCCATTGCATCCACTTCGCGCAAGTCTTCGATTTCTCTGATTTCCATCGGCATTTTCACGTCCTCCTTTTCAAGTAAGCGATACAGGAAAAGGGCTGGCCCAAATCATATCATGATGTTTTGGGTCAGCCCTTGTTCATTCCATTATACAGTCGTATCTTCCATGCGTTCGTTCCGTGCTTCCATTTTCTTCACCACATAAATGCTGGCTTCATATAATCCTGCCATCGGAATCAAAACCAGCAGCTGGCTAAGAAAGTCCGGCGGCGTGATCAAAGCGGAAACAATCGCCAAGCCAAGATACGACCATTTCCGGACCTTCTTCATCGACCCAGACGTCAAGACGCCAATCGATGACAAGAACAATGCCAAAATCGGCATTTCGAACAATAAGCCAAGCGGAATCGTCGTCATAATCAAGAAATGGACGTATTCATTCGCTGAAATCATTACATCGAAATTTGCTGCCCCGAGGCCAATCAGGAATTGATAACTCAACGGGTTAACGATGAAATAGCCGAAAGCGACGCCGAATACAAACAAGAGCAGCATGACCGGCGAATACAAGCCAAGAAATCTCGCTTCGGTTTCTTCGAGGCCGGGTTTGACGAACTGCCAAATGAAATGGATCAAAAACGGCAGCGACAAGCCGAGCGCCATCGTGGCAGAAATCGATGTATAGAATTTCACGACTTCAAGCGGGCCGAGAATGACCAGTTCGTTCCCCTTCACCACATAAGGAAACCAAAAATTCAAAGTGGAAAAGACGAGCAAGAGGAAAAATAGGAAAACGATGGAACTTTTGATCAATTGTTTTCGCAAATCCCCTAGATGGTCGACTAAGGTCTCCACTCGATCTTCCGGCTCTTCTGGGGGTTTTTGGCCCCCGCCCGGAGTCGGCTCTTTAGGCACGCCTCCGGTTTCATGTTCCGTTCCGGAGTCGGCTTTCTGCTTTTCCTGTCCCGCCGGATCTTCGCTCGCCTTTTTCTTATGCAAGGGACTGATCAGATTGTTTTCTCCGTACGGATCCATTTAACCACCTTCATAAACTTTCGGTTTTATTCGTTTCTACTGTTTCTTTTTTATCCTTTTTATCTTTGTCCTCTTCATCATCGTCGTCCATCAAGCCTTTTGTCGAACGTTTGAATTCCGAGAAAGTCTTGCCGACGGCTCCGCCGATTTCCGGAAGTTTTTTCGGCCCGAAAATAATCAATACGATAACCAAAATGATGATCAAGCCTGGTACACCAATTGAAGCCAATCCACCCATATCTTTTCCTCCTCACAATTTAAACTAAAGAACCGCCATCTTGGCTGTATTTGATGATGCCTTCTGCACAGCGATATGCCAGCGCACCGACTGTTCCGGTTGGGTTATAGCCACCGTTGTGCGCGAAATTCCCTGCGCCTACAACAAATAGGTTTTCCATATCCCAATGTTGCAAGTAGTTGTTCACGACGCTCGTTGCAGGATCTCCACCCATTATTGTGCCGCCCGTATTGTGTGTCGTTTGGTAAGGAACGATGTCGTAATCTGAAATCGGTGCTCTGCCGACAACCGTTTTAGCACCCATTTCCTCCATGATTTCAACTGCTCTTTCCGTAAGGTATTTGTGCAGCGCACGATCCTGATCGGTAAAGTTATAGGTCAGTTGCAGAAGTGGTACTCCATAGACGTCCTTATACGTTTCATCAAGCGATAGGTAGTTATCACGGTGTGGCATGGACGCACCTTGCCCACCCACTGACAATGTACGCGTGTAGTTTTCAATGGAAGCTTTCTTAAAATCCGCTCCCCAAGATGGCGTATCCGGAGGCAGTGGATTGGATGCGATTGGACGTGATCCCGTCTGTGTCATAGAAATACTCGCTCCGTGGACAAAGTCAAGATCGCTATGGTCAAAAGAATCGCCGTTGAAATCATCAATCGTCATGCCGAGTGCGCCAGCTCCCATAAAGACGTTCATCTGGTCATCGAAAAAGCCAGATGCCCCTGGAAGAATTTGGTATGCATAGTTTTTCCCAAGTGAACCTTCTCCGGTTTCTGGGTCATACATTTGACCAATTTCTGATACCATCAATAGTTTTGCATTGTTCATTACGTAACTTGTCAACACGACAACTTCCGCCGGCTGAATGAACTCTTCGAACGTGACTGTATCGATGAAACGCACGCCTGTTACACGATCGCCTTCTTTCATTACCTCTACTACATTGGCATTAAAACGGATATCGTAGTTTCCAGTGGCACGAGCCGCTGGAACGACTGTGATTTCCGGTGATGTCTTAGCCCCGTATTCGCAACCGAAGCGTTCACAGAATCCGCAATACTGGCAAGCCGCGATTTGTTGACCGTCCGGGTTTTCATATGCTTCTGACAAGTTGGCAGAAGGCATCATGAATGGCGTATAGCCAAGGTTGCTAGTCGCAGTTTCAAACTTCGACAGCAATGGCGTCTTTTTCATCGGCGGTGTCGGATAATCTGAAGAACGTTTGCCCCAGAACGGGTTTTTGTCTTCCCCAGAAATACCTGCCGTTTTTTCGAATTTATCAAAATAAGGCTCGAGCTCATCATAAGTGATGCCCCAATCCTGCAATGTATATTCTGCAGGCAATTTATTCTCGCCATATTTGGCATCGGTCATAGATTTAATTTCAAAATCGTATGGCAAAAATCTCCAGTTTTGACCATTCCAGTGCGTCCCAGCGCCCCCAAGACCTTCCCCTAGTAGGAATGAACCCAATTGACGCATCGGCAATGCCTTCTGGTCTCTAGAGTTGCGGAATGTAATCGTTTCTTTCGACAAATCCTGCATCAACTCATAACGGATCGCATAGCGGTATTCGTCATGGACCATGGAGTAATCTTCTGTCGAGCGCTCTTGCCCGCGCTCTAAGCCGACAACTTTCAAACCTTCTTTTGCACATTCGGCAGCAATGATTCCGCCGGTCCAGCCGACTCCTACCGTTACTACATCTACTTTATCTAGCGTTGTCGCCATACATACTCCCCCTTCTTATTTAGCTCAGCATATCTCCTACTGAGTGTGGATCGAATTCCACAAATTCTTCACTTTCGATTTCATTAATATACGATGGACGATGTCCTGGGAATCCTTTCATGCGCCATGCGTCCATATTCTGGTTGCCTCCGTAAATCGGATCTGCATAGGCCCCGTTCAATGTTGCCTGTCGCAAAAGGCGGAAAAAGAATTGGGCATTTGCGCCTTGCATATCCACTTCGTCATCTTGGAAAGCTGTCAGGATTTCATCCATCTGCTCTCCCTCAAGGTCAACAAAGTTCGCTTCAAAGCGGCTCTGGGCTTCCTGCTGCATTTTTTGCAAGCCTTGTCTGAATAGTTCATTGCGCTTCAAGCGGCTTTGATAGCCTTGAGTCGCTTCGCCTACTTGAAATGGCGGCTGCATGTACTCACGTGAATTCTCGCCGTAGCTCCCTGCTAACTGGTGATCGATAAAGAACGGAACGCCAAGCCCGATTGCGCCTGGGCCCAAATCATCTTCCGGGAAAATACGTTCGGTCGCTTGCTGCAATACAGCAAACTCCTGTTGGTTCTTGAAAAATTGTAAGCCGCGTACCGCTTCGGTCGTTTCTGCCCCGCCGCTTTGGCCAGCTGAACCGCCACTTGGAGCTGCCGTGTCCTGGCGTGTATTTGCGCCAATTACCCCACCAATGATTCCTCCACCGACGAGAGCGCCTGCCGCGATCCCTGACGTCTTCAGGAAATCGCGTCTGGAAACATTTTTCTTCTCTGCCATCTCATGCGCCTCCTTTAAAATAGGTATAAAAATTATAAATACTCAATAAGTATACCCCACATTATATGCCTCCTAACTTTGATTTCAATACTTTTCCGACTATTCACTAAAAAAATGTGCAATTAATCCCAAAAAAAGCCTTTGCAATAGTTGCAAAGGCTGGCATAAAAAAAGGCCGAGGGAATGGACACCTCGGCTTTGTAGCATATTAAAATATTAGTCTAGAATTTTGATTGTGATGTTTTTGCGTCCCCAGTTCAAAGCTTCGCCTTGAGTCGGGATGAAAACGTCGATCTTGTTGCCTTTGATTGCTCCGCCAGTATCGCCAGCGATAGCTGTTCCGTATCCTTCAACCCATACTTTTGAACCGAGTGGGATAACGGATGGATCAACTGCGATAACTTTTTGGTTCGGGTTCGCACGCAAGTCGATTCCAGTTGCTGTTGTACCTGAGCATCCTGCGCAATAAGCTGTGTAAGCTGTTGCGGATACTGTCATTTCTTTACCTGATTGTGTAGAAGCTGCTGCTGGTTTAGCTGCTGCTGGTGCACTTGCAGGTGTTGGTGCTGCTTGAGTTGATTTTGGTGCTTCTTTAGCTGGTGCTTTTGCTGCCGGTGCTGCTGGTGCAGGTGCTGCCGCTTTTGCTGCTGCGCCTTTAACTGCGAATTCTTGTCCAGGGTAGATCATGTGGCCGGAGATGTTGTTCCAGCTCATCAATTGATCCAATGAGATTCCGTGAGCAGAAGCGATCTTGAACAAAGTGTCGCCGCTTTTAACTGTATAGGTAGATGATGAGTTCGATGATTTCTTGGATGCTTGTTCTTTTCCTTCAACAGAGAGCGTCTCGTTCGGGAAAATCAAATCTGATGATAGGTCGTTCCAGTTTTTAAGATTTTGAACGGAAACGTTCTTTTCTTGTGAGATGCCCCACAGAGTGTCACCTGACTGAACTGTATACGATGAATTAGCGCTTGCTGTTGTAGCTGCGCCTACACTTAATGCCGCGATTGCAGTTAGTGTAACGATTTGCTTTTTCATAATTGAAATTCCTCCTTTTCACTAACACAAGACACAGCTTAACATGTGCGCATTGCAAGAACATGACAGAACGACAGTTCAAACTTAACAATTACATTACGGCATTCTTTTAAATATGACAGCCTGTAATAAAACAGAATATTCTTTCTTTACAGCTGTGCATAAGGCTTTTTTTGCCCATCTCCCCTTTTTTTCTACTATTAATAACGATAGGATGGATTAGCCGCCCTATGTTGGGGAATAACTAATTACAGCTTTATTCATCTGGAAAAGCACAGCTTTCAATTTAGGAGGAACTCATTTGAAAAATGTTACGATCGTTTTTTGGATTTCGATCGCCATCTGCTTGGCCATGGTCGCCTGGGGATTTTTCGTACCCGAAAATTTCCAAGCGCAGACCGGCGCACTCACTTCGTGGATCTCATCCACATTCGGCTGGTACTATCTCGCGTCTGTCTTCGTCATCCTTATCTTTTGCCTTTATTTAATTTTTTCTAGGTTTGCCGATATTAAACTCGGAAAAGCCGGCGACGAACCGGAATTCAGTTTGGTTTCCTGGTTTGCGATGTTGTTTTCCGCTGGAATGGGCATGGGGCTCGTTTTCTGGACGACCGCCGAACCGATTTCCCACGCATTTATCAGTGCACCGCGTTCCGAACTGGGCTCTAATGAAGCCGTCAAAGAAGCGATGCAGTTCTCTTTTTTCCACTGGGGCATCCATGCCTGGGCCATTTACGGGCTCGTGGCTTTGTCGCTCGCTTACGCTAAATTCCACAATGGTTCGCCGGGCCTCATCAGCGCGACACTTATTCCGCTATTCGGCAAAAAACGGATGAGCGGCTGGCTCGGCAAACTGATCGATACACTCGCCGTCTTCGCGACAGTCATTGGTGTGGCTTCTACGCTGGGCTTCGGTTCTGCGCAAATCAACGAAGGCTTGTCGTTCTTATTTGGCACACCGAATACGTTCGCCTTTCAACTATTGATCCTTGCGGTCGCTACGCTATTGTTCATCATCTCCGCTTGGTCCGGCATCGGTCGGGGCATCAAGTATTTAAGCAACATCAATATGGTACTGGCATTCATCCTGCTCGGGATGCTGCTGATTGTCGGACCGACGCTCTACATCATGAATATGTTTGCCGATTCACTCGGCGGCTATTTCTCCAACTTCCTATCGATGAGCTTTAATTTGGAGCCGTTGAACAGTGACCGCCGCGCCTGGGTAGACGGCTGGACAGTCTTTTACTGGGCATGGTGGGTATCTTGGGCGCCATTCGTCGGGATTTTCATTGCCCGTATTTCTCGCGGCCGCACCGTCCGTGAATTCATGCTTGGCGTTCTCGTCGTCCCGTCACTCGTGTGCTTTATTTTCTTCTCGGTGTTCGGGACTTCTGCTTTGGACTTGGAACAAAAAGGCATCGACAAAATTTCCGAATACAGTTTGGAAACTGCCACATTCGGCGTACTCCAGCATTATCCGCTCGGCACCGTCATGTCGATATTGACTTTGTTCGTGGTCGCTATCTTCTTCATCACTTCTGCTGACTCCGCGACATTCGTACTCGGCATGCAGACGACTGGCGGCTTATTGAACCCGCCAAACCTGGTAAAAATCACTTGGGGATTGATTCAGTCAGCTGTTGCGGCCATCGTCGTTTACAGCGGCGGAACACAAGGCTTGCAGAATTCCTTGATCATCGCCGCCTTGCCGTTCTCAGTCGTCGTCCTGCTGATGGGGGCCGCGTTCCTGAAAGCGGCCAGCCAAGATCCCGTCGCAGTGAAACAGAAAAAACAGTCCTTGTAACCGAATATAAAAATGCCCGGCAAGCTGAATCAGCTTGCCGGGCATTTTCGTTCTTTATTTAAATACGCTCGTGCTATGCAAAGGCTGTACTCTGGATTTCGGATCCAAGTAAGATTTTGCATTATTGATGGCGGTCGGTGCTTCACCGAAGCCGACAGCGATCAATTTCACTTTTCCTTCGTAAGTGGCGATGTCGCCTGCTGCATAGATTCCCGGGACGTTCGTTTCCATTTTGGAATTGACGATGACCGAGTTCTTCTCCATCTCGAGACCCCATTCCTTGATCGGGCCAAGAGATGTGATATTGCCGTAGTTGACGACGACGTGGTCGACTTCTAAGCGTTCTTCATTTCCTTCTTTGTCTTCCAGCACAAGCTCACGGATTTCGCCGTTTTCGCCGACCAGTTCTTTGACATTGAAAGGCTTCTTCACTTCCACCGTCGACTGCATCATCGTATCGATATTCGCTTCGTGAGCCGTCATTTTCTCACGACGATGGCTTAATGTCACTTGAGAAGCTACGTTCTCAAGCATCATCGCCCAGTCAACCGCAGAGTCGCCTCCGCCGAGGACCACGACTTTTTTATCGCTGAACAAGGTCAAATCTTTTACGCCGTAATGCAAAGTCTTGCCTTCAAATTGCTCAGCGCCATCAACTGCCAATTTGCGCGGGTGGAAAGCCCCCACTCCGGCCGTCAAAAGGATCGCTTTCGAATAATGCGCGCCTTTGTCCGTCGTAATGACAAAATGCTCGTCTTCACGTTCGACTGCCGCAACCGTTTCTTCGAGGCAAATCTCGGGATCGCCGTATTTGGCCTGCTCGACCAAATTATCCACCAAATCTTTTGCCAGCACTTTCGGGAAACCGCCGATGTCATAAATGAATTTATCCGGATACAATTCCATCAATTGCCCGCCGAGCTGCGGAAGGCTGTCCAACACTTTCACTTTCATTTTGCGCATGCCGCCGTAAAACGAAGCGAACAAGCCGGTCGGGCCGCCGCCGATGATTGTAATATCGAAGATTTCACGTTCTTCCATTTCCAACACTCCTAATCTGATCAATATATCCATCCTACCACATCTATATAGGGTCTCCGCCATTGGACTTATGGCGGAAATCCGAAACAAGCATTTCCATCCCCTCTATTCTATCGTAAACTGAAACAAGGAACCAAATGGAAAGGATGATAAATGTGGATCTTGGATTAAAAGAAAAAGTAGTTGTCGTCATGGCTTCCAGTAAAGGGCTTGGCAAAGCATCCGCCTTGGAATTCGCTAAAGAAGGGGCGATTGTCATCGTCTCGAGCCGCAGCGAGGATTCAGCAAGCGCAGCTGCTGAAGAAATCCGCAGCACAAGCAAAAATGAACAGGTCCACGCTTATGCGTGCGATATGTCAAAAGCTCAAGACATCCAGCAATTATTCCACAAGGTCAACGAACAATTCGGGCGCATCGATGTGCTAGTCAACAATACAGGCGGCCCAAAAGCAGGCGGATTTGACAATATGAGCGATGACGATTGGTATGCGGCATTCGACCAAAACTTATTGAGCTATATCCGTACATGCCGCGAAGTGCTTCCTTATATGAAAGAACAGCAATTCGGCCGCATCATCAATATCTCTTCGTCTTCAACAAAAGAAGTGATCGATGGCTTGATCTTGTCCAACACGATGCGCGCTGGCATGGTCGGGTTCGCGAAAACACTGGCCCGGGAAGTAGCCGGTGACAATATTATGGTCAACACGGTCGGCCCTGGCAAGATTTCTACCGGCCGCATCGCAGAACTCAACGAAGCTGCAGCTAAACGACAAGGAATTACAGCAGACGAAGTATTGAAAAATACAGAAGCGCAGATTCCAACTGGCCGCTTGGGCGAACCCGCTGAATTCGCCCGCACGGTCGTCTTTTTGGCTTCGGCCGCCAATTCCTATGTAACAGGGCAATCCATCGTCGTCGACGGCGGATTCCTAAAAGCACTGTAAGCCCCTTATCAGTAGGCAGTAGAACCAAAAGCCGATATACTAAGGGATGAACCAATTGAAAAGGAGATGTTAGTTATGGCGAAAAAAGGCCACATGCACATGGAAAACGGCGAAGTAATCGAATTCGACCTTTTCCCGAATGAAGCACCGAACACAGTTGCAAACTTTGAGGAGCTTGCAAACTCCGGATTCTATAACGGCGTTGTTTTCCACCGCGTTATCCCAGGTTTCGTTTCCCAAGGCGGCGACCCAACTGGAACAGGTATGGGCGGCAGCGGCAAAACGATCAAATGTGAAACAGAAGGCAACCCGCATAAACACCAGCCAGGCAGCCTTTCTATGGCACATGCCGGCAAAGACACTGGATCAAGCCAGTTCTTTATCGTCCATGATTCACAGCCGCATCTTGATGGCGTACACACAGTATTTGGCCAAGTAACAAAAGGCCTTGAAACTGCAAAAGCCATGAAAAACGGCGACAAAATGGAAAAAGTCCACGTCTTTGACGCTGAATAATCCATTATAAAAAACGTGCCCCTGCGGCACGTTTTTTTGTTTTGCTGGAATTTATGGAGGTGATAATAAAAGGTTGAATGAGCAATGATTAAGAGATTAGAAAAGCTTCGGCTTTTCGACTTCGTTGCAGGGCCCTGCTTGGGGCTCGCAGGATGCGAGTCATGCAGCTGATGCGACAGGACGTCGCGTTTTCAGCTGCCCGGGGATGGGGCGGGTGTTGAGCCAACGTGCCGCAAAGGACGCGCCACGTTTGTCTCGCCAGCCCGCGCGATCCCACAGGCGTCAGCCCCCTTTCACTCCGTCTCCTAGTTTTAGAGTAAAAAATCGTTTCTTAAGTCCTCTTGATATAAAAGTTTAAAACGTATCACATTCTGTAGCTTGCTTCAAACAGGCCAAGGACTGAAGTGTTACGAGTCTCCATTTCCCAAACAAAACAACAGACTTTCCTGTTTTAATACCAACCTGTCAGACACCCTGTCTCAGGAAGCGATTCCCCTACTAGCTGGGAACTACATATAGAAGAAGATCGATTTAAACAACCCCATACAACGAAATTTACAAGCCGCCGAGCGCCAAGGGTGAGCCGACGCAATAAGACAGATGCTCTTTCTGGCTTATTGCAAGAGGCCAACCCAAAGCACTGCGGCGATTGGCAAAACGAAGCTCAACTAGAACGCCGAAACACTTCCGCAAGAAAACTCTCGCTTTCTTATTTCAACTAACACTCGGGAAGCGATTCCCCCACTAGCCGGCAACTACATATAGAAGCAGATTGATTTAAACAACCCCATCCAACGAAATTTACAAGCCGCCGAGCGCCAAGGGTGAGCCGATGCAATAAGACAAGTGTTCTTCTTGGCTTATTGCAAGAGGCCAACCCAAAGCACGGCAGCGATTGGCAAAACGAAGCTCAACTAGAACGCCGAAACACTTCCGCAAGCAAACTCTCGCTTTCTTATTTCAACCGCCACCCGGGAAGCGATTCCCCCACTAGCCGGCAACTATATATAGAAGCAGATCGATTTAACCCAGCAGTAAACAATGAAATCTCCAAGCCGCCGAGCGTCAAGGGTGAGCCGACGCAATAAGACAAGTGTTCTTCTTGGCTTATTGCAAGAGGCCAACCCAAAGCACGGCGGCGATTGCCAAATCGAAGCTCAACCAATCCTAGAAACATTTCCACACATAAACTCTCGCTATTTAATTCCCCTTGCCGACCAAACAAAAAAGCGCGCCCAATAGGCACGCTTTCCACTCATCTTTACAACACTTTACTCAAGAATGCTTTTGTTCGCTCATGCTGCGGATTGCCGAACAATTCCTTCGGCACGTTTTCTTCGACGATATAACCGCCGTCGATAAACAGCACGCGGTCGCCCATTTCTGCCGCAAAGCCCATTTCGTGGGTCACGACGACCATGGTCATGCCTTCTCTCGCAAGTTGTTTCATAACATCCAGCACGTCACCGACCATCTCCGGGTCGAGCGCTGAAGTCGGCTCATCGAACAGCATGATTTTCGGGTCCATCGCAAGTGCGCGTGCAATCGCGACACGCTGCTTCTGCCCGCCGGACAATTCGCCCGGATAGGCTTTCGCCTTTTCGCGCAAGCCGACCTTATCCAGCAATTCGTAAGCTTTCTTCTCAGCGGCTTTCTGGTCGCCTTTTTTCAGTTTGATTGGCGCTAACGTCACATTCTGAAGCACCGTTTTATGCGGGAACAAATTAAACTGTTGGAATACCATCCCTACATCTTGGCGCACTTTATTGATATCGACTTTCGGGTCGGTGATATCCGTCCCTTCAATATAAACATGGCCTCCGCTGATATCTTCTAAGCGATTCAAGCAACGAAGAAACGTACTTTTGCCGGAACCGGAAGGGCCAATGACGCAAATGACTTCCTTCTCTTCGACGACTGTGCTCATGTCTTTGATGACTTCCAAATCTCCGAATGATTTTTTGAGGTTTTCTACTCTGATCATACTCATCGCAATACAAACTTCCTTTCCACAAAGCTCGCGAGCATCGAGAGCAAGTAAATGACGATAAAGTAAATGATGCCGAGGATCAAATAGACGTTAAACGCATCGAATGTGGCACTGGCCTGGATGCGCCCTTCCTGTGTTAAATCCGCTACACCGATAACCGATAAGAGCGAAGTATCCTTCAAGGAAATGATCGCCTGGTTGGTAATCGTCGGGAGCATGCGGCGGAATGCCTGAGGCAAAATGATGTGGCGCATGGTCTGTGTTGAGTTGAGCCCGAGCGACCGCGCCGCTTCTGTTTGCCCTTTATCGATCGACTGAATCCCTGCCCGGATGATTTCCGAGAAGTAAGCACCGGCGTTGATCGCAACTGTCACAATCCCAGCTGTCGTGTTATCGAGCGAAAAGAATCCAAGCGAGTTCAAGCCGAAGTAAATGAAGAACAATTGGACGATGAACGGCGTCCCCCGGATTGCATCGACGAAGATTTTGGCGATCCAGTTCAAGATTTTGAACGGTGCCAAGCGCATTAAAGCGACAACCAGCCCGATCAAGAAGCCGAGGACGATGGCAATGCCGAAAATATATAACGTAACTTGCAAGCCTTCCATTAAGTATGGAAAAGCATTGATAATTGTCTGCACCCTTAGTTCCCCCTTGCATAAAAAAATGCAGCGCGCGAATGCGCGCTACATGATTTTATTCTGCGATGTATTTGTTTAAGATTTCGTCGTATTCGCCGCTGTCGCGCAATTCCTGCAGGCCTGCATTGATTTGTTCAAGCAATTCCGCATTCTCGCCTTTCAACACAGCGATGCCGTATTGGTCGCCCGTCAAGCGTTCGCCGACAGTTTTCAAAGCCAATTCGCTTTCTGCGATGGCATAAGCGATGACAGGGTAATCTTCAAGAAGTACATCGGCATTGCCGTTTGATACTTCCTGGAACATCGATGGGCTGTCTTCGAACTGGGAAATTTCATAGCCGTATTCGGCTTCGTTGTCGCGCGCGAATTGAGCGCCAGTCGTTCCACTCTTCACCGCAACCGTTTTGCCTTCTAAATCTTCGAGTGCTGTAATGTCGTTATTGTCTTCTGCTACAACCAATGAAAGGCCGGCATCAAAGTACGGATCAGAGAAATCCACGATTTCCTTGCGCTCATCCGTAATACTCATGCCCGCAATCGCTACATCCAATTGTCCAGCCTGAAGGGCCGGGATGATGCCCCCGAAATCCATCGGGTTAAATTCGATTTCAAAGCCTTGGTTTTCAGCAATCGCATTGATCAAATCGATATCGATTCCTGTGTATTCGCCGTCTTCTTCAAACTCAAACGGTGGATAAGTGGTATCGATGCCGACGCGGTATGCTTCCCCTTCGCCTCCGCCAGATTCACCGCTGCCGGATTCTTCTTCCGAACCGCCGCATGCGGCAAGCACTGTAAGAACTGCTAGCAATAATGCTAATAAGGTCCATTTCTTCATTAATAAACATCCCCCTCTGTTCTGTATTGGTCATTCTACTGACTAATATATCACAATATTTGCAAATTCAGAACCTTTCGAATGAAATTTACTAGGAAGTAGGATGGATGCTTGCGCCTAAATGACTATCCTTCATGGCTGACTGCGCGTTTTTTATGAAGCCGGTAAAATAACCGGAAATTGTGCGTCAGCGTCTTCAAAACGGCATAGGTCGGAATCGCAATCAAAATCCCGATAAATCCATACAAGGAACCTGCCACCATCAGCAATAAAATAATCGTCAAGGGATGGACATGAAGCCGGTTGCCCATGACGTTCGGCGTGACCAGATTGCCTTCGAGCTGCTGGACCACCAATAGCACAAGAACGACTTTGAATGCCATGAACAACCCGTCGTTCAACAGGGCAACGAAAATCGCGGGGATGATCCCGATGATCGGCCCGAGAAATGGAACGACTACCAAGAACATCGCGAACACGGCAAGCGTCAACGCGTATTCAAGGCCGATGATTAAATAGCCGATGTACATCAAGACGCCGATTACCGCCGCGACTGTTGCCTGGCCAATCACGAAAGTGGATAAAGTTTCATCCAGATCTTTCAAAAGCTTCTTTCCTTCCGGCTTGTGGTCTTCCGGGAGCCGCTTCACAGAATACGGAATGAATTTCTCATCGTCTTTCAATAGGAAGAACAGGATAAACGGCACGACAATCAAGACAATCGCCGCATTGACGAGCATACCGAGAATATCGAGCACGTTTTCGAATAGATTACTCGAGAGGCTTTCGGCATAGCCGTAGATGCGGTCGCTGATTTCCTGTCCGGAAATTCCGCCGAATTCAAATCCTTTCAAGAGATTGTTCGATTCCGAACTCATTTCCTCCATCTTCTCGGGCGCCAAATCCACCAGGCTTTCCCCTTGTTCGATCAAAGTCGGCCCGAAGAAATAGACGAGGCTTGCAAACGCCAGCGCGATTACCGTGAAAACAATTCCGATGCCGGCGATCTTCGGCATGCGGCGGGCGAGCACACGGACCAACGGCCGGAGCAGATAGTATAGAATTCCGGCGATGACGATCGGCGCAAATAACGTCGTGATGATGATGCGAATCGGTTCCCAAATATAGTCCAACTTGCTGAGTACGTATAATGTAAGGGCGAGTAATAATATTCCTGCTGTGTATTCAAAAAATGGCTTTCGGATCCACACTTGCTGACACTCCTTTCAAATTTAGTTCCACACTTAAATCATACACGAAGAAAAAGCGAAGGCAGATGTTTTTCTGCCTTCGCTCGCTCGTTTGATTTATTTGTCTTCTTCCAGTTCACGCAATTCTTTCTGGGTTTGCGGAAAAGCATTCGCTTGCCATTCTTCACGGTAAGCTGAATCCAATTGCGAGAGTCCCTGTTCACTTGAATCTTCGATGGCGTAGACACTTTCGCGCTCATCGATCGCTCGGCTGTTGCGCATGTCGTGGTCTTCTTCTACACGCACCGTGTTTTTCTCTTGATAGGCTTTGTAGACGAAAACCCCTGCAGCTGCTGCAAGTGCGCTGCCTACTACTGTATTCATCGTTGATCTCTTCATCAGAATCCCTCCAAAATATTGCGTCTTTCTGTCACTTCTCTTCTATATACCCTGAATGCCGATTTTTAAGCCACCCCGATTTTTTTTACTCAAGATCGCCTTAGCCCCTTGATGCTCGCTCGTTACGAATAGCGCTCCATATCGTTCAATTGCTCGCGCATCTTTTCCCCAACGCCTGATGCTGAAGCCGGATTTTGCCCTGTGATCAAGCGGCCCGACTCGATGACGCATGCTTCGAGCGGAAGCTGGGCGATTTGAACAAGTGCGCCCCGCTCTTTCATTTCATGCTGCAAGGAAAACGGAATGTCTTTATAGAGCCCGAGGAGCTTTTCTTCCAGATCCGAAAAACCGGTAGCGAGATGACCCGATAACAAGGGGCTGCCGTCGGATAGGCGGACGTTCAATAAACCGCTTGGCCCGTGGCAGACAGCTGCCACGATGCCGCCTTTTTCATAAATGCCCGCCGTCATCCGCTGCAATTCCTTATTGTCCGGAAAATCCCACATCGTTCCGTGACCGCCGGTAAAGTAAATGCCGGCATATTCATTGGCTTTCGCTTCATCTGGCGTCAGCGGCCGGTCCAATTGGCGCTGGATTTTTTTGTCCAGGTAATATTGGCGCGTCCGCCCATTGAGGGCTGCGGCCGGAAGGCTTCTCGGATCGATCGGCACTTTTTCGGCTTTCGGGCTGATGATATCGACTTCGAAATCATCTTTTACTTCATGGTAGAAATCCGTCAATTCCCGTAGCCATAAGCCTGTCTTTTTTCCGCGATGCCCTAAATCTTTATGGTTCGTTACGATAACCGCTATTTTTTTCATGGCATATTCCTCCCCATCGATTCATATCCCTTTCTATTCCCCATTGGCAGAAAATTACTCGCACCAAAGTACAGAACGCGTTATTGAAAAAGGCCCGCAACACGGCGGGCCTTTCAATCTTCCAATAGATGCGTCAAGCTATCGCGAAACTTGTCGTTGTCGGCTTGCTGGCGCTTTTTCGGGCCTTTCATGCGCCCTCCACTTTGGCGGATTTTTTTGGCGACGTGGCGGCCGTGGAGCAATTGTTCAATATTGCCTTCATTGTAAACCCGCCCGTTCTGGTCGATCGGCACGCCGCGTTTCGCGAGTACCATCGCAGCGAGCCCATAATCCTGCGTAACGACGATATCGCCAGGTTGCACACGGTTCACCAACACAAAATCGACCGCATCCGCTCCTTTTGATACCGTCAGCGTCTCCGCTCCTTCACGGTACATTTCGTGAGACGTATCGCAAATGAGCAGCACCGGCCAATTGAACCGCTTAGCCAGCCCAATCGTCAAATCGACCACGGGACAGCCGTCTGCGTCAATAAGAATTTTTGCCATCGGCTTCCTCCCTTACCAATTCATCGGCCAGTTTTTCAGCGGCCCTTCTGTACAAATTGCTTTTATGGACCAGCGATGCAATGAACAGCACCTTGGCAAGTTCGCCGTCCTGCTCGCTTTGCGTATGGGCAACGGCCTCCGCTTGCCGCTCAAGCTCTTCTTTGAACGCGTCGTGATTGTCCTCTTGAAGCGCAAGATAAGTTTCGTAGAACACGGATAGATCCAGTTCCCGCGCCTGTGCTTGTTCGTTCACTTTCTCCAGCACCTTTTTAACGTCATTGATTGAAAGGGTACTTTTCATCTGGTAGATCAAGCTGATGAGCATAATATGGTCAGGTGTGTACTTTTTATGCTGCACGGGGTAGAATAATTTTCCCTTGGCATAATTATTGATCATCGTCTTCGTCAATATTTTATCGTCTGGCTGCCTTTTCGTGTCGTGGAAGGCTGTCTCGAATAATTGGATGACCTGATCCACGTATAAATCGATTTTCGGAATATCGCTTGTGCGGATTTGGCTATCGAGAGCCAATTGGCCAATGAGCCGATCGATGCTTTTCATTCGCTTCACCTCAACTTCTATTTCCCTATTTTACCCTATGATGCAAAAGCCGACAAACTTGACCGACGAAATGAATGCGTATATTATTATATGTAGTTTCAATAACTACGTATCAGGAGGTACAGATCCATGACTGCATTTATCCGAGAGCCTTTTAACGCTTTGTCCCATTTGGCGGGAGCCCTTTTGTCCTTTACCGCATTGCTTGCGATGGCCATCAAAGCTGCCTACACGCAAGCGCCTGCATCACACATTACAGCGGTCGTCATTTTTGGCATCAGTTTGATCCTGTTGTATACAGCTTCAACGGTTTATCATTCCGTCAAAGCCCGCCCAGGAATCATCGCCTTTTTCCGTAAACTGGACCATTCCATGATTTTCTTGCTGATTGCCGGTTCCTATGCGCCGTTTTGCTTGATTGCGCTTGAAGGCACGCTCGGCTGGTCGATTTTCGCTGTAGTTGCCGCTCTTGGCATCAGCGGCATTCTTTTCAAGATGATTTGGTTTCATTCGCCGCGATGGCTGTCGACTGCCATCTACATTTTGATGGGCTGGATCATCATCTTCGCAGTGGGCCCGCTCGCCTCCAGCCTGCCCGCTGCCGGATTATGGCTGCTCGTTGCCGGCGGCCTTCTGTACACGGTCGGCGGTGTCATTTATTGGCTCAAGCCGGACTTCCTCTCTTCGCGTTACCTCGGATTCCACGAGATTTTCCATATTTTCATCTTGCTCGGAAGCACATGCCACTTCCTTGCCGTCTACTTATACGTGCTATAACGCAAAAAGAGCCGCTCTCAAAGAGAACGGCTCTTTTTTAATGTTCGGGTGCATCCAGCGCCTGCATCAGGTTGGCGTAGACTTTGATATTTTTGAAATCGATGCCGAGCGTTACGGCGGTCTGTGCAATTTCTGGACGGATGCCGGATAGGACCGATTCCACGCCGATGATTCTCAATGAATCCATTAGCTGGAACAATTGATGCGCCACCATCGTATCGACGATCGGCACCGCTGACAGGTCGATATAGAGCGTCGTCAATTGCTGCTTGGCACTTTCTTCAAGAGCCGTTTCCAAAATCACTTTGGCGCGGTATGTATCGATCCCGCCGACCAACGGCAAAATGCCCACGCCTTTACGAATCGGAATGACCGGGCTGCTCAATTCGTCGATCACTTCCTGCTGGCTCGCCAGCAAACGCTGGTGGGCTTCGTGATGATGGCGCGCGAAGCTTTCGATGATAAAGTCGAACATATCATTCAGCATTTCGCTCCAGCGCAATGCGTCCTGGCTATTCGCTCTATCGACTTCTTCAAAGAAATGGCGGACACAAGTCCAATAGATTTTACGCAATTGCCCTAGATGCTCCATGACTTCATAAAGAGGCACGGATTGTTGGGCGCGTTCTTTGGCAATTGTCGATGACCAATCTTCAACATAGGCAAGCGATTCTTCTTTATCATGGATAAAAATCGCCGTGACGGCCTCGATAAAGCCAACCGATTCCTTTCTCAGCTTTTCTACCGTGTCGTCAGATGCTTGAGCAGAGTAAACGGTATTCGCATGATTGCCGCGTGTTTCCAGCCATTCTTCAACCATGGAATTTTTATTTTCTAAAATGAAATCATGTAGCTCTCTGCTAATTTCTCCCATAATGTATGCCGCTCCTTTTTCTAGCTTGTCCCTATCATCTTATAAGATAAGCCAATCGAAAAGCAAATTTCCCTTCTCCGCCTGCCAGCGCCAGACGTAAAATGATATGATGAAATCAAAGAAAGGAGACTGAATAATGGGACCATTCGACTCAGAGAAACACGAATACGCAAAACGCCTGTACAGCGCATATGAAAACCGTCAAGCTTTCGGGAAAGACCAGATTCCTGAATCAATCAACTCCCGCCTCGCATACGAGGTGCAGCAGGTGGTGACAGACAAAAAAGCACAGAACGGCGAACCACTCGCAGGCTATAAAATCAGTTTGACGAGCCCTGAGACACAGCAATTGTTCAGCTCCGAAAAACCACTGTACGGCGCATTGACCGCTCCCGCCATTTCCGGCAATACCATTGAGCTTTCATCCATGCTTTCTCCATTGATCGAAATCGAATTGATCTTCCTCATCCAGGAAGACATCGATGCCGCCGATTCAACAGCGACGATTCTTGAAAAAACCTTGGTGGCCCCGGGTATCGAAGTTCCCGACTCGCGATTCACCGAGTGGTTCCCGAACATCACACTCGGGCAAGTCATCGCAGACAGCGCAGTGGCTGGCCGCATTGTGGTCGGCGAACCTGCAAAGAGCCATTCCTACGATCAACTCGATCAAGTCCGCGGCGAGTTACTCCTCGACGGCGAACCGATTGCTTCCGGAAGCTCGTCTGAAGTGTTGGGCCATCCGGTGAACGCCATCAAATGGCTGGCAGCAGAACTCGAAGCGCATGGCTTGAAGCTAAAGCGCGGCCTGACTGTCTCATCCGGCACGTTCATCTTGCCGAAGCCGCTTGAAAAAGGGCGTTACGAAGCGAAATATGAAGGCATTGGCAGTGTCGAACTGACCGTCCATTAAAAAATCCCCGGCTGCTTTTGCAGCTGGGGATTTTGATATTCAACTCAATCGGTGCCGTCTTTTACAACAGAAAGCCGTTCTTTTTCGCATCGTACATTAGCTCTTCACGGAACTTCGGATGGGCAATATTGATGAGGCGCTTTGCCCGCTCTGCAAGGGACACGCCGTGCAAGCGCGCGATGCCGTATTCCGTGACAATATTATCGACGTCATTTTTGCCTGTCGTCACAACTGATTGGGGCGCCAAGTTCAGCTTAATGCGCGATAAGCTCCCACTCTTGGCAGTCGATGGCATACAGATATAGCCTTTGCCGTTCTCGGCGAAGCGTACGCCACGGGCAAAATCGACCTGGCCGCCGCTGGATGAATAATACTTTCCGCCAACCGTTTCAGAAGCGCATTGGCCGTATAAATCGACTTCTGTCGTCGCATTGATCGAGACGATATTTTTCTCTTTGGCGATTTCTCTTGGATCGTTGACTACACTTACCGGAAGCATCTCCACTGCCGGGTTGCCATCGATGAAATCATATAATTTCTTCGATCCGTAGGCGAAAGTCGCGACAATTTTGCCTGGGTTCGTAAATTTGCGCGTGCCGTCGATCGCCCCGGAATTGACCAGATCCGCAACACCATCCGGCAGCATTTCCGTATGGATCCCCAAGTGGCGATGGTCTTTCAGCATGCTGATGACTGCGTTCGGCACAGAACCGATGCCAATCTGAAGCGTATCGCCGTTTTCGATATCGCCGATGATCGACGAGGCGATCTGGATGTCCATCTCACTGATTTCACCGACTTGTTCTTCTGCAAGAGGCGCGTGATGTTCCACATAGCCTGCGATTTGGCTAATGTGGATTTGATTGCGGCCGAAAGTACGTGGCATATGTTCATTCACTTCCAAAATGAATGGCACTTTGCCGACGAATTCAGCGACATAATCGGCTTGTGTGCCGAATGTGAAATAACCGTGTTCGTCCATCGGCGAAGCGACCGTCATGATCATCGACATCTTCGTCGCTTTTTGCAATAAGCGCGGCATCTCGTGAAAATTATTCGGCACCAGGTCCATCTTTGCTTGCTGATACACTTTTCGAGTCGCCCCGCTCAGGAAATATGACACATGGCGAAGCTGCTCGAGTTCCCCGCGGATATAGGCACGGTCACGCAAAGCGAGCATTTGGTGGATCTTGACCCCGTCCAGCTCCTGGGCGTGGTGTTCCAGAATATCGAGCAGCCGAATCGGCTCCCCGTTCGCGATCGGTACGATGATATCCGCTTGCGCTTCGATCAAATCGACCACTTGCTTCGGGCTAAGTTGTTTGGACATCTGCATTCACTCCTGATTTCTCATATTGTTTCCACTTTATCATAGAATTTGCGCTTGATTGAGTTGCCAAACTTTCATCGCTATTCTGCCTTTTCAGTCAAAAGAGCCGCCGCAAAACCATCGTGGGTTCTGCGGCGGCTCTCTTGCTATTTATTGTTGCGCTTTTTTACGGCGAAGCTCGCGATGATGCCGCCAATGCCGAAAGCGGCCATCACACCCCATAATACAAGCAAGATGATCGAGCCGATGCCAGTGCCGCCGTCCATGACCGATGACAACTGCAGAAAAAAGAAACCAAGACTGAAAAGGACAATCGCCCCGAAATAAATCAGTCTGGCGTTAAAACTGAAATTCTTCATCGTTACAACCCCTTTGCCGACCTGCTCCGCTCGCCCTGTTCAAAAGACATGTTCCGAAAGCAAGCTTTGCTCTTATCATTCACGTTCAAGACAGCTTATAAACGTTTCTCGTCATTTCAATTGGAAACGTGTCCGGCTGATGCCCTCTTTCGTCTTTTCCACTTCCAAGATCGCCGGAATCGCCGCTTTCAATTCCTGCACATGGGAAATGACGCCGATCATCCGTCCCGATTTCTGCAAGTCCACTAAAGTCTCGATCGCCTTGTTCAAAGATTCCTCATCAAGCGATCCGAAGCCCTCATCGATGAACATCGTTTCAATCGATACATTGCCCTCGAAGCTTTGGATGACATCGGCCATTCCAAGTGCCAGGCATAGGGAGGCATTGAATTTCTCGCCGCCAGACATCGTTTTGACATCGCGCGTCTGGCCGGTATAGGCGTCGTACACGTCTAAGCCGAGGCCACTTTGTTTCCCTCGCGCTTCCTGCCGGTCGCTTCTCGTCAAATGGAATTGCCCGTTCGATAGATGTTTCAGGCGTTCATTGGCAGCTTCCAAGATCTGCTCCAAATACTCGATTTGCAAATAGCGTTCAAAGGATAGCTTCACGTCGTTCTGCCCGCGGATCGTATCGTAAAGGTCGACGATACGCGCGAACTCCGCTTCGGCTGCTGCTTCTTTTGCAGACGCATCGGAGACTTCATCAAAGAACGCTTGCGCTTTGTTCTTATATTCTTTAGACGTGTTCAATTCAGCAAGCGCCCGCTCGTAATCGGCTTTCAATTCGGCAAGTGCTTGTTCCGCATCCGATACGTCAATACGACCACGGCCGGCGAGCGCACTTTCGAGTTCTGCCGTTTGCCGCTCTGTCGTGTGGCGGTCTTGTTTGTACCGTTCAATTTGCTTTTTCAATTCTTCGTAGCGGGATGCTTCCAGTTTGGCCATTTGATAAGCTTCCTTCGTAGCGAACGCGGATTTCACGAGCGCTTCCTCAAAACGGCTTTCGGCATGTTCAAGCTTTTCTTGCAGTTCTTGCACGGACTGCTTGCTATGACGAAGCGATACCGCCGCTTCCGACACTTGGCGCTCGGCTTTTTGGAGGGCATCCTGCGCACGTTGCCAAGACGCTTCCAAGCGGTCTTTCGTTTCCTGCGCTTTTGCGGTCTCTGTTCGAAGCGACCCAAGATCACGGAGCGCTTCCGGGATCGATGTCAGTTTGCTTTCCAAAACCGCTTGTGCCGATTCATGCGCAGAGCGTTTTTCATGTGCGCTTTGCTGGGCTTCTGCCTGCTGTTTCTTTAAGCTCGATAACTGGTCTTCCATCTCCCCGAATGCCAACTTGCGCTTGCGCAGCTGTTCCTTATCGGCCTGCAATTGTTCGAGCTCGCCGGTTAGTGAATGCTGTTCAGCCTGTATTGCTTCCAATTGCTTTTCTGCTTGTTCAGCCGCAATCGACATGCCGTCCAGTTCCTCGCGCTTCACTGCCGCCTGCTCATGGACCGCGGCTTGTTCCGCTTCCGTTTTGCGGAATTTTTGCTCGCTTTGCGCCAACACTTGCTTGGCCTGTTCCATCGCCTGCTGGTTCACTGCTGCAGAACTGCCTAGCTGTTTTGCCGGGTGGTCCAAGCTACCGCAAACGGGGCATGCTTCTCCGGCGTGCAGATTTGATGCGAGCAGCGCCGCCTGGTTAGCGAACCAATCATGTTCCATCGATTGATAAGCTTTTTGGGTTTGTTCAAACTTTGCCTGATCTCCCGCTGATTGCTCGGCCAAACCTTTGAGCTTTTGCTCCAAGCGAAGATACTCCGCCAAGACACGCTGTTGTTCCGCTAACCGGTTCTGGCGGTCCCGCTTGTCGTCGAACTGCTCTAGTCTCTCTTCAAGCTGTTGAATGAATGATTTCGTTTGCAGCAGCTGTTGCTCGGCGCTTGCTGCTTGTTCATCCGTTCTTTGCAATGCCGTTCTGGCGTGAATAGCCACTTTCTCCAATTGTTGGACAGCTGTACGCTGTTGTTCCAGTTCCTTTACGCCTGATTCCAAATCATGCAAACGGACCAGCGCTTGCTGTGCGGCCTGACGCTGCTCATGACGGTTTTCTTCTTCATCCTTCACTTGCTGCGCCTGCCGCTTCATTTCTTGGGCATTTTGTTCAGCCGTCTCGGCACGACGCAATTCTTCGCGTTTTTGGCGTTCATTGGCTACAAGATCCATCACCTGCTCTTCCAAGCCGGTGATCATGCCCGCTTGATCGGCTGCTGTGACTTGCTGCTCCCATTCTTTGACCGCCGGCAGTTGTTGTTCGAGTTCCTGCAAATGGCGCTTTTTCGCTTCTAATTCGTCGAAGCGCCCATTCCAGCCTTTTGCTTCGTGAAACTCGGCCATTTTTTTATTGTGGAAATCATAAGATTGCTGATAGCGCTCCTGCAGGCCGATGCTTTCCGACTCATAATGGCTGATTTCCCCTTCAAGCCCTGCGAGCAATTGGCTGCGCTGGAAATCGCCTTGTGCGAACACTTCGAAAAGAGCCGATTCACGCTGCGGCAAAGAACCCGCAATCGCTTGCACTTGCTCTTTATAAAGCAGTTGCTGCGCTTTAAACCGTTCCTGCGCCTCATCTTTTTTCTGCTTGAGCCGCTCGGCCACCAAACGGTACGGTTCGGTGCGGAAAATCTTTCGTAAAATCGCTTCTTTATTATCCGTTTCAGACGTCAAGAGCTTGCGGAATTCCCCTTGTGGCAGCATAACGATTTGGTTGAACTGGGAAAAAGTCAGCCCAAGAATTTCTTCGATGCGGCGATTGAGCTCCGAGACGATTTGTCGCTCGACGCACGGCTTTTCGCCCATATCTGTCACTTCAAAAAACTCATAGCGTTCACCGGTCGCGCTTTTATTGCCCGTTTTCACATGGCTCATCTGGCGCAGGATGCGGTAAGTCGTGCCGTGCACTTCAAAGGTCAATTCGGCTGATGTATGGACCGAATCTTTGGCAAAATCGCTGCGCAGGTTTTTCGGTTCACTGCGGTCCGAGCCACTTGCAGATCCATAAAGTGCGAAACAAATGCCATCGAAGATACTTGTTTTGCCGGAACCGGTGCTGCCCGAAATAACAAATAAGCGATTGCCTTCCAAATCCTCAAAATTGATTTCCTCACTGTCGCGGTACGGGCCGAATGCCGTCAGTTTCAATTTGACCGGTTTCATGACTTCACCTCTTCACGTTCAGAATCTGCCTGAAGGAATTCCTGCAACACGTCACCGAACAGTTCAGCCGTTTCTGCAGACGGCGCATCGCCTTTTACTTCTTCATAGAAAGCGTTGAATAATTGCATCGGGTCCATTTTCCGGCGGTTGCCGATGGTCGACTCGCCGGCTTCTTTCGCGAACGTTTTGCGTTGCACATGCATCGCGTTCGGATACACCGAGCGCACTTTTTCCATCGGATACAAAACAGGCGTCTCATCGAGCAAAGTGACGAAAACATAATCATCGCTTCTTTCATGCCCCATGATGTCCGCAATGGTCCCTTCGACTGAACGCATATCGCGCTTTGCTCTGAACAAGCGCTTTTCTACAGCGACTGAACCGTCTGCTGCCAAGTCGACGATATGGAATCCTTTTTGATGATGCTCTTCTGAAATCGAATATTTTAATGGAGACCCCGAATAACGGATCGTTTCGTTCAATACATAATGCGCTTTATGCAAATGACCGAGCGCTGTATAGTGGAATGGCTTAAAATGCTGCGCGCTGACGTGTTCTGCACCACCGATCGCGAGCGGCCGTTCCGAATCGCTCGTATTGTCTTCTTGTTCACCGCGCGGCGTCACAAACGCATGGCCAACGAATATGTGGCGCGCTGATGGATCCATGCTAGCGGATATGCGAGCAGTGATTGCTTTCATCGCGTCGTCATGCGTTTTGATGTCTGGATTTTCATACACGTGGCGCACCATTGATGGATCGGTGTACGGAACCAAGTGAAAATGGACTTCGCCCGCGGCATCTTTTAAAACGACTGGTTCGGACTGTGCACGGATTGGCCCCGTAATATGGAGGCCGTTGCTCTTTAATGCGCGGCTCCCGAAATCAAGCCTTCCTGGGCTGTCATGGTTGCCTGCCACGGCAATCACCGGCACTTTCAAATCCAGCACGATTTTCGCGAGTGTATCGTCCAGCAAACGCACCGCTTCTGTCGGAGGCACGCCACGATCATATAAATCCCCCGCAATAACCAGTGCATCGGGTCGCTCTTGTTCGATTGCTTCGATCAATTGATCCAGCACAAATCGCTGGTCTTCTGTCATATGTACGCCCTGCACCAATTTCCCGAGATGCCAGTCAGCGGTATGGATGAATTTCATAAAAAGATCCCCTTTCTTCTATATAAAAGAATATACGTTCGTTCCATTATACACGATTCATTTCACTTGTTTCATTCCCCCGTCCGGTATATAATGAGAACAAATGTTCTTATCTGAGGAGGGTTATCATGAAAGCGCAACTTCTGAAAGCATTCAAATACCAGCAATTGATCGACATGATGTACATTGCAAACGACGGCACCATCAGCAAACGCCGCGTCAAAATCTTGAAAGTCAGCGGTGATTCGTTCCAGGCGTACTGTTTTTTGCGCCGCGAGAAGCGCCACTTTAAAATCGACCATGTGCTTTCATGTATGCCCGTCCAAACGAGAGAACGTCAAATTGTCTGAATCCTTTTCCGGCTCATGCTCCTTTATGCTACACTAAGAGGAAATGGAAAATGGAGGATGAGACTCATGAGATTAACCGTTTATCTTGCAGGTGAAATTCACAGTTCCTGGCGCGAAGAAATCAAAAAGAAATCCTTGGCGCTCAATCTGCCAGTCGATTTCGTCGGGCCGATGGAAAACCACGACCGCTCCGACAATATCGGCGAAGAGATTCTGGGAGAACAGCCAAGCGCTATCTTCAAGGATGCCGCAGCGTCCAGCTTCAATAATTTGCGTACGAGCGTGTTGATGGAAAAATCGGACCTCGTTATCGCCTTGTTCGGCGAGCAGTACAAGCAGTGGAATACCGCGATGGACGCAAGCGCCGCTTTGGCGAACCATAAGCCGCTCATCGTCATCCGCCCTGAAAAACTGCACCATCCGCTAAAAGAGCTATCCCAAAAAGCAAACGCCACCGTCGAAACTTGCGACCAGGCGATCAAAGCTTTATCTTATATTTTCGAATAACAAAAAGTGCAACGGCTCAGGCCCTTGCACTTTTTTATTGGTGAATTTGAATGATGGAAAATCAAAAGATGTCTCATTCATTGTTGGGTGCTTCTCTGAATAGTAGCTTCCCGGATCGAGCATTAACAAAGATAGCTAGAGTTTTTGTGTGTAAATGTTCGGAGGGTGGTTGCTTTAAGCTTCATTTTACTATTCGCCGCCCGGCTTTGGGTTGGCCTTTGGCAATAAGCCAGGAAGAGCGCCTGTCTTATTGCGTCGGCTCACCCGTGACGCCCGGCGGCTTGGAGATTCCTTTATGTGAAGATTGTTTAATCGGATTTGCTTCTGTATTCAGTTGCCGGCTAGCGGGGGAATCGCTTCCCGGATCGAGCGTTAACAAAGATAGCTAGAGTTTTTGTGTGTAAATGTTTAGGTGTTTGATTTAAGCTTCATCTTACTATTCGCCGCCCGGCTTTGGGTTGGCCTTTGGCAATAAGCCAGGAAGAGCGCCTGTCTTATTACGTCGGCTCACCCTTGACGCTCGGCGGCTTGGAGATTTCATTGGGTGCAGCTTGTTCAAAAATATCTGCTTCTGTATTCAGTTGCCGGCTAGCGGGGGAATCGCTTCCCGGATCGAGCATTAACAAAGATAGCTAGAGTTTTTGTGTGTAAATGTTCGGGGGTTTGCTTTAGGCTTCATCTTACTATTCGCCGCCCGGCTTTGGGTTGGCCTTTGGCAATAAGCCAGGAAGAGCGCCTGTCTTATTGCGTCGGCTCACCCTTGACGCCCGGTGGCTTGGAGATTCCTTTATGTGAAGATTGTTTAATCAGATTTGCTTCTGTATTCAGTTGCTGGCTAGTGGGGGAATCGCTTCCTGAGATGGTGCGTCTGACAGGCCGCTGTTTGAACAGATCAAATTTGTTAGTATTTTTAGTGGATGGAGACATGTGACACTTCATTCTTCGACCTACCTGAAGCAAGCTATATAATAAGCTGAGTTTCTACATTTCATTTTAAAGGAGCTGAAGAAATGATTTTCCCCTTTAAAGCTAGAGACGGAGTGGAAGGGGGCTGACTCCTGAGGGACCGCGCGGGCTGGCGAGACAAATGTGCCGCGCCCTTCGGCACATTGGCTCAACACCCGCCCCTCGGATAGCAGCCCCCTGTAACGCAGTCGAAAAGCGGAAGCTTTTCTACTCACTTTCCTATACTATACTCTCCACGTAGTCCGAGCTATATGGAGTGTTCGATTGGAGCGCAATCCCCCCATATAAAAATTACTACTTCCCTCTCTTGTACTTCACATACTTGATTCCATACAAAAACCCGCCGAAAAATATTCTCGGCGGGTTTTGCAAAGCTGATTTCATTCCATTATTGGTACCATGAACCGACGACCGGATAATTGTATGGCTCGTTGTTCAAGGCTTTGACGATCGCAATAATCGGCACGATGATCGCGATGGCGCCGAACAACAGCAAGAGCGGGAATCCGATCAATATCACGGTCAGCAAGCTCGATGCGAAAATCAGCGCACTCATGACCAATTGGAATAATAAAGCTTGGATCGACAGTTTCTTCACTTCCTGGTCAGACGACAGAATAAATACGATCACCGGGACAAGAAAAGGGGCGAAAAATGCACTGGCGTGGACAAGTATTTTCATTCCTGTGTTCTCCATTGGGTTGACCTCCAGTCAAATTGCTTTCTTACCCTTATATACGGCCGATGATCAAAAAAGTTTCATTTTTTACTCGGAAGCACGCAAAACTACTTTGCCGAATTGCTTGCCTTCCGCCAAATAGTCGAACGCTTCTTGCGCTTCATCCAAAGAGAAGACACGGTCGACGACAGGATGGGTATCGTGCTGTTCGATGTGCTGGATCATGTCGCGCAATTCCTCGCGGCTGCCCATTGTCGAGCCAAACAATTGATATTGCCCGTAGAAAAAGCTGCGCAAATTGAAATCGACATTATCCGCGGTTGTGGCACCGAAAATAACGATGCGCCCGCCTTTTTTCAATACGTCGAGCGAACGGTTGAACGTAGCCCCGCCGACGCTGTCGATGACGAGGTCAATCGTCTGGCCTTCCAGTTCCTTGACCCAATCGCTGTCGGTCGGAATGGCGATGTCCGCGCCAATTTCTTTTGCCTGGGCAAGTTTGTCTTCACTTCTTGAGGTAACGATGACTGTCGCACCAGCGTTTTTCGCAAACTGAATCAAAAATGTCGCGACGCCGCTTCCTGCGCCTGGAATGAACAAAGTATCGCCTTTTTTCAATTGCCCTTTCGTGAACAACGCGCGGTAGCCGGTCAAAGCAGGTAAAGCGAGACCAGCTGCTTCTTCCCACGATAGATGGGCCGGTTTTTTCTCGAGCTGCTCTGCGGAAATGGCGATTTTCTCTGCGAACGTCCCGTGATCCGGCATGCCGAGAATATCAAAGCCTGCTGGCGGGGCATCGCTGTTTTGTTCCCAGCGGAGCCCAGGGTTGATAATCACTTCATCACCCACATTAAAAGCCGTTACGCCTTCACCGAGTGATTCGACAACACCTGCCCCGTCCGATCCGATAATCAGTGCTTCCGGGTTGTCTCCGTAGCGCTTCAACAAGCCAAGGTCGCGGCGGTTGACGCCTGCGTCATGAATTTTCACGACCACTTCTCCTTTTTGTGCTTGCGGTTCGGGCATGTCTTTTAATTTATATTGTCCTGCTTCCATTACGAATGCTTTCAAACTGCGTCACCCTCCTGAAAATGTTGGCTGAATTGTTCAAGCTGTTGCTTGCTGATGATGTCTTGCGAAAACAGCGGAATATACAATAGCTGCTGTTTGGGGAATGTTTCTTTGATCATATCCATGTACTTCGTTTCGTGCTTTTTGCGTTCCTGGAAAAACGCGCCTTCTACTTGTTCCGGGAGCACTTTATTGATGATCAAGGTTTTCACGTGGAGATGGTATTTATCCAAGAGCTCCAACGCTTTTTTCGTCTCTAAAATCGGCAGGCGCTCCGGATTCAAGACGAAAACGAAACCGGTTTGCTTAGCGTCGAGTAAAATATCGCGCGCTTTCGAAAAGCGTTCCTGGCGTTCACGCAAGACGTCGTAAATCGGGTCTTCGCGTGGTTCGCCGTCATTCAACAGCGCTGTATAATTCTCATTGGTCTTGCGGCGCTTATCGAGCAATCCTTCAATCCATACGCCCATCAATTCCGGCAGCGACAATAGGCGGATTGTGTGCCCGGTAGGCGCCGTGTCGAATACCAGCTTATCGAAATGCTGGCGCTCCTCGAGGATGATGTGGATCAGTTTGTCAAAAAGCGCCGCCTCGTCCGCACCAGGAGAGGCTTTGGCGGTGTCGAGCTGGCGATTCACTTCTTCCATCATGCTCGTGTGGACCGTCCCGCGGATATTGTTTTTGACGCCTTTGATATAATTTTCCGTCTCGATTTCCGGATCGATTTCAAGCGCGTATAAATTGTCGGCGATTTCTTTTGTGCGGCCCCCGATTTGTTCGTTGAAGATGTCCCCGACATTATGCGCCGGGTCTGTAGAGACCAGCAAAGTCCTGTACCCTGCTTTTGCGGATTGCCAGGCGATGGCTGCAGCGGATGTCGATTTACCGACACCGCCTTTGCCTCCGACAAAAATAATGCTTTTCGATAATACGTCCATGCCATTCCCTCGTTTCGTTAAATATCAGCAGCAGCGGATTCCAGACAGCGGCGATTTCTCCATGCCCATACGCAAATGCCAGTCGTGGAATTCTTCGATCATGTACGGATAAAGCTCGAGCGTATAGTAATAGACTGGATTCGGGATGCCGAGCATTTCCGAATACAGCATCAATAAGAACAAATCATCTTCACTGCGGAGTTCCCGGGCGATTTCCGTTCGGTGCGGATGTTCCAAGACAGCCTCATACCAGTCGATTAGTTGTTTCAGTTTGTCGCTGATCGGCATAACGGCACCTCTTCCTGAAAAAAGTACAAGGGATCATGAATATGATCCCTTGGCTTTTCCTACTATAATAATGAAGCTTCTGCTGGCAGCAGGTTTCCTGCATCGTTCTGTAACGCCATTATTTCAAATCTTCGTCTGAAAATCCAGGATTTGATTTGCTCATGAGCGCCTGTGCAGCAGTCAAGATGATCCATAAAGTGAACACGAAAATGATGGCCCCGAAGACGAACAGCAAGGTATTCGACCCTTCGTTGTACCAAGCCCATTGCAGGAACACTTGCTGGAACATGGCCCATAACGTCATGAACATCAAGAATATCATCGGAATAATGGTGATCATGTAATTTCTGCCGAGCTTGCGCAGCCAGATCGAAATCAATAGCAAGCTGATCCCAGCAAGCAGCTGGTTGGACGTCCCAAACAGCGGCCATAATAAGTAGCCGCCGGAACCGAATCCGTTTGGCCCTTCCGGCAAGATGACAAGCGCCATGCTCGAAAGTACTGCAATCGACGTCGCGACATGCTTTTTCTCAAGTTGTGGCACTTTGTATTCGACACCGAGCTCAGAAATGATATAACGCATAAGACGGACTGATGTATCGAGTGTCGTGGCAGCGAACGAGACGACGATGATCGAAACGATCGTCGAAGCGACCGAGCCCGGAATCATTAAACCGGAAGCAAGGACCGTTGCACCTTCGATGAAGTTTCCAAGCCCCGCGCCACTTGCGTCAGCAAAGCTGCTGTATGAAGCGCTGAATGCTGCACGGTCAGGGAATAGCGTGATAACGGCAATGATCGAGATTAACGCGAGCACCCCTTCACCGACAGCTCCCAAATAGCCGACAAAGCGTGCATCTGTTTCTTTATCCAACTGCTTCGATGAAGTCCCCGAAGACACAAGTCCGTGGAAACCGGAAATCGCACCACAAGCAATGGTGATGAAGAGCAACGGGAACCAGGAAACGTCAGCGCCCGGGTTGGTTGCTGGAGCTGTGATTTCTGGATTCGTGAACAAAAGACCCAGATACAAAATCGCCAGTCCGACGATCAATTGGTGGGAGTTGATGAAGTCACGCGGCTGGAGAAGTTTCCAAACCGGCAAAGTGGATGCGATGTAGACATAAATCATCAACACGACAATCCAGATGAAGAATGCGCTGGAAATGGCCCCAAGACCAAACAGGCCGGCTCCTTCTTCCCCACCCATATAGCGGACAAGGTCGATTTGCAAAAAGTCGACTTGGCTGGAAATGACCGCTGTCCCATACATGATTGCAAGCGCTATCAAAGAAGGGATGAGCATTTTCATGTTTTTCTTATAAGCAGCATAGCCGATCCAAACCGCAAGTGGAATCTGGATAAATACCGGAATGACGCTGGCTGGATACGAGATGAACAAATTCGCGATGACCCAGGCAAATACTGCATTGACCATAAGAACCAAGATTAAGATGATAAACAAGAATAACACTTTCCCGCGCTGGCCGATCAAACGGTGGGCGAGCGTCCCGACGGATTGCCCTTTGTTGCGGACCGAAAGCGCGAGCGTACCGAAGTCATGGACGCCGGCAGCGAACACCGTACCGAAGACGACCCACAGGACCGCCGGCAGCCAGCCCCAATAAACGGCGATGGCCGGCCCAAGAATCGGTGCAGCCCCCGCAACGGAGGTAAAATGATGTCCCCATAAGACGAACTTATTGGTCGGGACAAAGTCGACGCCATCTTTGTAACGGTGGGCCGGTGTCACGTAATTCGGGTCAAGCTTGAAGATCTTTTCTGCTACGAACTTGGAATAAAACCGGTATCCGAGAACGAATATAAATAACCCCATAGCAGCTAAAGCAATTGCATTCACATTTCCCAACTCCCTTTTGTCTTTTTTGAAATTTCTGCACATCTTGTTTAATCATAGAGGAGTATTTTAATATTGTAAATGTTCTGTTTTTTTATTTCTTTCTATCGTTATTTTCTTCATACAGTTTCAGCTTCGTATAAACGGTCTCGAGCACAGGGACTGAAACGCCTTCTTGCTGGGCTTTTTCAATGAGATGCCCTTGGAGATGGTCGGCTTCGATGCCTTGGTTTTTTTCCATATCGCGCTGCATCGATGATTTCATGCTATCGTCCATGCTGTTCACTTTGTCGAGCTGGATATCGGCGATCCCTTTTTTGATTGGCGCGTCGATTGCCGTCATGACCGCTTCGAGTTCTTCGAGCAGCGATCGGATGGCGGATTGGCCGGACGGCAGCTTGCGGATCGGGCCGATGGGCGATTCCATAAGCGAGGTGATGCCGGACATCGCCGTGATGAACATATATTTATGCCACATGTCCTGATCGATGTCCTCACTCAACACAAATTCCGCTTTCGTCCCATCGAAATGTGCTTTCAATTTGGCGATGCGGCTCGTCCGCTTTCCGCCCCGTTCCCCGTAAACCAATTGATGGATCGGGCTCGTCTGGACAATCGAACCGTCTTCGCCGATGGTTGTCTCGATAAAACACAAGCCCCCGATCACCGCGTCCTCCCCGAATGCAGAGACCAGCTGTTCGACATGTGCAATGCCGTTCAATAGCGGCAAGATCATCGTCTGTTCACCGACGAAAGGACGGATATCTTCGATGGCTTGTTCCAGCTGATAAGCTTTTGTCGAGAGAAGAATAATATCGAACGGCTCGGCTTGCATCGTTTTCGTCAAAAGAGCCGGCTGGAGATGCAAATCTCCGTGCCGGCTGTTGACGCGTAAGCCTTCCTCTTCAATCTTTTTCTTGCGCCCTTCCCTAACTAGAAATGTTACGTCTTCTCCTTTTTCCAACAAACGCGCACCGAAATAACCTCCGATGCCGCCTGCTCCTACCATCAATATTCTCATCGTGACACATCCTTTTTAAGTTTGTTTATAAATCCAGCGCTCCGCTTCCATCACCCGTTCGCATCGGCCCGCGGCGCGTAAATATTCAAGATGGGCCAAAGTTTCCCCGACTGCAAAACGCATTTCATGGACCGTCAACGGCCGGTCGAACAGGCGCTCGCGCACTTCGAAAATCGTCAACGGCTGTTCAAGCATCCGCCAAGTCGCATCCAAACGTTCCTCGTGATGGGCAAGTAATTCATCGATTCGTTTGTTAGCCCCTTGGAACGCTTCGCCATGCGATGGGATGACCCATTCCACATCCAGTTCACGGATCTTCTCCAAAGAATGCATATACGTCAGAAGCGGATTCGGGTCGCCGTGAAACCAATAGGAAATATTCGGCGTGATACGCGGCAAAATATGGTCCGCCGCCAACAGCGCATTGTGCTCGCGTTGATAAAAACACACCATGCCATCTGAATGTCCTGGCACGAACAGCACTTCATAGTCAAAGCGGCCGATGCGCACTTTCTCCCCTTCCTCGAAATGATGATCCACTTTCGGAAGCGGGGAAATGAGCAGTTGAAAGGCTCTCGTATTGTCCGCCATTTCCTGCGCCGCTTCCGCTGGGATGCCCACCGCCTTGTAATAGCCTGGCAAGGCATTCAAAAATGCATCATCCCACGATTTCATTCCTGCGTCCGCATCGATTTTGCTCATCGACAGCCGTGCGCCGGTCTTTTGTTGCAAGCCGCCAGAATAGCCGAAATGATCGGGATGGTAATGGGTCAGGAAAATCTTTTCCACCTTATCATCGCCGATTTCCCGCTCCCACAACTCTCTCGAAACGTCGTTGTTCAATCCGGTATCGATAATCGTCCAGCCACCCTCCCCTTTTGCCATGAAACAATTGACATGGTTTAGCCTAAACGGCAAGGGATGCCTCACGAGCTTCAATCCGAGTTTGTCGAGCAGCTCTTTGGTTTCGGCTTGTTGGACGTCGTTCATGGCTTCAGCACCAGCTTGCCGATCGTTTTGCGGCTTTGCAGCAATTCGTGCACATCAGCTGCTTGGTCGAGTGGATACGTGCCGCCGATCGTCAATTTCAATTGCCCGCTATCCATATATTCGAGCAATTCCTGAAAGCTTTTCTGGAATAATTCCGGTTTGCGCATGATCTGCGGCAGGAAAAACCCAATGACCGATTGATTGCGCTTCATCAATTGGCCCGGCGCGAACGTTGCCTGTTCTCCGCTGGCAGCACCAAAAATGACCAATCGCCCGAACGGCGCCAAGGTCTTCAGTGTATCGTTGAAGACGCTGCCCCCGACCATTTCAAGCGCCAGATCGACGCCTTTGCCTTCAGTGATTTCTTTGATGCGCCCTACCCAGCCATCTTCGCTATAATTCACCAAGTGAGTGGCGCCCATTTTTTCGGCATGGAACAGTTTTTCTTCCGTGCTCGCCGTAGCGATGATTTTCCCGGCACCAAAAAGTTTCGCAAGCTGCACGGCAATCGTCCCGACGCCTCCGGCAGCAGCGTGGATCAATACCGTTTCGCCCGGTTCCAAACGGCCCATCGTTTTTAAAATATGGTAAGCGCTCAAGCCTTGCAGCGGCAATGCGACGGCTTCTTCAAAACTGACGCCTTGCGGCACCGGCGTCAATACTTGCTCCGGAATCGCCGCATATTCAGCGTAACCCGACGATTCGATCAAGGCGACGACGCGGTCGCCCGTTTTGAAACGCGTGACGCCTGCTCCTGCTTCGACAACCACTCCCGCCACTTCAGAGCCCGGGATATAAGGCAATTCGGTCGGCACCACATATTTCCCTTCACGTCTTGCCGTATCGGCATAATTGACACCTGCCGCTTTCACTTCAATGAGCACTTCATGTTCTTTCGGCTTTGGCTGTTCCGAATCGATATATTGGAGCACTTCCGGACCACCATATTCTTCGAATTTCACCACTTTCATCTCATTTCCCCCTTAACTGATATATTGCCCTGCCTGATAAATCGTTTGGGCCAATTGGCGTTTAGCTGCAACTGTTCCCCCGCGCTGCAGGCGGCTGAGTTCGCCGGTCGCCATCGCCGTATAGCGCGCCAGCTCTTCTCCTTCTGTCATGCCTTGGAGTATTTGACGCGCCGTCATCTCGCTTTCGAGCAAGGCATCATCGATAAATATTTGAGTCATCTCCACTTTATGCTGAGCTTTTTTTTCATTCTGCTCGAGTGCTTGCTGCGTCCGCGCGACGGCTGATTCGGCGGCATACAAGCTAATCGCAAGGTCGGCGAGTTTCAGCAGCGCCTCTTGCTGTTCCCCGATCTCTGCGCCGTAGGATTTTGCGGCAAGCCCGAGCGTACTGAGGAAGACGCGCCGCATCGCCCGCACGGCTTCCGTTTCGCGGGCAAGTGTCCCGATATATGGAACTTCCGGCGTCTGCATTTCCTCAAAAGCCTGCGTCGCTGCAGCTTCCAGGTCGAATGCGCCTTTTGCGGCTGCTTTCAATACATTCCCTGGGACGAGCAGCCGGTTGACTTCATTCGTGCCTTCGAAAATACGGTTGATGCGCGAATCTCTGTACACTTGCTCAATTTTGTATTCCTGGATATAGCCGTAGCCGCCGAACAACTGCAGGCTTTCATCCGCGACGAAATCCAAGGTCTCGGAGCCATATACTTTGCAAATGGCACATTCTGCGGCATATTCCATCATCCGCTTGGCGATCAATCCGTGGTCCTGTGATTCATACAATCCGCCAAGCGCTTCTTCGAGATAGCCGGCGGTGCGGTATTGCAGCGATTCCAAAGCGAATATGCGCATCGCCATCTTCGCCACTTTTTCTTGCGTCGCCGAAAACTCCGAGATGGCCCGATTAAATTGCTTGCGCTCCTGCGTGTAGTCCAGTGCCAACGATAAACTGAATTTGGCAGCTCCCATGCAGGCCGACCCTAAATTAAAGCGGCCGAGATTCAAAACGTTCAATGCCACGAGATGGCCTTTTCCGACTTCGCCGAGCACATTTTCCACCGGCACTTTACAATCTTCGAAAATGACCGGGCGCGTCGAAGATCCTTTGATGCCCATTTTCTTCTCTTCAGGCCCGAGCGATAAGCCAGGATGCTTCTTTTCGACGATAAATGCCGTGAACGCTTTGCCATCCACTTTCGCATAGGTAATGAAGGTATCGGAAAACGCAGCGTTGGTGATGTATAACTTTGAACCATTCAGCAAATAATGCGTCCCTTTTTCATTCAGCACCGCAGTCGTTTGGGCAGCAAGCGCATCCGAACCCGCTCCCGGTTCCGTCAGGCAATAAGCCCCGATAAACTCGCCGCTTGCAAGTTTCGGCAAATAATATTGTTTCTGTTTTGGCGTGCCGAAATATGTGATGGGCAAGGTCGCGATGCATGTATGGTTAGAATGTGCCACGCCGTATCCGCCTGCAGGGCCGAGCGATTCGCCGACCAGCCCTTTACTGATTTTATCGAGCCCGAGCCCGCCGTAAGCCTCCGGAATGCTGTGCGCGAGAAGGCCCAGTTCTCCTGCTTTACGGAAAAGCTCCTGGACGAGTTCGAAATCCTGCCCTTCCAGCCGCTCGTTGTGCGGGTGCACTTCTTTCTCCAGAAACTGCTTCGCTGTTTTCGCAATCATTTTATGTTCATCGGTAAACTGTTCAGGTGTAAAGATCGGACCCGCGGCTTTTATCAAGAAATCAGCGCCCCGGTATACATTCGCCTCAGCTTTCATCTTCTCCGTCCCCTTTTTTGTTCAAATATGTACCGCATCCAGTGGCTTATTCCCTTACATGGCGTGCATGCCGCCGTCGACCATCACGACATCGCCTGTCACATAATCCGAAGCTTTCGCCGCCAGGAACAAAGCCGCGCCTTTCAAGTCTTCGTCTGTCCCGAAACGGTTTAACGGCGTTCTTGCCAGCAAGCCTTCCTCGCCATGCTTCATCACGTCTTTCGACATTTTCGTCGGGAAGAAGCCAGGTGCGATGGCGTTGACTTTGATGTTATGGCGCCCCCATTTTGCCGCCAAGTCTTTTGTGAACGTGATGACCGCGCCTTTGCTTGTATTGTAGCCGATCGCATCCATCAACTGCGGGTCGATTCCCCCGAGCCCGGCGACTGAAGCGATGTTGATGATCTTGCCGCTGTTTTGCGGAATCATCACTTCCCCCACAGCCTGGCTCATGAGAAACGTCCCCGTGACATTGACCGCCATCACTTTATTCCATGCTTCAAGCGGCATCTCTGACACAGGCGCTCCCCAGGAAGCCCCTGAATTGTTTACGAGAATATCAATCGTCCCGAACGCCTCGACAGTCTTCTCGACAACATTTTTAACGTCTTGTGGATTGGTGACGTCACAAGCGAGCGCCAAAGTTTTCACGCCCTTCGCTTCGAGTTGCTTAGCGACTTCCTCGCACGCTTCTACTTTTCGTGAACATAGCACCACATTGGCGCCAGCTTCGGCAAAACCTTCCGCAATCTGTGCACCAAGCCCCCTGCCGCCTCCTGTCACGATTGCTGTCTTTCCGGTTAAATCGAATAAATCCATCACTGGCATATTGCTTCCCCCTTCATTATAAATACCGACTAGTCGGTATGTTCAGAATACTTAAACTTTATGTTACCGTTTTCATCACTAATATGCAATCGCCTTCCCACGCCAAAAAAAGCCGAGCCCGTAACGATCAGGGCTCGGCTCAAGGCAATTTGATTTATTTGGTTTCAGCAGCATTCAGCAATCCGGCGAAACGCGGGAGGTCGACATTGCCGCCTGAGATCACCGCAACGATGGTTTGACCCGGCGCGCCTGCTTTGCCCGACATGATGGCAGCTGCGGCAACTGCACCTGAAGGTTCCACCAGCTGCTTTGTGCGTGCGGCGATATCGCGCATCGCTTCGATGATTTCCTGTTCTTCCACCAACACCAGCCCGTCGAGCAGCTCACTCACAATCGGGAACGTCAAGTCACCGGGCTGCGAGGTCCGTAAGCCGTCGGCAATCGTTTCGGTCGGGCCGATCGCTGTAATCTCTCCCCGCTCCAAAGATAAGGCCGTGTCATTCGCAAGCGCTGGCTCTGCGCCGATCACCAATATATCCGGACGCTTTGCTTTCACTGCCGTCAAGATGCCGGAAATCAATCCGCCGCCGCCGACAGGCACCACGATGAATTCAGCATCCGGCAGTTGCTCGACCATCTCTAAGCCCACTGTCCCTTGTCCTGCGATAATGTCACGATGGTCATACGGAGGAATGTAGACGCCGCTCAGTTGGTTCGCCAGCGACTTGGCATGCGGAATCCGCTCCGCTGAAGTCGTGCCGCAATATTCTATCTGTCCGCCATACGCTTTGATCGCTGCGACTTTTGCCGGGCTTGCGTCCGTCGGCACGACGATAACAGAGGAGATGCCGAGCTCGTTGGCCACATAAGCGACCGCTTGTCCGTGATTGCCGGAAGAAGCGGCCGTTACGAGCGTCGCCCCGTTCGATACTGCATTCGTCACAGCGTTCGCCGCCCCGCGAATCTTGAACGAGCCCGTCTTCTGCAAATGCTCGGCTTTAAAGAACACGCGGCGCCCCCATTTTTCCTGGAGCGACTGTGAATGCACAATCGGCGTTTTATGGATGATATTTTGAATGCGGCTTCTCGCCTGTTCCACTTCTTCAATATTGGCCACTGGCCTCACTCCTTTTTTCGTTTAGCTTACCATAAGAGTGAATATTCAGTTACCGAAAGGCGGATGATGCGAACGAGCCGTGCATTCTCCATAATGGAAGAAAATGCGTTAAACTGATAACACTGATTTGCATAAAGGAGGAGACGATATGCTCAAACGCTTAGTCATCACCGGCTATAAACCGCACGAGCTCGGCATATTCGACGACAAGCACGAAGGGGTGCGCTTTATCAAGAAAGCACTCGAAAACCGCTTGCGCGCACTGGTCGACGAAGGGCTCGAATGGGTGATCTTGAGCGGCCAGCTGGGCGTCGAAACCTGGGCCGCCGAAGTGGTGATCGAGTTGCAGGAGGAATTTCCACAGCTGCATTTCGCCATTCTTACGCCTTTCGAGGACCAGGAGAAAAACTGGAACGAAGCGAAACAGGAAAAATACGAATTCCTGTTATCCCAAGCCGATTTCCACCGCAGTTTGACGAACAAGCCTTATGAGGCACCGTGGCAGTTTGTCGAGAAAAATAAGTTCTTTCTCCGAAATTCCGACGGCATCCTGCTGATTTACGACGAGGAAACGGAAGGATCGCCGAAGTTCATCAAACAAGAAGCCGAACGCTATGCCGAAAAGAACGAATACGACATCCTCATCATCTCGGCCGATGATCTGCGCATCGTCGCGGAAGAGGAACAGCAAAACGAATGGAACGGTTGGTAATGGAATGCCCTGTGCGCAAAGTGCAGGGCATTTTATCATCTTTTTTTCATATTCGAATAGTAAAGAGCAATTTTTCAATACTAGCTAAGCATTTGACTATTTTATCGCAATCCTATACCTTTAATAGTTATGTTAAAAAAACATCATAGGAGGAAACATGAACAAAGCAACTAAAGTTTTCTATATCGCATTCGGACTTGTCATTTTGACTGTCGGTTTTGGGGTTATTGCTCCAGAATTATTCGAGCAAGGCACTGGAACCATTCGCAACTACATCAACACCGCCTTCGGCTGGTATTATCTTACAATCATGGCAATCCTCCTGATTCTCGTTATTGTTATTATTTTCAGCCCTTATGGCAAAATCAGGCTCGGTCGTGATTCCGACCGCCCGGAATTTTCTACTTTCACTTGGGTCTCCATGCTGTTTTCAGCAGGGATGGGAATCGGCCTAGTATTCTACGGAGCAGCTGAGCCACTATCGCATTTTGCAATTCAACCGGCCACCGCTGAAGTTGGATCAGACGAAGCGTTTAAAGAAGCCCTGCAACGCACTTATTATCATTGGGGCATCCACATTTGGACAATGTATGGAATGGTCGCCTTGTCATTGGCCTTCTTCCAATTCCGAAAAGGAGAACCTGCACTCATTTCGTCTACATTAAAACCTTTATTCGGTGATCGGATGAACGGGCCGCTCGGTACATTGGTCGACGTTTTGGCTGTATTCGCTACTGTGTTTGGTGTAGCTACTTCACTCGGATTTGGCGCTGCTCAAATTAATGGTGGGATCGCCTACCTATTCGGCGCCCCTCAAGAAGAATGGGTACAGATGGTCATCATCGGTGTTGTAACATTGCTGTTTATTATGTCGGCCTGGTCTGGCCTTAATAAAGGCATCAAATACCTTTCCAACACGAACATGGTGCTAGCGATCACTCTTCTTGCACTCGTTCTTGTTCTTGGGCCCACTATCTTAATCTTGAATATCTATACAGAAACTTTTGGTGCTTATATTCAAAACCTGATTGGATTGAGCTTCCAATCCGCTCCTCTTAGTGCTGAAAATCGCAGTTGGCTGGATAGCTGGACGATCTTCTACTGGGCATGGTGGATTGCTTGGGCACCATTCGTCAGCATGTTTATCGCCCGCGTATCAAAAGGCCGGACAATCCGTGAGTTTTTGATTGGTGTTGTTTTAGCACCTACGATCTTCGGATCATTTTGGTTCGGAACTTTCGGAACGACTGCTATTGATATGCAAAAAAGCGGCATTGATTTGACAGCTTTTTCCACCGAACAAACTTTGTTTGCTGCATTCAGTCATTTGCCGCTGGGCATGATTATGTCAATTCTCGCTATTTTGCTTGTTAGCACATTCTTCATCACGTCCGCAGATTCTGCGACTTTCGTGCTCGGCATGCAGTCGACGAACGGTTCCTTGCTTCCGAGCAACCAGATCAAGATTCTTTGGGGCATCGCCCAGTCGCTCGTCGCCGCAATCCTGCTTTCTGTCGGCGGCTTGACAGCTGTGCAAAACACCATCATTATTGCGGCTTTGCCGTTTTCATTCGTTATGATTCTGATGGTCATTGCATTGTTCAAAGCTTTGAATACCGAACTTCAATTAATGCAGCGCAAAAAATAATTTCCTGCCCGCCATTACTTCAATGGCGGGTTTTTTCTATAGCTTACTGGCTAGGCGAAAGGGTATAGGACTGTAACGATATTTTGGAGGTGCTTGCATTGGAAGAAGAAACGAAGAAAATCATTCAAGAATCACTCGATGCCCTATACGAAAAAAAGGAATTTCTTCCTGATTTGACTGATGGCGTCCGTACTCAAGCATTCAACTCATTAAGCGCCATTATCTCCACGCCGAACAATATCCATAAATCGTTTTTGCGGGTCCCGCGGGAAGACGGCACAATCGAACGAATCCCCGCTTATCGTGTGCAGCATAACGATAGCTTAGGGCCCTATAAAGGCGGCATCCGCTTTTACGAAGGGGTCAATGAAGAAGAAGTCGTCAATTTGGCTTTTTTGATGACCTTAAAAAACGCCCTTCATCAAGTGCCTTTTGGGGGCGGCAAGGGCGGCATCGTCATCAATCCGCGCAATTATAGCGAAAAGGAATTGAACATCGTGTCGCGCAAATATGTCCGTTATTTCGCTGATGTCATCGGGCCGGATAAAGACATTCCAGCACCCGATATGGGGTCTGGCGAACGCGAAATGGACTGGATGATGGCAGAGTATAAAAAGATCCACCACGGCAAGCCTTATCTCGGCAGCTTTACTGGCAAAAGCGTCGTCAACGGTGGATCGCTCGGCCGCCGGGAAGCGACCGGAAAAGGCGTTTATTTCACTTTCCGATACATGATTCACGATTACGTCTTGGCGCATAAAGAACAACTGGAAAATTCCATCAATCCCTTTTCAAAAACCGCATTGGCGCATGCCGAGCGCCCCTTGAAGATGGCCGTCCAGGGATTTGGAAATGTCGGCTCTGTCGCTGCGCTCGAAGCTTATCATTGCCGTTCATTGAACAATCAAGTCATCGCTGTCAGCGACCGCAACGTTACACTGTTTAACGAAGATGGCCTCGATATCCCAAGCTTGGTCGCCTTCACTTCAAGCAACCGCGGGGATTTACCGAAAGATGAAGCAGAACTTGATAAATCCGGTATCCAGGCAGAAATCCGCGGGCGTGATGAATTATTGACATTGCCCGTCGATGTACTTTTTTTAGCGGCGCTCGAAGATCAGATTCATCAAGGCAATATGGAACACATCCAAGCCAAGATCATCGTAGAAGGCGCAAATGCACCGACAACACGGGTTGCCGATGAATATTTAGACAATCAAGGGGTCATCATCATCCCGGATATTTTAGCCAATGCTGGCGGTGTCATTGTTTCGTATCTTGAATGGCTGCAGGGCCGCGAAACCCAATACCATGAAGAGTCGGAAGTGTTCCGTCTGCTATTGGAGAAAATGCAGGAGACAATGGATACGATCCTTCCCCAATATTTCGGGGACCCGTATCCACTTCGTGAAAATTGTTTTATCCATGCCGTACAGCGTTTATCGACTGTGCTGCATAAGCAAGGCAAGCTCTATTAAAAAAGACAACCCGTTGAAACTCAGCGGGTTGTCTTTTCACTTTGGAAAGCAAACCTAGCAGCCTTTCGGATGGCTAGCGTGCACTCATCCATTTTCTGCTGTGCGTTTTTCGTAAGAATGCCGATATGCCCCCCGGCGGAACTGAAGAATCGGATCGTCCGAACAGCTAACGCCTGCAGTCATTACGGTTGGATCATACAGTGCTTGTTCAGCTTCATCATCAGGCGCTTCGATCACCAATCGACCAAGGAAGATGCGTTCACGATTTTTTGGCCAATCGCGCGTCGGATCGTCTGTCGGGTCGCCTGCTTCGCCGATAATGGCATACAGTTTAAAACAAACAGGGCTGCGCGCGGTTCGCTCAGCCAATTCCTGTTCGTAATAGCCGAAAGGCAAGTCCTTCATATCCTTTATGGACCGCTTGTCTTCTCCGGCATCCGGCTCAAATACGTATTTGATTGCCTGTTTATTGCCGTGCTTTTCAAAATAAAACGCATGGATGGAATGATAGATGCCCGTCGCGAAACTTTCAGGCACCGTCATTTTTTTCATGCTCGAAAACATCGCCCGCACCTCAGGAAAATCCGTCAGCAGCTCTGCCAGTTCTGCCAATTTCGGCCGGCCTTTTTGAAAAGAACGGGACACTTCAAGCATCTCCACGAAACGTTCCGGCGAACGCGTAAAGAACACCGGTGAAGTCACCGACACGATATTCGTCACCTCTTCCAGCCCTATTTTGAATTGGATCGCCATGCCTTTAACTGGCGACATGGCATCGGCCCAAGTGGGATCCGGTGAGAAATGGGAAAAGCGCACAAGCACCGGTATTGTTGTATTTTTAAAATGTTCAGCATCGGTCAATCCGATTGCCTCCCCACTTCCTTCAAATAATCCTTTATAGCCCGCGCCCCTTGCGTGCGCACGCCGGTAGCCTTTATGCTCACCGAAAACTTCTTCGATCTGATTAACAGCGTGTTGTTCTTTTTGACTGGCTTCCATGCTATCCCTCCTTTTTTTCTTTCATACCCGCTATGCATATTATTGAAAAGAACGGGAATACCTTGTAAGTAGAATGCTTTTTAAAAAGGAGGAAATTTAAATGGATTTTCAACATCAAGACAACCGGATTGCCATGCTCGACGGTTCTGAAGAAGTCGGGTTTGTCAGCTATATTGAAAACGGCGATGTACTGACGGTGGACCATACCGAAGTAGCTCCAGAACTCAGCGGGCAAGGCATGGGCAAAGAACTGGTCGGCAAAATCGTCGAGCACGCGAGAAACGAAGGCAAATCAGTGGACCCGCAATGCCCATACGCAAAAAAAGTAATCGAAGGCACAGAAGAATTCCAGGACGTCCTGGTGAAATAAAGGATAGAAAAAAAGGAAGCCGCTGCGGCTTCCTTTTTTTAGTATCGAGAAACTCCAAATATTCAACTTTCATTTAGCTCAAGCTTCCCGTAGCAACTGTGCTACCACATTTGCGGCCTTTTTTTATTACCGGAAATCGCCGTCTGCTACATTGTAGAGATAGCTCCAGTTGTCCGCTTTATGCAAGTCGTGGAACGTCAGCTTGTCGCCTGTTCCGAGTGTCACTTCTTCGCCCATGATCGCGACGACCATGGCCGTTCCTGTGTTGTCCAAGTTCAAATAGACATCGCCGATTGACGGGCGGATCGAGCTTCTGTCGCGCAAATCATCTGCGAGCTGTGCATCATGCTGCTGCTGCTCTGCAGACACTTTTCCTTTGTCGAAATACGCAATATCGTTGCTGCCTTGCTCTTCTCCTGGAACCATCACGAAGAATTCTCTCGATTTGACAGTGTTTTGTCTTGTGGTGATGACATTCTTCCCTTCGACTGATTCGATTTTCTCGAACTCGTTCAAGGAATAATGGTCCATATAATCCGGATCCGGCTTAGCGATTAAGATGTAGCCGCCCTCTTCTGCCGGTACGTCTTCGCGCAATGTGTAGCGCTCCCCGAAGAACATGAACGAATCCATGTGTTTCGGCTTGTAGAGCGACACTTCGTCAGCGCGGCTTGCTACTTGCTCCATGTCCTTGACACGGAACATCAAAACCGATTTTTTAGCGAGCGGCTTGACGGAATAAACTTTGTGCAATTCGTTGTTATAGTAGACGAATTGGCCTTTTCGTACTTGAAGTAATTTCATTCTTTCCCCTCCGATACTATCAGTGCTATGGACCATTTTAGAGCAAACAATGCAGGAAGTCCATGCAACCGAATGATTTATCTGCTATTGTGAAAACATCCCAAGATTCTGTAAAAGGAGTGACCCGCATGGAATACGAAAGCCGTGAAGATTTTATCATCAAGAAATACCAGCAAGATGAAGAAACGATGGTCCGCGTATTTGTCCAGTGGTGCGTCAATCATAAAATCGATCCACTCGCACTTTACACGGCAGCATATCCATCACAGGCTGAGAATCAGCTGCTGAAAACTGCCATGGAAGAAACCGAAGCGTTCGAATACGACATCGGCGGCGACGTCCTGCTCGAAGTGCTTCAATCATTCGGCAATGACGATCTGGCGTTTGAAGTCGCAAATGCTATGGAGAAATTACCGCGCGAGGAATAAGTTAACGGCGGCTTTTGCGCGCTAACTCCTTCGCCTTGTTTTCGATATGAGTTGTGCGCAAGTTTTCCAGGCGGTTCGAAGAGACACGGCTATAAATGCCGTCGAATTTCGACGCCGTTTTTAATTCTTTGCTTTCCACGTCCACCACATCTTCCGGTTCCGAAGGCGTCTGCTCTTCCACTTCCTTAGTTTCTTTATCCATCGCGAGTTCACTCCCTTCCGCAAACAAATCCCTTTTTTCAACCGTTCCCTTGAATGACGGGGGATAAACGTCCAGCCTCTGGGCATGAAAAACAGCACGGCCGGATCTGCATCTGGCCGTGCTGTTTCATGTTAATCTCCGTTTACTTAGCAAAAGTCGTGAGGGTTTGCCGCTGATGGTCGAGATATTTCGCCAGTTCCAGCATGCCGTATGTGCCAGCCACTGCCTCCGCATCAGCATTGTAATTTGTGTTGGTGTTGACATCGTAAGTGAACAGCTCACCTTCGGCATTTTGGATAAATTCGATGCCCGCCACTTCGATGCCATTCTCTTTAAGGAAACGTTCATACTTAGCGATAATTGGATCATCAAAACCTTCAATGACTTGGAATTTTGGCCGTGTTTCCGATGCGCCGTCTGCCGGGCAAAAGATATCTTCGAGGCGGCAGGCATCGGCTGGGCATAATTCAAAGCCTTCCGATGTATCCACGCGCACCGCATAGAGAAATTTCCCGCCGACAAATTCACAGCGTGTGATGTATGGTTCAGGCGCTTGGATGTATTGTTGCAATAAAGTGATGCCGTCCACGGATTCGTCGAATTCACCGCCGCCCACATATTCCTCTAACGCTTCTAATGAATGAAACAATCGGACACCGAGCCCTTTTCCAGCGCGGTTATGTTTCGTGATAAACGATTCGCCCTCAAAAGCGGACGCTGCCGCAAGAAGCTGTTCCTTCCCGCTCACCGCAACCGTTTTCGGCGTCTGGATGCCGGCTGCATCAAGCGCCATGTACTGGTTCACTTTGCTCACTTCAAGCCGGAGTGCGCGGCTGCCATTGACGACGCGCCGGTTGTGGCGTTCGAGCCAAGCGATTTTCGCCTCGGCCATTTCAGGAGCAAAGCGGTGCCCTCTTGTATGCGATGAAGCACTCATTCGGTTATAGAAAACCCCTTGCGGCGGCTCATTCGTCAAATCGACCGACCCTGCATCGGTAAACCAATCTTCATAAGGCACCCCGAGTTCTTCCAAGCGCCGGAATAGATGGACCGTCCATTCTTCGTTTTCATGAATTACATAAACTTTCTCCGTCATTCGGGTTCCTCCTCACAAATAGAGCTTTGAATACATTGAGCATACAGCATCCTTTTAATCCCTACAAGTCTTATCGACTTTAAAGAAAAAAGTGCGTTAAAAAACGCCGGATGTCCCCGGCGCTCTTTTCAAGAAGTAAAAGTTGATGGCATCAACACCGCAACCACTTCGCCGTTTGCGACTTTTACATCCCCTGCAAATACTTCCACATTCACTTTGAATTTTTTCGGATGGATCTCTTCGACTTTCCCTACGGCTTTTAAGGTCTTGCCTTGCGGCGTCGGTTTCAGGAAATCCACATGCAATGAACCCGTCACGAAGCGCGGCGGCTCTTCCCCGCTGCCCGGCTCATGCCCGTTTTTACGGTGAAGGGCGAGCGATGCCGAACCTGTGCCGTGGCAATCCACAAGCGAAGCCAACAATCCCCCGTAGACAAACCCCGGAATTGCGGTATGTTCTTTCCGCGGTTCATAGAAAGTCATAGTTTCTTCGCCGTTCCATCCTGTCCGGAGGTGAAGCCCGTCTTCGTTCAGACGGCCGCATCCGTAGCACCAAGCAAAATCTTTTCCATACTCATCTTGAATTGCATGTTCTACCGTTTCACTCAATCCAGTCCACTCCTTTTGCAAAAGTTATCCTCTGCTCTATTCCACATCGTTTCGAAAGATGCCTGCCAAGAAACTTCCTTAATGCTAGAAGACATAGAAAAAGCATGACCCGATAACTCGGATCATGCTCTTCCTTACCTTATCCTCCGATTCGTCCGTGGAGGATTTTCGCACGCGGAAAATTCTATTCAATTCTTCTACAAACGTACATGTTGGCGAATCAAACTCCCGCCTATGCAGTTTAATGGCGCTGGCCGTCTTTGGATTTCTCACATATACCTCTCAGTGATCAATAGACTTTGCAGCCAGGCGTTCAGTTGCACTTACACAAAAAACCTACGTGTTACTGTTGAAACTTCTTAGGCTGAACCATTTTCATCTGGTTCCCGACAAGAGCTATATCGCCAGTAAAGCAAATTTTCCGCCAAGGCTGTGCATAATCTCGTCAAAAGGCGATTCCGGTAAAAACCGCTCGTGTCTTCTGACGGTCATTCCGCCTTGTATTAAGTGGATACCCGCGTAATTTAAGGCTTAAACCTATTTTTCATAATTTTCTTATTAATTTTAAAACTTTTTTACTTTTTGTAGTTTGGATATTATACTTAGAATTAGTTCGAAATCCGGAATACAAGGGAGAGAAAATCATTGGTTAAAAGTTTACCGCCACGTTCAGAAATATCTATAGAAGAAACATGGAATTTAGAAAGTTTGATGGCGAGTCCCGAGGCATTCGATGCCACTTTGGAAGAAATTGACCAGGAAACAGCAGCCTATGCCGAGAAGTTCCAAGGCCAGATTACCGACGCCCAATCGGCACTGGAAGCACTTGAGGCGTATCTTACGATTGCTGAAAAACTGGTGGCCCCGGGCACTTATGTGAGCCTGTCCTACAGCACAGACCAAACGGATACGAAAGCCCAGATGCGCGCCGGGAAATACAGCGCATTCTCCGCAAAAATCGGCAGCCGCCTCGCTTTTGTAACAAGCGAGCTATTGGAATTGCCGGAAGACACGCTAAAACAGGCGATGTCGGAATCCAAGGAGTTTGAAGGCTATTTGAAGAAATTGCTGCGCAAAAAACCGCATCAATTGCATCCAGCAGCCGAGAAAGCATTGGCTTCCTACTCTTCGGTCTTCCAAGCGCCTTATGAGCTGTACAATACAACAAAAATGGTCGATATGGATTTCCCGGATTTTGAAGCCGGGGGCAAATCCCACCCCCTTAGCTACGTGTCATTCGAAGGCGATTGGGAAGCGGAAACCGATACCGAGCTGCGGCGCGCTGCCTTCAAGGCATTTTCCGATAAGCTGCGCGATTACCAGCACACGACCGCCAAAACTTATGATATGCAATTGCAGACCGAAAAAACGACAGCTGACTTGCGCGGTTATGAGGATATTTTCGAATACCTGCTATTCAACCAGGAAGTCGACCGCACGCTTTATGACCGTCAAATCGATTTGATTCAGACGGAATTGGCACCCCATATGCGCAAATACGCACGACTGCTTCAAAAAGCGCACGGTTTGGATAAAATGACCTTTGCCGATTTGAAGATTTCCTTGGACCCCGAATACGATCCGGAAATTACGGTCGAGGAATCGAAACAGTATATCAACGATGCGCTCGGCATTATGGGAACGGATTATTTGAATATGGTGGAACGGTCGTACGATGAACGCTGGATCGATTTTGCGCAGAACAAAGGCAAGTCGACGGGCGCATTCTGTGCGAGCCCTTACGGCGACCATCCGTATATCCTGATTTCCTGGACCGGCCGCATGAACGAAGTATTCGTACTCGCGCACGAACTGGGCCACGCGGGTCATTTCTATCACGCGAACCGCGAGCAGAACCTGTTCAACGCACGCCCTTCCCTGTACTTTATCGAAGCGCCTTCGACGATGAACGAAATGCTTGTGGCGAATCATTTGCTGAAGAATTCCGAAGACCCGAAATTCAAGCGTTGGGTCATTTCATCGATTGTGGCGAGAACCTATTACCATAACTTTGTCACTCATTTGCTTGAAGCGTCCTACCAGCGCGAAGTGTACAAAAAGATCGACGCAGGCGAAAACGTCAACGCAGGTGTGCTCAATGAGCTGAAACGCGGCGTGCTTGAAGAATTCTGGGGAGATGATGTCGAAGTCACAGAAGGTGCGGAATTGACGTGGATGCGTCAGCCACATTATTATATGGGCCTTTACCCATATACCTACAGCGCCGGGCTGACCATCTCCACACAAGTGTCGAAGCGCATCTTGGCGGAAGGCCAGCCAGCCGTCGATGGATGGATTGGCGTGTTGAATGCAGGCGGAACGAAAACCCCTGTCGAATTGTCCAAGATGGCCGGCGTCGATATCACGACCGAACAGCCACTCCGCGACACGATCGCCTATATCGGTGAATTAATCGATGAACTCGAACGCTTGACTGAAGAAATCGAGCAGCAAAACTAAGACAAAACAGGCGTCATAAAGGATTTCCCTTTATGACGCCTGTTTTTATTTTATGCGTATGACACGAGTCATTACTTGTTCGATAATGATGGCGATGATGGTGCCTGAAATCAAGCCATTGGACAGAATGGCCGCGACAGCTGACGGCAGCCCGGCCATGCTTTCTGTCGGGATGAACATCAAACCGACACCTGTCATCAAGCCAAATGCCGCCACTTTATAAGCTCGTTTGCGATTCGGTTCCGCTTCAAGCTCGTTGAATGCCATCTCTATCATTTTGGAGAAAATCGCGAAGATCACAGCGTACGCGACTGGAGCCGGCAAGGAAGCGAGCACCGCCATTAATTGTGGGAACAAGCTGATGCCCGTGACGATGACCCCCCCAACGATAAACGGGCGCAGTCCCGGAGTCCTTGTCGCACTGACAAATCCCGCTGCGCCGGAGATCGGCACGGGGCCAACGGAAGAAAACAAGCCTGCAAGCAAGTGGTTCAAACCAGATGCAACAGAAGCTTGCTTCATGCGGTCTTCTGACTGGATGGAAAAAGCGTTTTTCAATAAACTCTCCATGACACTGACCGAAGCCATCATATTGGCGATAAGCAAGACGGTCAAAAATAAAGTCGTGACAAGCATTCCCCCATCAAAGACGAGCGGCCCAAAGACCAGCATGTCAGGGAATGTCATCCATGCCCCACTAGTTTCAGGAATGCTCGGCGCTTTGCCGATCGCCCAAAACAACAGCCAGCCAAAAGCGATGGATAGAAGGACTGAATAGCGGCTGATGAACGCTGAACGGTGGAACATGAAATAGAAAGTGATTAAAATGACAGCGACCGCTGCTAGCAGCACCCGCACATCCATTAAATCTCCTTCCGATGAAATGCCGAATAGGCCTTTCATAATCGATTCACTGATCTGCAGCACGAGCAGCAGTAAATAGACAAAAGTGACGGTCGGAGTGAAAAATTGTTTAAGCTTATCCACTACACCCGTGACTGCAAACACAATGAATAAAATACCGCTATAAAACAAGCCGCTTTGCAGCACTTGCAAGGATTCTTCGGCAGTTGAATATAAGACGCCGACAAGTCCGGCGTAGACGATAAACACGCCCCACCATAAGCCGGCCGGCCCTTCATTGATTGGCAGACGGTGGCCGATAAAGGCTTGGATCAGGCAGGCGATGCCTAGGACGAAAATAGTGCGCTGCAAGAACAGCGCGGTGTCGGCAGTGTCCATACCGAAGATGCTTGCGATGGCGATGGGAGCCGCAATGGATGACGCGATTAGGAAAATCGCCCATTGCAAGCCGCCCGCTAAATTTTTTGTCATGATGGCAACTCTTTTCATTTAAAGTATTGTTTCAGTATACAAGCTTCACTAACTAAAAAAAGCCCTGGTTCGTCAGGGCTTTTTGGTCGGCGGGCCGTTTGTGTCTTTCGGCTCTTCCGGTGTATTCGGATTTGTTTGCCGTTCTGCTGGTGCTTGCTCATCAGAATCTTTCAGCATCTCACCGCGGTCATAAATCACCGGGTATCCTTGCTCGTTCAATTTTTTGACTTGCTTCCGCGACGCTTTCATCAAAAGACGGACGATCAGGATTGATAGGATGAAAATGATGACGACCGAGATGATTCCCGGAATATATTCTGATTTATCTTCAGGAAAATAGAGAAAGTCCATAACGTTATTACCACCTTTAAACTTCAAGTTTCACTAGTATTATACATGAAGCCGAGCAGCTGCTACTGCCGTTCAGGTGAACATTTCATGGCAATCGAACAGCATTCGATACCGCTTCTTTGAGGATTTCGTAAGAACGCACACGCTTGTCCTGGTCATAAATATAGGACACAGCCATTAATTCATCGATTGGCAATTCACCGGCAAAACGGCCGATTTGTTCTCCCAATTGCTCAGCATTGCCCTTGAATGTATAGCGTGCCATCGATTTGACCATCGCTTCTTCGGCATAGCTCCAGCGGCCATCCATCGTATCGACAGGCGGCATCAATGGGTTTTTCGTGCCGCGCACGACGTTCAAGTAAAACTGGTCGCTCGATGTCGAAAGCTGCTCCGCTTCTTCCGCGCTATCGGCACCAACCACATTCACACAAGCGATGACGTACGGCTCTGCCAATGTATCAGAGGGTTCGAAACGGCTGCGGTAGATGGCGACTGCCGACTCCAGCTGCTGCGGGGCGAAATGCGCGGCAAATGCATACGGCAAGCCGAGTTTCGCTGCGAGCACGGCACTCGATGTGCTTGAGCCAAGAATGAACAACGGCACTTCCGTCTCAACACCCGGATAGGCTTTTACGGATTCTTGTGCTTCGAGCGGGCCGAGGTAGCGCTGCAATTCTTCGACATCTTCAGGGAATTGGAACGCAGTTTCCTGCGTTGTCCGGCGAAGTGCGCGGGCGGTTTGCATATCCGTTCCCGGGGCGCGCCCGAGACCGAGATTCACGCGTCCGGGATGCATCGTCTCAAGCGTGCCGAATTGTTCGGCGACGACAAGCGGCGTATGGTTCGGCAACATGATGCCACCGGAACCGACTTCGATTGTATCGGTCGCGTCGAGCACTTTGGAAATGAGAATCGACGTCGCGGAACTCGCGAGCGTCGGTGTATTGTGATGCTCGGACAGCCAGAATCGTTTATAGCCAAACTGCTCAGCATGGCGTGCGAGGTTTTTCATATCTTCGAACGCTTGCCCCATCGGAAAGCCTTGGCGTACTGGCACCAGATCCAGGATGGATACTGCAAGCTCTTTTGTTTGTTGTGTCATGAGTCAACTTCCTTTCATCCAATTCGGATGATATAAGGATAGGAGGAAATTCCTTCAAATTCAAACTATCTGCTCTGCTTATAATTGATAGCTTTTGCCGATTTCAGCGAACGATACATCTCCGCTGTAAGTTTTCTTCGCTTCCGCAAGGATTTCGGACAATTCCCCGTACTGCGGTAAATGAGTCAGCAGCAGCTGTTTAGCTAAAGCTTCTGAGGCAAGTTTCCCCGCCTGGCTGCCGCTCATATGCCCTTGGATGATGCCGAGGTATTTTTCGTATAAATTCGATTCTGCGACGAGCAAGTCGGCGGATTCAGCAAACGGAACAAGTGCGTCTTTCCATGCTGTGTCGGCCGTGAAGACCGCTGTCTGTTCGCCATTCGTAAAGCGCATTGCCAGGCAGTAGACAGGATGGTCTGTCTCACAGAAGGTCACTTGGAACGGCCCAAGTTCGAGCGTGTCGCTCACCTGGATCGCACGCCCTTCTGTCACGCCTTTATAGGACAATGCAGCGAATCCTTCTTGGTCTTTGTCATGCGCATAAATCGGCAAAGGCACCTCCCATTCCTTCAATTGCGTGCCGACCATCGCCGCATGCTGCAAGACACCGACATCCGCCACATGGTCGGGATGGTAATGGCTGATGACGACTGCGTCGATGTCTTTCAGTTCCGTATAATTCTGTACCGCTGCGACCACTCCGCTGCCGCAGTCGAGCAAGCAGCGGTAGCCGTCCTGTTCAATCAAGTAAGCGCAGGTCGCTTCGTTTTTGTTCGGGTAGCCGCCCCAAATACCGATTGGCGTAATTTTCATGGTCACCACTCCTCCAGTTTTTCCCCAGTATATCATTTCAACACACGCCGCATAGTTTAAGAGTTTTGCCATGTGGTATATAGGAAGTAAGAAGAAAATATTGGAGGGATTCGTTTTGGTAATTAAACTATCAGTTGAAAACGCAGTACAAGCAAAAGCAGAAATTGAAAAGCTTGAAACACAAGGATTCACGCATGACGACATCTATATTTTCGCCCATGACCCGAAACGCACGAAAGACATCACGAAAGCACTTGATACAGAATCAGTCGGCATGAAAGAACAAGGCTTCCTCGACAGCATGAAAAACATGACTTCTTCACGCGGCGATGAATTACGCGCGAAATTGGAAGCAGCCGGCCTCACAAAACAAGAAGCTGAAGAGTACGAAGAAGTACTCGACACGGGCAAATTGGTCATTGTAGCCAATAAAGACCATTAATAATCAGTTAAACCCCTCACGGCAACTTGCTGTGAGGGGTTTTGTTATGCTTGAATTAATTTCTTTCCAAAAAATGCTATATCACAAATATTATTATGTTACCTATCTCGTCTCAAAAAACTAGTAAAATACTCTTGTTTTCCCAATTGGGTTTGTGAAAACGTTTTAATTTTGCTATATTTGAAAAAGGTTAATTTTCAAATAAGTAAATTCGTACGCTTAACGAGGGGGAGCAAGATGTTTAAAAGTATCAAAATGGGGAGCGCCTTTATCGGGATCATTGTCGGTGCTGGTTTCGCTTCCGGGCAGGAAATCCTGCAGTATTTCACCAGCTTTGGAATGATGGGAACTGTGGCAGCAGTGATTGCCACCGCACTTTTCGCTTATCTCGGGATGAGCTTGACGCGTCTCGGCAGCCGCATGCGCACCACTTCCCATAAAGAAGCCATTTTCGGCATCAGTGGGCGATTGATCGGCACGATTGTCGATTACATCATCATTTTAACGCTATTCGGTGTCGGGGTCGTCATGATTGCCGGAGCCGGTTCGATTTTCTCCCAGCAGTTCGGCTGGTCAGCCGCTCTTGGCAGCACCGTAATGGCCGCTTTGATCATCTTGACGATTATGCTGAACGTCCAGAAAGTCATCAACATCATCGGAAGCATCACGCCATTTCTGATTCTTGCCGTGATTGCGCTTGCCGCTTACAGTTTAATGACGATGGACGGTTCGTTTTCAGCGCTTGAGTCCATCGCCAAAGAACAGGAATCTGCAGTTGCAAACTGGTGGCTCTCTGCCATCAACTATGTTTCCTTCAATATCGCGGTCGGCGCTTCGATGTCCATCGTCATGGGCGGGACTGAAAAAGACGAAAAAATCGCGGCACGCGGCGGATTGATTGGCGGGCTTGGGCTCGGTATCCTGATCATCTTGAGCCATTTGGCGATTTTTTCGAAAATCGATGTTGTCGGCACGGCGGAAATGCCAATGCTGCAGATCGCAGATGATTTGTCGCCTGCACTTGGCGTCTTCATGTCGGTCATTTTGTTCGGCATGATCTATAATACCGGCGTCAGCATGCTGTTCTCCTTCTCCGCACGTTTTGTCGAGATGGGGACAGCGAAGTTCCGCATCTTCGTCATCATCGTCGGAGTTGCGGCATACATCTTGAGCTTTGTCGGGTTCACAAAACTCGTCAGCATGTTCTACCCGATTGTCGGGTACCTCGGGTTGTTCCTGGTCGGCGCACTGATCTATGCCGATATTAAGAAACCGAAACGACAAGAAACTCGCGCAGAAAAAATCAGACACCAAAGCACATAATTGTGCTTTGGTGTTTTTTTCATGGTACCGTTACTATAAGGCTTTTCAGCAAACGGAACGGAGGAATAGACGATGAGCGAAATCATTCAATTGAACGGCCGCCGAATCGAAACAGATCAGCTTGAGCTTCGCAGCTTAGCGGACGGCCGCAGACAGATCTCGTGTGACTTCAAAGTGACAAGCGATGCCTACCATGACATTGCCGTACTATTATATGAAATGAATTTCCGCGTCGCTTTGCCGGCTAAAGACCAGGAATTCGACGCTGTCATTTCCAATTACTTCACCGATACGACCAATCTCTATAAAGGCAATGAAGTAGCGGACTATCACCTGGAACTGACCGAACTCGCATCCACTTAAAAATAAGCACAAGAAAAGCGTATGGAGAAAAAATCTCCATACGCTTTTTCATTTTCGCTTAAAACGGCTGCCTGTGTTTTTGCTGCGCAAACGCGCCAGCAGCTCTTCAGCTTTATCCATGCGCTCATTCGCCTGCCTGAGATCTGCTTCGATATCCACGACACGGCCGTCTTCGATACTCAGCGTGAACCACATGCCCTGCCTGCTGCCTTCCGGCAAATAGCGCAGCGGCACGTGGAATTCACGCCCGGCTTGTTCTGCGATGATGACGGCCACGCCGCCGTCTTCAAAACGATCCAATACCCCTCTCATCTGCTCACTCCCCCACACAAGCTAATCCTTGCTCTTTCAATCCGGCAAGTTTTCCCTCGCCGATGCCGCTGACACGCGTCAAGTCATCGAGCGTTTCAAATGGGCGCTCGTCGATGATCGCTTCCGCCAATGCTTGGCCAATTCCTGTCAACTCCGTCAGCTCCGCAGATGAGGCTCCGTTGATGTCCACACAGCGGTTGCTGCCTTCTTTCGCGACGCCTTCCCGTTCCGTTTCGACGCTATATTCCTGGCCGTCCGTCTCGACAATGATTGTGCCATTGACGTCAGTGCCATATACTTCCGCGCCTTCGTTTTCTACAGACGCCAGCACTTCCGCATAAGGATGGCCGTAAGGGTTATCAAGACCGGCACTGTAAATCGCCACGTCGGGCCCGACTGCCTGCAAAAAGTCCAAGCCTGTGGAGGTATTAGAGCCGTGATGGCCCATCAGCAAAATATCCGCTCCCAGCGGCAAGTTGCCCGCAACCATTTCCTGTTCTGCCTGGATGTCGGCATCGCCTGTAAAGATGAATGCTGTTTCCCCGTAACTGATGCGAAATGACAGCGAATCGCCATTTGTGTCTCCGCTTAATTCTTTCGGATGAAGCACTTCGATTGCCAGCGAGCCGATCTCGTATTCGTCCCCGCGCCGTGGTTCTTCATATGGAATTCCGGCTTCATCGACCGCTTCGAGCGTCCGGATAAATGTATTGGAGGAACTCGGGTTTCCTGACATCCACACTTCCCCGACTTCATAAGTCTCAAGGACGCGCGCCAATTGGCCGATATGGTCGGCATCCGGATGGGTCCCGACCGCGATATCGATTTTTTCGACTTCCAGTTTGTCCAGATACATCAGCACATCACTGGCGTTCCAATCGCCGGCATCGATCAGCATCGAATAGCCGTCCCATTCCAGATAGGCGGCGGACCCTTGGCCGACATCGATGTAATGAACAACAAGCCCGCCTGATTGTTCCTGCGCGGCTTGTTGCCCCGGTTCCGCCGGTTTCGGGTTAGCCGGTTCACCGAGCGGGACGCAACCCGCCAACCCCAGCAGTAAAACGGCAAGCCACATTAGCTTTTTCATGTTTTCCACCTCTTACCCGAATTTTACCATAGCTCACGAAAAACATAGAAATTCCACATAAAAAAGCACGGGTTTCCCCGTGCTTTCATGTCGACATATAGTCGCCACCATTCATATGCAAAAATTGCCCGGTCATATAGGAATTTTGCGGATCTGCCAAGAACACATAAGCTTTCACGAGTTCGTAAGGCTGCCCAGGACGCCCCGCCGGCACATCTTCGCCGAAATCGGATGCGACATCCGGATTCAAATCCCCGAAAGTCTTCGTGATGAGCGGTGTCCAAATCGGGCCCGGCGCGATGCCGTTGACCGCAATTTCCTCGCGGACGAGCCGTCTTGCCAAGGAACGGGTCATCGCGACCATCGCTCCGTTCGCTCCCGAATAATCGATGAGATCCGAATGGCCCCGGTAAGCATTGATGGAAGCGGTATTGATGATGCGTGATCCTTTTTTCAAATGAGGCAATGCCGCGCGCACCAAGTAAAACATCGCAAACGCCTTGATCTCGAAGGTTTTCAGCATTTGCTCATCGCTGATATCGAGCGGCGAAGTTTGCGGGTATTGGAATCCGGCGTTATTGACGACGATATCCAACGCGCCGAACTCTGCAAGCGCAAAGTTCACGAGCGCATCGCAATTTTCGGATTTTCCAAGGTCTCCGCCTAAAGCACGTGCTTCGCCACCATAGGATTCGATGATGTCCAAGGTCTTCTCGGCGCCTTCTTCATCATCGAGGTAGCCAATGACCACACGCGCCCCTTCTTTTGCATAGGCGATCGCGACTGCTTGACCGATGCCACTGCTGGCACCGGTGACAATCGCCACTTTCCCTTCCAACGCGCCACTCGCTTTGTAATCAGCCAGATCGGTATTATCGAAACTTGCTTGTGCCATTGCTCATCCTCCTGCCGGTTTCAGTTAGTCGGAACTTTCGACAATCCCCATACTTCTTCGGAATACTGCTGGATCGTCCGGTCGCTTGAGAAAATGCCGGAAGCAGCGATGTTCCTTACGCACATGCTCGCCCATTCGACAGGATGCTCGTATGCATCGAGCACACGGTCATGCGTCTTTGCATAATCTGCTAAGTCCTTCAGGACGAAAAACGGGTCTCCGTGTTCTGTTAATTGGCGCACGATGAAATCGGAATTATGAGGGCCATCCGACCATTCTCCACGCGCCAATTCTTCAATGGCTTCACGGATAGATGGGTCTTGGTCGATAATGTCTTTTGGATTATAGCTCTTGTCATGCTCAAAACGCATGACTTCTTCTGAACTCATGCCGAAGACGAAAGCGTTTTGTTCGCCGACTGCATCGAAGATCTCGACGTTCGCTCCATCATAGGTCCCGAGGGTCAACGCGCCGTTCATCATGAATTTCATATTGCCCGTGCCTGATGCTTCTTTGGAAGCCGTAGAGATCTGTTCACTGATGTCTGCTGCCGGAATCAGGAACTCTGCGTGGCTGACGTTATAATCCTCCACAAAAACTACGTGCAGATGGCGCCTGGCGACAGGATCATTATTGACGCGTTCGGCTACCGTATTGATCAACTTGATGACTTGTTTGGCAAAATGATAGCTCGGGGCGGATTTCCCGCCGAACAGGAAGGTCCTTGGATACGGCCGATAATTCGGATCGCTTTTAATGCGCTTGTATAATTGCTGGACATGCAAAATATTCATCAGCTGGCGCTTGTAGCCGTGGATTCGTTTGATGTGGATATCAAAAATCGAATCGGGATCAACGATGGTATTGTGCTCTCTTTCGAGGTGGTGGATCAAATGCTCTTTTTTCAGCCTTTTGATGGCCTGGAAAGATTCCAGGAAAGGTCGGCTGTTCGCCAGGTAGCCAAGTTCACTCAATTGTTCGGGCCGTTGGATCCAATCAGGGCCGATGTTTTCGGTTATGAGTGAGGACAATTCCGGATTTGCCGCAAGCAGCCAGCGGCGATGCGTGATGCCGTTGGTTTTATTGTGGAATTTATGCGGAAAGTATTCATTCAGTTCTTTCATTTCGCGTTTCTTGAGGATTTCTGTGTGAAGTTTTGCTACACCGTTCACTTTATAACTGCCGACGACGGCCAAGACGGCCATTTTCACGACGCCTCCATCGATGATCGACAGTTTGTGGATCGCCTGTTCATCCAATTCCTTCGATTCCCATTCGGCCCTGAAGCGCCGGTCGATTTCTTCAATGATCTCGTAAACGCGTGGCAATAGCTGGCGCAGCAGGCGGCTTTCCCATTTTTCCATCGCTTCTTCCAAAATCGTGTGATTTGTATAGGAAATGGTCCGCGTCGTCAGCGACCAAGCTGTATCCCAATCCAACTCGTAGTCATCCATCAATATCCGCATCAATTCCGGAACGGATAAAGCGGGATGTGTATCATTGATTTGAATCGCTACTTTTTCAGGCAATTCTTCGATAGCGAAATTACGCGTCGAAAGGATGGTGCGGATAGAAGCGCTGCACAAAAAGTATTGCTGTTTTAAACGCAGCAGCTTTCCGCTATCGAGTGCGTCATCCGGATAAAGACGGTCGGATATTTTAGCCGTCTCAAGTTCATTCACCAAATACCCGAGCCCATACGGCAGCGGCCGGTCGGACGGTTCCGCCTCCCAGAGTCTGAGCGTGTTGATCGTGCCGCCCTCTGCCCCAACAATCGGCATATCATAGGGCACTGCTTTGACCCATACCGCATTCTTCAATTCCGTACGGACGCCTTGCTCTTCGACAGTCATGCTGGCTTCCCCATAAAATGGGATGTCGAGCGCAAGATCTTCCCTGCGTACTTCGAGACTCTGCCCTTCTTTAATCCAGTCGGTCGGCAATTCCACTTGGAAGCCTTTGATAAAATGCTGTGTAAACAAACCGCCGCGGTAGCGGATCCCGCAGCCATGCCCGGGCAATCCGAGCGAAGCGAGTGAATCCAGGAAACACGCCGCCAAACGCCCGAGCCCGCCGTTTCCAAGCCCCGGTTCCTGTTCGAGCTCTTCGATTTCCGATAGTTTATAGCCTAGTTCGCCGAGCGCTTCTTCTACTAAGTTATAAGCGCCTAAATTGTGCAGATTTTGCCCGAGCAAGCGGCCGAGCAGGAATTCGATCGACAGATAGTACAATTGTTTATCGCCGCTATCCCGGTTGGCCGTTTGCTGCTTGTCCCATTCCTGCAACACTTGTTCACAAACCATTTTCCCTAATACGTTATAGGCTGTGCCTTCTGTTTTATCCCCATTTTCCACTGTTAATCGCCGGTTGAATTCTTCCTTGAATTGCTCCTTGGAGTAAAACACTCTCAACACACCCTTCAGTTTAAGCTCGTATATAATTTCTCGTATTCTTTCGCCGAACGCGACCATGACGAATCTCTCGCCATGCCGTTATGGATCAACGCATTCCAATGGTCCGGCTTGTAGTAGAAGGACAACGCGCGCGATAAGGCTTCATCGAAATGAATGCCGGCTTTGAAATCGCTTAAGAAGCCCGTCCCCGTCTTATCGTCTTCATTATATTCATCTACCGTATCGCGCAAGCCGCCTGTCCGGTTCGCAACCGGAACCGTGCCATAGCGCATGGAAATTAATTGGCTCAAGCCGCACGGTTCAAAATGCGAAGGCATCAGGAAGATATCCGCGCCTGCGTATAATTGATGGGCAAAGGCTTCATCGAAACCAAGGTGGACGGAGACTTTCCCCGCATAATCCACTTCAAGGCGTTGGAAAAATTCTTCGAAATGCGTTTCTCCTGAACCGAGCAGCACAAACTGGACATCGCCTTCCAAAAATTCAGGCAAGCTTTGTTCGAGCACATCGATCCCTTTCTGCCCCGAAAGCCGCGACACCATTGTCAATAAGGGAATATCCGGCTGTTCCGGCAAACCGCAGCGTTTTTGAATGGCGCGCTTGTTCGCCTGTTTCCCCTGCAAATCCTCTACGCTAAAAGTCTGTGCGATGTGTTCATCGGTTTTCGGGTTATAGGCCTCCGTATCAATGCCATTCAATATGCCATGCAAATCCGCTTGCCGTTCAATAAGCAGGTTTTCCAGATGTTCCCCGTAGGCTTCCGTCAAGATTTCATCGCGGTAGTTCGGACTGACAGTTGTCAATTTATCGGCATACAACATACCGGTTTTCAAAGAATTGAAGTTTTCGAGCCATGCAACTTGGCCGTTTTCGTAAAATTTTTCGTCCATCCGGTACTGCTCCAAAAATACGTCTTTCGGAAAATTCCCTTGGAACTGGATGTTGTGGATGGTCAGGACGGTTTTCACGCGACCGGACAGCTGCTGGTATTGCGGATCTTCCTTCAATAAAAATGGCAGAACAGCGGTGTGCCAATCATGAACATGCAGAACATCCGGAGCCGTATCAGAACGCATCAGGAAATCCAGGACCGCCCGGCTGAAAAAGGCGTAGCGTTCGGCATCATCCGGACCGTAAATGCTGTCCCGTTCAAAATAAGAATCATTTTCCAAAAACAGGAATCTAACACCATGCATATTCAGTTCGTAGATTGCATAGTTTTTCTCTTTGTCTTTAAATTCAAAGGAATGTTCTTCCGTTTTTTGGAATTGCTCCTGGTAACGATCATGGATCAAACTATATTTCGGGATGATGACCTGCACCTCGTGTCCGAGGCGGGCCAACTCCTGCGGCAACGCGCCGATTACATCAGCCAGGCCCCCTGCTTTAGCAAAAGGGGCGCATTCCGCGGCGGCCATCACAATCTTCATTGAGAATCCTCCTTCGTGACCCGTTCGCCTTTTCGAAGGACAATCGGCCGGTCAGCTGTACCGATCAACTTCACGCCTTTTTCGATATAGACATCTTTGTCCGCAATGACATAAGCGAGCTCGCAATTTTCCTCGATTGTGCATTTCTGCATAATGATGCAGCTATCCAAACTCGCATTGATGCCGATGGTGACCGCCCGGCTGATAATGCTGTTTTTGACATTGCCCAGGATCGTGCTGCCGTTTGCCATCATCGAGTTCGATACGTTTGATCCGTCCAAATAACGGGTCGGCGGCTCGTCTTTCACTTTCGTATAAATCGGTGCTTGAGGCAAAAACAGCAATCTGCGGTTGTTCTCGTCCAATAATCCGAGCGACTCTTTAAAGTATTGCTGAATCGAATCGATGATGGCGAAATACCCTTTATATTCATAAACGCCATATGAATAGGGCGCTTTTTTCAAATTCACTAAATCCTCGATGCTAAGAATGCGCTTTTCCCGATAGGAACGGATCAATTCAAGCATCAATCTGCGCGACAGGATATACGATTTCAAAGAACCGCTCGCACCGACAGCTTCAGTGATGTCTTTTCCGGATGCCAGGTGATGGGCCAGCATTTCTTTATAATCCAACTGCCCCGCGACAAAACTGCTCGTGACCACCACGTGCGTTTGGCGACTTTTTTCAAAAAATTGGAGATGCTCTTCAAAGTCACGGAATGAACCGACTGTCGCGATGCCCCCATTTTGATGGGTTGTCGGAAGGAAGAACAAGCCTTCTTTACGTCTATCCAGATCCCAGCTTTTCCCGACGCCGATATGGTCAATCAACGACCCAAAGGGCTGCGAAGCGAAAATGCCGACGGAATTGATATCCGCATTCACCAAATTCGACAAAGCGAAATCGATTAGGCGATATCTTCCTGCGAACGGAATCGAGGAGACCGATCGATGAATGGTCAGGTCTTGGAGCCCTGCTACTTTTACAGATGCGTCCACTGCGGCCATCAAAGTCATTGCTGCCCACTCTCCTTCCATGAATCGATTAAGTCTTGCGTTAATAGCGTGATGCCCGCTGCCGGTTCGAGCAGCCGGTAATTTTCCGGAACTGTCACGTCCGGTGGAACGATGACCCGGCTCAAATGGGCCCCTCGCCCGATTTTCGTGCCGCTCATGACGACGCTGTCTTCTACGACCGCTTCTTTATCGATCAGCACATTCTGGAAAATGACCGAGTGTTTGACCGTCCCGCTAATGACACAGCCTTCATTGACCATCGAACCTTGCACACGCCCAGTTTCTGTGATGACTTGTGGCGGCAGCTGGGGATTCGACGAATAAATCCGCCAGGCGGGATCGTGCAGCACGAGCCCTGCTGATGGGTCAAGCAAATCCATATTCGCCTCCCACAGGCTGTCGACCGTCCCTACATCTTTCCAATATCCCTTGAACGGATACGCCACCATTTTTTGTTGGTCCGTGAGCATTTTCGGCAAGATATCTTTTCCGAAGTCATGTGTGGATTCTTCAATATTATTGTCTTCTTCTAAATAACGTTCCAGTTTTTCCCAATCAAATACATATACACCCATGGAAGCTAGATTGCTTTTCGGTTTTTCAGGTTTTTCGTCGAACTCGACGATGTTCATGTCTTCATCGGTGTTGACGATGCCGAAACGGCTCGCTTCTTCCCATGGCACTTCCAACACAGAAACGGTGACATCCGCTTGTTTTTCCTTATGGTATTCCACGAGTTTTTCATAATCCATCTTGTAAATATGGTCGCCCGATAAAATCACGACATAATCGGGTTCGCAGCTGGTCAGGAAATTGATGTTCTGGTAAATCGCACTCGCTGTGCCGGCATACCATTTGATGCCATCGATTTCAGCGTAAGGCGGCAGCATGGTCACCCCGCCTTTATGGCGATCCAAATCCCAAGGCGTGCCAAGCCCGATATAGCGGTGGAGAGCATGGGGCTGATACTGCGTCAAGACACCGACCGTCGTGATGCCAGAATTGGTGCAATTCGACAAAGGAAAATCGATGATCCTGTATTTCCCGCCGTAAGGAATGGCGGGTTTTGCAATATCGTACGTCAATGATTTCAAGCGGCTTCCTTGGCCGCCTGCGAGAAGCATAGCAACTACTTTTTCATTCACAATAAGTCACTCCCATCTTTTCTTTTTTTCCAGATGCTCATCGTGAACGGCGGCAAGTCAAGCTTCAGTGAGTAATCCTGATTGTCGCACGGAACATCGAGCGTTTTTGCCGCCTGCTGCAAATCGGCAGCCGTACCGCCAAATTTTGCTGAATTTGTGGAGAAAATTTCTTCATAGGAGCCTTTGCGCGGTGCTCCCACATGAAAGCTTTCATAATGATGTTCAGAGAAGTTGCACAGCACGAGACACTCGTCTTCCGGCAAAAATCCTCTGCGGATAAAGGTCGCCACGCTTTGTTCATGGTTATCGGCATCGAGCCACATAAAGCCATCGCGTTCATCATCGAGTTCGAAAAACGCTTTTTCGCTCCGATAGAATGCCAGCAATTCTTTCATGAAATCAGCGATCCCTTTATGTTGCGGATCTTCGAGCGATGCCCAGTCGAGTTCGGGCTGGAATTCCCATTCCTCGAAGTGGCCAAACTCCTGGCCCATAAACAATAGTTTCTTGCCCGGATGCGCCATCCAAAATCCAAACAGCAAACGCAATTGGAGGAAACGCTCTTCCCTTGTGCCAGGCAGCTTGTTGAGCAGGGATTTTCGCCCATCCGCTACAGTGTCATGGGAAAAAATCACTTGGTAGCGCTCTTCATATTGATACACCATCGAAAAATTCATTTTCCCATGGGCTTTCGACCGTTCTGCGGGCGGCGTTTTCATATATTCGAGCGTGTCATGCATCCAGCCGAAGTTCCATTTATAGTCGAAGCCGACACCGCCGGATTCGACCGGATGGGTCACTTTCGGATAATGCCAGGCATCTTCTGCAATCAACAATT